>NZ_MAPV01000208.1 GCF_001700505.1 Streptomyces mutomycini
CCAGTAGTGCAGGACGGCGGGCATCATCCCCGCCGTCCTGCACTACTGGATGAACTTCGCGGCGCACGGCTGCACCGAGGCCGAGAAGGACGACGGCGTCGTCCGCTTCCTGCTGGCAGCGGGCGCGATCGGCATGCTCTTCAAAGAGAACGCCTCCATCTCCGGCGCCGAGGTCGGCTGCCAGGGCGAGGTCGGCTCCGCCTGCTCCATGGCAGCGGGCGCCCTCGCCGAGGTCCTGGGCGGCTCCCCCGAGCAGGTGGAGAACGCCGCCGAGATCGGCATGGAGCACAACCTGGGCCTCACCTGCGACCCGGTCGGCGGCCTCGTCCAGATCCCCTGCATCGAGCGCAACGGAATGGCGGCGGTGAAGGCGGTCACGGCGGCGAAGATGGCGCTGCGGGGCGACGGCAGCCACAAGGTCTCCCTCGACAAGGTCATCAAGACCATGAAGGAGACGGGTGCGGACATGTCCGTCAAATACAAGGAGACGGCGCGCGGCGGGCTCGCGGTGAACATCATCGAGTGCTGAGGCAAGGGGCCCCGAGCGGTTCGTCCGCCGACCTGGCGTCCGGGCCCTCCCGTTGCCGGGCGTAGCGTGGAAACGGCCCGGCACCCTGAAGCGTGATCGCTGAGGGTCGCTACGACGTACGGCCTCTCAGGAGCGTTCGGCCTTTTCGCCGTCCGGGACCTTGTAGCAACCCGACACCAGGTCCAGGTTCAGCTTCGGCGGGTCATTCTTGGCCATTTTGGTGACCTTGACGCCGACCTTCTTCTTGTCGTTGTCGGCGGTCAGGGTGATGCTTCTGTTCTTCCGGATGAGTGAACGCGCCCACAGTGCAACGGCGTTCGCGTCCTCATGTGATCGCTGCGGGACAAGCCTTAGATTGTTCCGTACGGCCGGGTCGGAGCCGTGGAACTCGACGTCTGGAGGGGCACAGTGGGGGAACACGTGCGTCCGCGTGTATCGGCGTATGCCATCGCCGCCACGGAGGACAGCCTGCTGTTGACGCAGCTCTCGGATGCCTCTCCGGTGTTCACGCCAGGCTTGTGGCATCTGCCCGGCGGAGGAATCGATCCGGGCGAGCAACCGATGGAGGCGCTGGAACGCGAGCTGTACGAGGAGACCGGCCTGGAACTCCACGACGCACACCTGGTGGACGCGCGGTCGTACGCGGCCCACCGGCTCGGGGTGAGCTGGAATCTGGTGGGGCTCTTCTACCTCGTCGACCTCAAGCCCGGCCCCCTCATGGTCACCAAGACCGACGACTCCACCTGCGCTGTCACCTGGATGCCCCTGTCCGGCCTGGAGCACTCGAAGCTGTCCCCGGCCGCGATCGACTCACTGGGCATGATCGGTGCGCGAGGGGTGCGGACGGTGGACACCCACTGAACCGACCGGCGGCCGAAGGCCGCAGGACAAGCCAACCCCCTTTCTTTCGAGCCCTGTTGGCGTTGTAGAGTCACCGATTCAAAGGCTGTGGGGCGCGCTTCGGGGCGTGTGCATGCCGGTTCGGCAGAGCCGCTCGACGGCGAGTGACGGAATGCGGCTGATCAGGGGGCACGCTTGAGGCGCTTTCGCCTGCTCGTACTGGGCAACGGCTTTTCGGCGTACGGCAGTTATCTGAACATGGTCGCGCTCAACGTCTTCATCTACGACGTCACGGACAGCGCGCTGGCCGCCGGTGTCTTCATGGCCGTACGTCTGCTGACCGGCGTCTTGTCCGGCTTCGTGAGCGGTCGGCTGGTCTCGGCGTACGACCGCAAGAAGTTGATGGTCGGCGCCGACCTCACTCAGTGCCTCGCCATGGTGGTGCTGCTGATCGTGCCCGACGGCGGACGAGCGGGGCTTCTGTACGTACTGGCCGTCGTGACCGGCTTCTGCTCGACGCTGTCGGGCGTCTCCCTGCGCAGCAGCATCCCGGAGATCGTCGGTTCCGACCTGCGGCTGCGTGCCAACGCAGCACTTGCGACCGGGCGTTCGCTGGCGATGATCGCCGGGTTCGCGTCCGCGGGTGTCGTCGTCGCCGAGCTGGGGTACGTCGCCGCCATCTCTCTCGACGCCGCCTCGTTCGCCGTGTCGGCGAGCGTGCTGCTGGCGCTGCCGATCCGCACACGACCGGAGAAGGCCGACAAGAGTGACAGCGAGGCGGCGGCCGACAAGGTCACCGAGCGGGAGCTGCGGCGCCGGGCCGGGTCACTGGTCCTGCTGCGTGCGGCTCCCGCGCTCGCGGTCATGATGGTGGTCAGGGCCGCCGACGGCCTCGGGTCCTCGTCGCACAACGTGGCCCTGCCGGTCTACTCCAGCGCGCTCGACCCGTCCCATCCGGCCACGTTCGTCAGCCAGTTCTGGGCGACCTGGGCCGTCGGCAACATCGTCATGCAGCAGGTGTGCGGTCGCCGTGCGGGACGCGAGGGGCGGCGGGAGCCGGGAGAGCGGGCCTTCGTGATCGGGGCCTGCGTGATGTCGGCAGCGTTCATCGTGGTCTTCGCGGGGCTCCCCACGGGCGTCGCCGTCGCGGCCGCCCTGGTGGCGGGCATGGCCGACGGCCTCACCGAGATCGCCTACGTCACCCGGCTCCAGGCGGCGCCCGACGAGCAGCGCGGCCGGCTCTTCGGTCTGTCCGCCTCGGTCGAGAACACCGGCTTCGGCCTCGGGATGCTGGTCAGCGGCGCCCTCCTGGACCGGTACTCCCCGATCCACGTGGTGGGCCTGCTGCACGGCCTGGCGATCGTGCTCTGCGTCGTCCTCTTCGTCGTCCTCGTGCGGCACGGCCGAAGAACCGCGGCCACGCCCCCGGTACAGCGGGACCCCTTACGCCAGGACACGTCACAGCACGACGCCGCACGACGGGACACGTCGCCGGTGGAGAGTGAGGCCGACGCACGATGACCGCAGCCCCCGGAGCCACAGCAGCACCCGGAACCGTCCCCGCACCCGAACCCGTGGCCGTCATCGGGATGTCCTTCCGGCTGCCCGGCGCGGACACCCCGGAGGAGTTCTGGCGCACCATCCATGAGGGCGCCGACCGTATCCGCCGATTCACCGAGGCCGAACTGGCCGCGGCGGGCCTGACCGAGGCGCAGTACCGCGCCGACGATTTCGTCGGGGCGAGCGGGGTCCTCGAAGACATCGCGGGGTTCGACGCGAGCTTCTTCGGGATGAGCGCCCACGAGGCCCGCATCACCGACCCCCAGCACCGGCTGTTCCTGGAGTGCGTGCACCACGCCCTGGAGGACGCCGGGTATGCGGGCGGCGCGAGGGAGACCGGCGGCCACGAGGTGGGCGTCTACGCCAGCACCGGCTACCACCTGTACTCCCTCCAGAGCTACCTGCGGAACAACGTCCTGCGCGAAGGCGTGGCGGACTGGGTGGCCGGACTGCAGGTCACCATCGGCAACTTCACCGACTTCACCGCCAACCGCGCCGCCTACCGACTCGGCCTGACGGGCCCGGCCGTCAACGTCCAGACGGCGTGCTCCAGTTCGCTGACAGCGGTGTACCAGGCCGCGCAGTCCGTGGCCTATGGCGAGTGTGACATCGCTGTCGCGGGTGCTGCCGCCGTACACGTGCCGCAGGTCCTCGGCTACCAGTACGTCAAGGGGTCCATCCTCTCCCGGAGCGGCTGTCTGCGGCCCTTCGACGCCGACGCGGACGGGACCGTCGGCGGCACGGGCGTCGCGGCCGTCGTGCTCAAGCGCCTCGACCGGGCCCTCGCGGACGGCGACCACATCCACGGTGTCATCCGCGGCTGGGGAGCCAACAACGACGGCGCGGACAAGCGGACGTTCGCGGCGCCGAGCGCCGACGGCCAGCGCGGCGCCATCCGGCGGGCACTGCGCAGGGCTGGGGTCGACGCGGGCAGCATCGGCTATCTGGAGACCCACGGGACGGGCACGTTCAAAGGTGATCCGATCGAGTTCGAGGGCGCCACCTCCGCGTACCGCGCCGACACCGCCCGCACCGGCTACTGCGCCCTGGGCTCGGTCAAGGCCAACATCGGTCACCTCGACGTCCTTTCGGGCCTGGCCGGCATGATCAAGGCGCTGCTCGTGCTCCGGCACGGTGTCGTCCCGCCGATGGCCAACTTCCGCCGGCCCAACCCTGCCCTCGATCTCGCGGCGAGCCCCTTCTACATCCCGGACTCGGCACGCCCCTGGCCACGGGGGGACGGCCCGCGCAGGGCCGGGGTCAGCTCCTTCGGCGTCGGCGGGACCAACGTCCACGTCGTCCTCGAGGAGGCCCCTGAGCCCGCGCCCCGCCCGGCCGTGGCGCCGGAGCCGCCGGGTGTCCTGGTGGTCGCGGGCCACACGGAAGCGGCGCTCGCCGACAACGCCCTGGCCCTCCGCGACCACCTGCGGGCCCACCCCGGCACCCGGCACGCGGACCTCGTGACGACGCTCGCGCTCGGCCGCGCCCACCGCAGGCACCGCCTCGCGGTGCGGGGCGACACCGTGGCCGCGCTCACGGGCGCCCTCGACTCCTGGCTCGCGGATCCGCGGCAGGGCGGGGGCGGCACGGACGAAGCCGGCACCGGGTTCCTCTTCACGGGGCAGGGCACCCTGTACCGGGGCGTGGCACGACTGCTGTACGAGCGGTTCCCCGTCGTACGCGACGTCCTCGACGCCTGCGAGCGGCAGTACGCCGGACTCACCGGCGGTGACAGCCTCCTCACCCCGCTCCTCGCGGACGAGGACGAGCCGGGGGCCGAGCTGCTCTGGCCCACCGAACTGGCGCAGCCGGCGCTCTTCGCCCTGCAGTGCGCGCTCGTGCGGCTGTGGCGCGCGGCCGGGATCACGCCGAGCGTGGTGGCGGGGCACAGCGTCGGCGAGTACGCGGCGCTGCACGCGGCCGGGGCGCTCTCCGTCGAGGACGGGCTGCGCCTGACGGCCGGGCGCGGCAGGCTGATGCGCGACCACTGTGAGCCGGGGGCGATGGTCGCGGTGCCGATGGACGAGCGTGCGGCGAGGGAGCTGGCCGCCGAGGTGCCCGGCGTGGAACTCGCCGTCGTCAACGGCGCGCGCAGCCAGGTGCTCGCGGGAGCGTCCGCCGCGGTGGAACGCCTCACGGCACTCCTGTCAGGGCGCGGGATCGACGCCCGGCCGCTTCCGGTGCGGCACGCGTTCCACACGGCGCTGATGGAACCCATGTCGGCGGGGCTCCGCGAACTGTGCGCAGAGGTCGAACTCAGGCCGTGCGTGGTGCCGTTCGTGAGCGCCGTGGACGGGCGGACCCGCCCTCCGGGCTGGCTCCCGGACACCGCGCATCTCCTGCGGCAGGGACGTGAGCCGGTGAGGTTCGCCGACGCGCTGCAGGAGCTCGGCACGTCGCACACATCCGCGGGCACGCTTCTGGAGCTCGGCCCGCACACCACACTCAGCGGGCTCGCACGGCGGCAGCTGGCCGGCCGGCCGGCCAGCTGCCGCCGT
>NZ_MAPV01000209.1 GCF_001700505.1 Streptomyces mutomycini
CCCGCAGCACCCTCGCGGCCACTGCTCTCCTGCTGGCCGCGCTGCCCGCCCCCACCGCTGCGGCGACCGCGCCCGGTGACAGCGGCGGGCCCCGCGGCGGATCCCTCACCACGCACGGGGTCACCGACGTCAGGGGCGGCAAGGTGCTCACGCCCCGCGACACCGGGCGGTTCAGCCTGCTCGGCATCACCTGGGACGATCCGCGTGCCCGGCTCGGCGGAGAGGCCGAGGTCCGGGTGCGGGACGCGGAGACCGGTGCCTGGTCCCCATGGCGCGCGCTGGACACCGACGTCCGCACACCGGAGGCCGGTCCCGACCACGAAGGCCCTGGGCTCCGGGCCGGAACCCAGCCCCTGTGGGTCGGCCCGTCGGACGGAGTCCAGGCCCGCATCACGGGCTCCGGGCTCCCGCGAGGACTGCGCGTCGACCTGGTGGACCCCGCGGGCGGCCCCTCCCCGGCCCGGGCCGAAGCGGCAAGCACCGCGTCAGCGACCGCGACCGCGGCGGACACGCCCGTGATCACCTCGCGCGCCCAGTGGGGTGCCGACGAATCGCTGGTCGCCGACCCGCCGACGTACACCACGGACACGAAGGCGGTGTTCGTGCACCACACCGCCGGCACGAACGACTACACCTGCGCCGAGTCCGCCTCCGTGATCCAGGGCATCCTCACCTATCACGTGAAGTCCAACGGCTGGAACGACATCGGCTACAACTTCTTCGTCGACAAGTGCGGAACCCTCTTCGAGGGACGCGCCGGCGGCATCGACCGGCCGGTGTACGGGGCGCACACCTACGGGTTCAACACCGACACCAGTGGCGTCGCCGTGATCGGCGACTTCAACACCGCGAGCACCACACCCGCCGTGCGCGACGCCATCGCCCGGCTCGCGTCCTGGAAGCTCGGTCTGTACGGCGTCAACCCGTCGGGGTCGCTCGTGATGACGGCCGGAGCGGACAACGGCAAGTACACCCAGGGCCAGCTGGTCACCATGAACCGGATCTCCGGCCATCGTGACGGCTTCCCGACGGAGTGCCCGGGCACGAATCTCTACAGCGATCTTGCCGCGATCCGCACAGCGGCGGCCGGGTCCGGCGCTCCCTCCACACACGGCGACACGAACGGCGACAGCCGGGCCGACCTCTCCGTGGGTGTGCCGCGAGCCACCGCGAACGGCCGCGTGGGCGCGGGCCAGATGAGCGTCGTGCCAGGCACCCCCACCACGCCCTACGCCGCGAACCGGTCCGTGGTCACGCAGGAGAGCGAGGGCGTACCCGGCGGCTCCGAGGACGGTGACGGCTTCGGCACGGCGAGCGCCTTCGGGGACCTCGACCGTGACGGCTACCAGGACCTCGTGGTGTCCTCACCCGGCGAGGAGGTCACCGCGGGCGCGAGCGACGAGGGCGGTCTCAGCGTCCTGCGCGGTGGTCCAGACGGCCTCACCGGCCAGGCGGGCATGATCAACGAGCCTGTGGGGGCCCGTACCGGGGACGCCCGCTTCGGCGCGGCTCTGGCCACCGGCGACTTCGACGGGGACGGTGGCGACGACGTCCTCGCCGTCTCGCCCGGCGCGGGTCGCGCCTGGACCGTGGACGGCGCCGACCGCGTCTTCTCCGCGCCACTCCCCCTCGCCGCCGGCCCCGTCCAGGACGCAGCCGTGACCACCGCGGACTTCGACCGTGACGGCTTCGACGACGCCGCGCTGACCTTCCGTACGGCGGACGGCTCCTGGCCGCTGGTCCTGGCGCGGGGCTCGGCGGGCGGGCTGCGCGCCGACACCGCGACGGTCGTCGACGGGGCCGGGGGCAGCAGCGTGGCAGCCGGGGACCTGAACGGTGACGGTTACGCCGATCTGGCAGTGGGACGGCCGTCGGCGGACTCCGGCAGCGGAGAGATCGTCACCTACCCCGGCTCCTCCGACGGCCTCCGTACCTCTGACGCCGCGGTGATCGGCGGCACCGGTCTCGACGCGGCGGCTACCGGCGGCGAGGCCGGTGCCTCCCTGTCCGTCGGCGACACCGACGGGGACGCGTATGCCGATGTGCTCATCGGCGCGCCGGGCGGGGCGGGGCGCGCCCACCTGCTGCACGGCTCCGCCGACGGCCTCGCGACGACCGGTGCGGTCACCTTCGTACAGGGCTCGGGCGGCGTACCGGGAGCTGCCGAGACCGGCGACCGGTTCGGGTCGGCAGTGGTCCTGACCGATCTGAACGGCGACGGCACGGCCGATCCTGCGTTCGGCGCCGAGGGCGAGAACTCCGGCGACGGCACCGTGATGACCGTGACCGGTGGTCTGGGCGCCTCGTACGGGCCCACCGCCCTCGTAGCCGGTACCGGCCGGAGCATCGGAGCCGCTCTCACCCGGTGAACCACCACGGGCCCTGGCCCCTTCGACGCACGGATGAGTTACGGAAAGAGACGATGCGGAATCGGCACGGATCCAGCAGAGGCATGCTGATCGCGGGAACGCTCCTGGTCGTACTCGGGCTGGTCACGGCTGCGGGAGCACTCGTGTACCTCCAGACCTCGTACACCACGGTGAAGGCCGGTGGAGCCATGGAGCCCACGTTCGGGGAAGGCGACCGGATTCCGGTCGAGAAGCTCGGTGGCGCGGCGATCCGGCGGGGCGACGTCGTGCTCTACGAGGTGCCGGGCAGATACCGGGGACTCCCGGTCCTCCAGCGCGTGATCGGACTCGGGGGTGATCACCTCGTGTTCGCGGGCGGCTCGCTGACCGTCAACGGCAGACCGGTCGAAGAGCCGTACCTGAAAGAGGACCGGGCTCCCTCCAGCACCCCCGCCTTCGACGTCACCGTGCCTCCCGGCCGCATGTTCCTCCTGGGGGACAACAGGGGGAACTCCAACGACTCGCGGTACTTCCTGAGCGAGAAGTCGGGCACCGTCCCCGTCTCCGCGGTGCAGGGCCGCCCACTCCCGAGTGCGACCGTCCCCACGCTGCTCGGACTGGCCGTGGTGCTGGGCGTCGTCTGCACCGTCGTCGGCGGCGGCATGTCCGTATCGGCCGACCGGCGGGCCCGCGTGCGGTGTGCCTCGGCGGGGCCCACCACGAACGCGTGAGCGGCTTGGAGCCCTCCGGGCCAGGGCTTGCCGTCAGGCCTCACCACCTCGCCCGCACAACGGCCGTCCACGCTCAGCGTGGCTCAGCTCACCGGCCGGCCAACGCCGGAACCGCCAGGCGTCCGTGCAGCAGGAAGTACATCTGCTGTACGGACTCCTCCGGCCCCGCAGCGAATCGGTTGGCCACCTTGCCGATCGGGTTCCACGCCCGTCCGTCAGGCATCCGGACGCCCACCAGCTGCCCGAACAGCTTCTGGTGCCCCGGGTCGAGGTCCACCCACTCGGCACCGGCCCGCCGGACGAACACCTCGCCCGCGTACGCCCCGAGCCAGAACAGTTCGCGCGCCACGGCCGTCTGTTCCGGTCCGGCGGCACGGAGCCCGTCGACGACGCGGTCCACCACGCGAAGGCTCGCCACCGAGTAGTCCAGTGGCAATCGCCGCCGCGCCGTTATTCTTCGTACGAATTCCGTGACCCCTGTCCGCATCTCGCCGGCAGAAAGAAGTCGCTTGCCGTCCCCACCCGATCCCACGGCAACCCCCGAGTCCCACGTGCGGCCGGGGCCCACACGGAACTCCCGGCGGGAACGACATCCGTTCCCTCTCACCAAGCGCATCCGCGGTCTCAGACGTCACTGTGGCGAATGCCACCCGTCGAACCCGGCGGCGGGAGCGGTCCGGCCGGGCAGCGGCGGGCACGGCGTGTCCGACGGACTGCTGGCCCCACCACCGACCGCGATCAGCTGAGCGGCTCTTCCCGGACGGCCGATCCTTCCCGCGCCCTGTCGTGTTGCATGTGCGTCAGCGTGCGGACCAGCCGGACAGCGAGAACGGCACAGACGATGTCGAGAAGGTCGGAGGCCATGAGAAGGCCGAGAGCCACGTTCGTCGGGCCGATCGATTCAGCCGTGTCGTAGACCGCGCCGCCTGCCAACGAGATGAAGCCCTGCGCGAGCCAGAAACCCCACCACAGGTTGATCAGGCCATGGCCCGGCCGGTCCGGCGAGTGCGGTCCCGCGGGACGGCTCGCGTCCCAGATGTCGAGGGTGACCCGTCGTGGGAACCACAGGTTGACGACCGGGACGATCCAGCCCCAGCCGGTCCAGCTGCGGCCATGTCGGTGAGTGCCGGGCGCGAAGACTTCGGCGTTGTCGCGCAAGCGGTACAGCCAGCACACGTAGACGATTCCGGTGGCGAGGTAGAAGACGCTCCGGAGCAGGCCGAGGAGGTCGTAGGAGCGCTGCCGGTCCTCGACGCCGGGCACCGCCCACAGAGCCGCCCGGTCGTGCGGCATGCCGCGCAGCAGGTCGTACAGATGGGCGCCCGAGGCGAGGGACAGCACATCCGTGACGATCACGGCACCGAGCAGCAGGGAGGTGGCCAGCCCCAGGCCGACCGGTGAGCGCAGCACCGCCAGGTATGCGGGTGAAGGGGCGGCGGTGTGCGTCGCGTTGGTGTTCACACTCCGACCAGCGACGCAGGCGTTCCAGGCGTCACACCTGGCGCGCGCCCGGGGCCGTCACGGGGGACTCACGTCGGGCGCGGGGGCGGTGTGCGACTCAGTCCATCGGATAGAAGTCGGGCTCCGGAAACAGCCTCGCGATCGAGAACGGCTCGAAATCGGGATCGGTCAGCACTCGGCAGACGAACTCGGAAGTGGACATGTTCACTTCGTGCCAGGGATACGGGTCTCCCTGTGTGACGATGGGCCAGCTCGCCGGGTCCTCATCCGCGGACGCCAGCCAGAAGTAGCTGCACTTCATCTCACCGAACGCCCAGGGAATGAGGCCGCGCTGACCGGGCCGGTACATCCGGTAGGGCTTGAAGGCGGGATCGGGACCGCTCTCCGGGCCGCCGTCGAGAAACTTCTTCCAGATCCTGACGAGGTCGAACTGCCTCGTGGCATCGACGGTGAAAACACGCAAGAACTCCGAGAATTCGCCCTTGCCGAACGTCTCGGCAAGCTTCTTGTAGTCCTCGGGCAGCGGCGTACCGAGATCTTCCTCGACGCTGTTCCAGGGAAGATCGAGCCGAAGCGGCTCCCAGTGCGTGGCCTCAGCGATTCGCTCGATCCACATTCTCTTCACATTCCGATCGAAGGCTTGGACCGGGGGGCGTGTCAGATATACGACACGCCCCCCGGTCTCACTCTATGGGGTGTTGTAGACCGGCACCGAACCGCTGGCGCCGCTCGAGCTGTTCCAGGTTATGTCGAACCGGTCCGGCATCGGATCGGTGGCACTGGGGTAGTGCACCATGACCTGGTAGAAGACGGTGTTGCCGCTGTTGATCTGCTCGGCCACCGCGTCCTCCACCCTCGCCATCGCACCCCGGTTCACGTCACCGTGGATCGGCGCCAGGTTCCTGATGTCCGTACCGGAGCCGCCGAAGCGGCTGGCGATCAGATGACCTCGCTCCAGGCCCTTCCGATAGAGCGGACCACCCTTCTGCATCGCCTTGGGGATGTACAGGGGGTCGTCGGTCGGCCAGACCGTTCCGCTGCCGAAGATCCCGCCGTCCCCGTAGATCTCGCCGGTCCCCTTGTCCACGTTGTTGGTGTCGTGCCAGTTCAGACAGCCGATCGCCCCCTGAGCGCGTCCCGCGTCGTCGAGCGGCATGTAGTAGATCATGCTCTGCCGACTGTCCTTGCAGCCCTGGTCCTGGAAGGGGAACCGGGTGACGCCGCCGGTCCATTCCTTCTCGTCGTCCGGTTTGACGAGCAGACCCTTGCCGTAGTCCGGCGTGGCACCGGGCTCCGTCTCGTACCCGTTGGGCGCCGTCTCGTTGTACCAGCCGATGCCGGTGAGGAACGTGTCGGCGACGGACAGCCATCCGCCCTTGGTCTTCTTGGTCGCGTCCGATACGAGGTCGCCGACTTTGTCGATGACGTCGCTGCAGACGGCACACCCGAAGATGTGGCCGTCCAGTTCGACATTGCTGACGGGGTTGCCGCCGGTGAAGGCGTAGCGGTTCCCCGTGAAGGGGTCCGACCCGAGTCCCATGTCCGAGAGGGCCCCGTTGTACATGTCCCGGCTGGTGAACCGGTTGAGCCCCGGGCTGTAGTCCCGGAACCCCATGTCGTAGGTGCCGGTCTGCGCGTCCCAGCGCTTGGCGCTGAAGCGGTAGGGGTTGTATGCCTCCTTGGACGGATCGGCCGCCTCCGGCTTGTCGATGCCGGTGAACTCGTCCTTGTCGTCGGAGCCGTAGGCGGTGTAGCCGTAGGTCGACTTGGTGTCGCCGTCCTTGTCGGTCAGCGTCTCGACGTCGGTGTGCGAGTTGTAGCCGTAGAAGCCGTCCTCGCTGGTTCCGTCGGCGTTGTGCTTGACCTGGGAGAGACGCTCGCCCCACGGGCTGTACTGGTAGGACTTGGTGAGCTCACCGGCGACTTCCTCACCCAGCACCTCGCTGGACATGCCGAGGTAGTTGAAGTCGGTCGTCTTGCCGTCCGCCGTCTTCGACGCGGTGCGGTCCAGCGGGTCGAACGTGAACTTCGTCGACTTCAGCGCGCCCGTGTCGTCCGCCTTCTGGGACTCGACGATGTGGTCGAAGCCGTCGTAGACGCTGCGCTCGACGATCTTTCCGCCGGCGGTGACCGACTCCTGACGGCCGAACGGGTCGTAGGTGTAGCTCGCGGTCGAGCCTGCCACGGTGGCGGTCAGCAGCCGGTTGCGGTCGTAGTCGAACGTCGTGGAAACGCCCTTGACCGACTGGCTGATGACGTTGGCGTTGTCGTCGTGGACATAGGTGTCGGTGCCCGCACCCGTGCCCGTCTTGACCGACTTGGCGAGTCGGTCAGCCGGGTCGTAGGTGTAGTCCGTGGTGGAGTCGAGGTACGCCGCGTGGTTGTCGGCGTTCATCTTCTTCGCCACGTCCTGCGCCTTGTTGCCGTTGGCGTCGTAGGCGTAGGTGTGCGAGGAGACGAGGGTGCCGGAGCCCTTCTTCTCCGTCGTCGACTTCAGGGCGCCGTTCAGGTAGTAGGTGGAGTCGACCGTGTTCTTGTTGGCCTTGGTCTCCTGGAGCTTCTGGCCGCGGTCGGTGTAGGTGTAGGAGCTCACCTTCGGTGAGGCATCGGCCGCCGTCTTGCCGACCGACACCGTCTTGACCTGCTCTCGCAGGTCGTAGGTGTACTTGGAGAACTGGTCGGGGTGGGTGACCGTATCCGTCTGGCCGTTGGCGTCGTAGGTGTACGACGTGACCTTCTTCTCCGCGCCGGCCAGCGCCTCCGTCACCTTCGCGACCTGGTTCAGGCCCGTGTACGCCACCGTGTAGGCGTCGATCTTCGCGCCGGACGAGGTGTCGTCGACCGAGGTGAGGTTGCTGTTGACGTCGTAGGCGTAGGCGAAGGTGTGCTTCTCGCTGTCGGTCTCACCACTGGTGTCACGCACCAGCTTGACCGCGTCCGCGACGACCGCACCACCGCTGTTCTGAGCCAGCTCGAGCTTGCTGCCCTCGCCCTGCTTGAGGGTGTAGCTGCCCAGGCCGACCCAGGTGCCGGTGTTCGCCGTCTGGTCCTTCGTCACCGAAGGCTCGGTGGTCGTGCCGTGGGTGAGGGTGTACTTGGCGGTGGTGGCGGCGCCGGTGATCTTCGGGTACTTCACGTACGCCGTGTACGTGCCGTCCTTGGGGATGTTCAGCGTCCAGGTGAAGGCATCCGCGCCTGTGCCCGCCGTGTGCGTGCGGTGGTTGTAGCCCTGCTGGCCGGTGAGGTCTCCCGTCGCCCATGTACCGGTGGAGGAGGTGTGCTGGGTGTCGGAGTTGTCGACCAGCACGACCGACTTGCCGACCGGCACACCGTCGTCGGACTTCGACTTGAGCTTGCCGTCGGGGTAGTACGACCACGCCATGGTGCGGTCCGAGGAGCCGCCCGCCGAGGTCAGCGTGCGGGCCTTCTGCTGGCCCGTCTCGGTGTAGTCGTAGGTCGTGGTGATGTCCCACGGATCGGTGGACTTCCTCGTCCAGCCGTTGTCGAAGTACTCGTAGGTGGTGTCGTTGCGGACCGTCTCACCCGCGGAGGGCGGCAGCGAGGTCTTCGCCACCCGGCCCACGGCGTCGTACGACGTCTGGGTGTAGACGTCCGCCTTGTTGTAGCGGCCGTCCGCCGGGTCGTACGGCTGGAACTGCTTGACCGGACGGTTCAGCGCGTCGTACTCGGTGCGCTGCGCGAAGTCGTCCGCGGTACCCGTCGTCGCGGTGCCCCGCGGCGTGATGACCTTGGTGGTGTTGCCGACCTGGTCGTACTCGAACTGGGTCTTGCGGATCGTGGTCGCGGAGTAGGGGGCGCGGATCTCCTTCTGCTTGCCGCGCTTGTCGTAGTCGAAGAACGTGGAGTTGTTCTCGGCGTCCTTGGTCTCGACGACCAGGGAGTCCTTGTTGTACGTCCGCGAGGTGGACTTGCCGGCCGCGTCCGTGACCGTCGTGACCCGGTGGTTCAGGTCGTAGGCGGTCTTGGTCATGTAGTCGTCGGGGTCGGCGGTGGCGTTCTTCTTCGGGTCCACCACCTTGGTGAGGTTGCCGACGTTGTCGTACGTGTAGGAGATCCTGTCGCCGTCCGCGTTGACCGCGGAGAGCAGCTGGTAGACCTCGTCATACGTGTTGGTCGTGACGTAGTCCGTCGCGTCGGACGTGGTCAGCGCACCCTTCGGCTCGGTCGTCGTCCTGAGGTTGCCGACCTTGTCGTAGGTGTACGTCGACTTCCGCTCGCCGGATGTGGAGGTGTCCTTCGGCGCCGTGGCCGAGGTGATCTGGTCCGCCGCGTCGTACACCGCCGTGGAGACCGCGCCGTTGGGCGAGGTCGACGTGGTGGTGTTGTCGTTGGCGTCGTACTCCGGCTCCGGGGTGGTGATCACGACCCCGGCTTCCTTGGGCACCGTCGCGACCTTGGGACGCCCGAAGGTGTCGTAGGTCTGGGTGACCTTCTTGCCGAGCGCGTCGGTGACTTCCTTGACCTGACCCCGCTCGTCGTACACGTAGGACGTCGCGTTGCCCAGCGCGTCGGTGATCGTCGCCGGGTAGCCCGTCGGGCCGAAGCCGCTGTTGGTCGTGGGGTTGCCCTTGGCGTCGGTCACCTTGGTCAGCTGACCGTAGGCGTCGTACTCGTTCTTGGTGGTGTAGTCGTCGGCCGTCGCGGTCGCGACGCCCTCCGGGTCGGTGACCGTCTTCAGGTTGCCGAACGAGTCATAACCGAACTGCCACTTGTTGCCCTCGGGAGAGGTCTTCGTGTGGAGATCGGCCGAGAAGCCGTCCAGACGTGTCTGGTAGCTGTACTGCTGCGAGTTCGCCGGGTACGTTCCCGGAGCGCAGTCGGCCGCGGGCGGCACGCCTGCCTTGTTGTTCTCCGCGTCGCGCTGCCAGAGCGGGTAGCCCGTCTTCTGGTCGTAGCAGTACGCGGTCTTGGCGCCGTTGTCCTCCTCCATATACGTGACGTTGTTGTCCGCGTCCCAGCTCATCTTCGTCGTCTGGGACTTGGCATTCGTGGTCTGCACGGGACGGCCGAAGTCGTCAGTCACGTGGGTCGCCGTGTGGGTCTCCGCGTCCGTGACCCTGCTCCGGGTGAACTTCGCGTTCGACGCGTCGACCGCGTAGTCGAAGCCGGTCGCACCGTTCAGCCGGTCCGTGACCGTCTTCGTCCACCAGTGGTACTTCGGGTCGTCACCGGACTGCGGGGCGTAGTACGCCAGGGACGTGCCGTTGCCGCGCGGGTCGGTGACCTTGACCAGCTTGACGTTCTTGTTGCCCTGGGTAGCGTCGTACGTGAACTTGAAGTTCTTCGGCTGGGAGCTGCCCACACCGTCGGTGAACTGCCCGAGCAGGCCCTTGTCCGTGTAGTAGAACTCGACCTTCCGGCCCGAGATGTCGGTGACCGAGCGGACGTGGTCGTAGATCTTCGAGTTGTTGAGGCTGCCGGTGTCCGAGGTCAGCACACCGGAGTCGTTGATGTACTGGTAGCCGTTCTGGCCCTTGTCCCAGTACTCGACGCTCAGCGACTGCCGGCCGGCCGGGTCGGTGATGTACTTGAGGAACTTGGTCGGCTTGTTGTTGGACTTCCGCTCCTCGTAGGTGAACAGCTGTGTGTTGCCGTTCTTGTCGACCGTCGAGGTGAGGTAGCCGTCGCAGCCGAACAGGAACCGGGTCCCGTCCGGGCGGGTCATCGTCCAGGCGTCCGGGATCGGGTCCTTGGCCGGGGTGCAGTCCAGCCCGGCCTTCATGGTCACGCGGTAGTGAACGCCCGCGGGCGCCTTCCAGGTGCCGTCTTCCTGCTTGCGGAAGACGTGCGTGGTGCCGTCGCCGTCCGGGAGCCGGATCTCGGTCGGATTCGGGTTGGGGTGGAAGTCCAGCGGAGCACCGAGCCGGATGGGGCCGGCGGCCTGGAGGGACCAGCCGTGACCGGCGACCGTGTCGGAGGTGTCCAGGGAGTTGTAGGCGAACCGCGCGAACGTGGTCAGGCCCCGGCCCGGGTTGCTGAACGCGTTGTACGACCACACGCTGTTGCCCGACGCGAGGTTGTTCATGACCGTCGAGCCGGCGCCGGTGTTCTTGCCCGCGTAGGCGTAGAACTTCTCCATGCCCAGCGAGTTGGACGTCGGGTCCTCGACCGCCACCGGCTGCTTCAGCGGGGTGATCGAGGGGTTGGTGACCGAGAGCCAGGAGCCGTCGGCGACCTTCTTCACGTCCCAGCCGAGGACGTATTCGGTGCGCTTGCTGCCGCTGTCCGAGTTGATCGGGGTCTTGACGGTGGCCTTGACGGTGGCGGACTCGCCGGGGATCAGGGCCGGGACGGCGGTGGCCGCCTGGTTGCCGCCGGTGGTGACGTCGGTGCCGTCGGGCAGCTTCCAGGTGTAGGAGAGCTGGCGCTCACCGGCCGCCCAGGCCGCGCTCGTGGTGTTGGTGACCGTCATGTCCACGGTGTAGGTGGAGTTCGGGGTCATCCGGGCCGGGGTCTGCGGCGCGTAGTACGTGTCCTCGGTGGTCGAGTCGACGTAGATGACGCGCAGCAGCGGGCCGAGCTGGTAGTCGGCGGCCTCCGAGGCCAGCCACAGGGTGCGCTCCTGCTGGGTGGCGTCGGTGTCGCCGGCCAGCTTGACCAGGGCGCCCTTGTTGCCGGCAGGGGTCTTCACCCAGCTCTTGGCGAGTGTGGTGGCGTCCCACCAGTGACGTCCGACCTCCTCGGTGAACTGGGGCACGGTGTCCGAGACGGTGGCCGAGAAGTCGCCGCCCGGAGCGGTCCAGGGGGCCGAGGTGGCCGACTGGTTCCAGGTGGCGGTGGTCTCGTCGAAGGTCTTGTTCAGGCCGTGGAGTTCGTAGACGGCACCTGCGGAGGTGTTGGTGGTCTCCGCACCCCACATGTACATCCGGCCTTCGAGGACGGTGGCCGTGGTGGGGATGGCTGTGGTGTTGAACTTCAGCGCGGCACGGGTAGTGCCGTAGGTGCCGGAGTTGTCACCGGTGCTCAGCCACTTCTGGCCGACCCCGAAGGACTGGATGGTGTCCTGGTTGGTGGTGGGCTGCTGGGAGGAGAGCGTGGTGTCGGTGACGTCGTCGGTGCCCTGGAGCAGGCGCATGGTGCGGCCCGGCTTGGGGATGCCGACGGTCCGCGTCGGGGAGCCGAGCAGCTGTCCGTCAGTGGTCTTGACGACGATCTGGTAGTAGTACGACCGGCCGATCTCCGGTGTTCCGGCCCCGTTCGGGGACGGCGTCGCGGTGGTGTCGGTGTAGGTGGTCGCGGTCTCGGCGATCGGTGCCACCAGGGTCGCGGACGACGGGGTGAACGCCTGCAGGGTCGACCGGTGCAGCTGGTATTCGGCGATGTCGAGCTTGGTGTCGCCGCTGTCGTTCCTGTACGCGGGCCAGCTCAGTTCGGGGCCGGTGGAGTGCACGACCTCCGGCGAGTTCAGCGACGTGCCGACCTTGCCGTAGGTGACGGTCAGCCGCGGGATGGTCGCCGTCTCTCCCCCGTAGGTGGAGCCGTCGGCAGCCTCGTAGCGCGGGCCGCCGGTCGGCGCGGTGGCCGACTCGTCGGTGGCCTTGAGCACGAAGCCGTAGTTGGCGGCGGTCCCCGACACCCACTTCTGGACGGTGTCGGTCACCGGGAAGTTGTGCCACTGGTTGTACTCGCCGGTGTTCTTGACGATCGAGGCGGGGTTCACCAGGCGCACGGCGTCGGCCATGGTCCGCTTGGTGGAGTCGCCCGTGTCGCCCAGGACGATCTTGTCGGCGTTGCCCTTGTTGAACTCCAGCTGGGTGCTGGTCAGGGCCTTCCAGGCCGACGTGGTCCCGGCCGTCTGGTCGACGGTGTAGTTGTGGGTCAGCCCGTCGTGGAGGACCTTGTACGGGGCCGCGGTGGTGTTGTCGGCCAGCGGCGAGTAGTGCGCCTCGACGCGGTAGGACGCCGTTTCGGCGATCCGGGGCTGGTAGGTGTAGCTCTCGCCGGTGGCCGCGTTCTTGTTGTACGCGTAGTCACTGCCGACGTTCGCCGTGCTGGTGGTGGAGACCTTCGGCCACTCGCCGACCGCGGCCGTGCCCGCGTCACCGTCGTCGATCTGCACGGTGGTGCCGGACAGCTCACCCACCAGTCCGCTGGTGTTGGACCAGGTGGCGCCGCCCTCGGTCCAGGTACCGGTGGCCCGGTAGGCGCCGATGGTGACGTCGTTGGCGTTGGTGGTGTGCGACTGGTCGAAGTACATGCCCAGGCGGGCGGAGTCGACCTTCACCCCTGCCGGGATCTCCGACAACGGGAACTCCACCAGGGAGCGGGATATACCGGTGTCGGTCTTGCCTGCCGACATCTTCCACGTGGTGTTGAAGTTCGTGGACGGCTGGTCGGACAGGACCATGGTGTCCTTCGAACCGGTCGCGTCCGGGCTGATGGTGATCGTCGGGTCGATCACGACCGGGTACTGGCGGTCCTTGTCGGCCAGCCACTTGGTGTCCGGTGTGACGGTGATCTTCCAGTCGTCACCGTCCCTGGTCAGTTTCTGGGTGACCTCGGTGCTGTAGGTGCCGCCGGTCGGGGACTTCGGGTCCTTCGCCGCGTCCGTCATGTACGGGGCGGGGATGACCATCACCGGCGTCCGGGGCGCCTCGCCGTACAGGGCGACCGATCCGTCCTTGCGGGCCTTGGGCGTCAGGCCGCCCGCGTCCAGGGTGAAGGTGAACTTCACCGGCCCGTCCGGGCGCTCGGCCAGGACGATGTTCTCCTTGACCTGGCCGGGCTCGACCACGTACTCCAGGTCCGCGCCCTCGACGGCGTTCGCGTAGACGACCTTGGCGCCCTTGGCCGCCGGCTTCAGGTCCTTGCCGCCGGGGGACGTCGCGGTGTCCAGGCCGAGGGTGACGTGCTCGCCGCCCCCGCCTTCGATCCGTACCAGCTCACCCGGCTCGGAGCCGAAGTACGTCCGGCCCAGGTTGGCGGTGTTGGCGTAGTCGAAGCCCTTCTTCGAAGTCTCCCGCACGGAGACGTCGATCGGCTTCCAGGTCTTGTTCTTCTCGTCCCGGTACGCGGTGGGCACCGCGGTCAGTTCGGCCTCCACGCGGCCGTCCGAGAGCTCGAAGAACCGGGCACTGGGAGTGCGCCGGTTCTTCAGCTCCTTGACCCGCTTCGGCTTGGGGTCCTTCGTTCCCTTGGCCAGTTTCTCGCGGCTGGATATCTCCAGAGCGTTGACCGGCTGCGGTTCCTCGCCGTCGGTGAACCACCCCTTGACGGCGTCGAGGACACTTGTCTCCTCGCCCCCGTCACCGCTTGGATCCGCCGCTGCCGCCGGCGCCGCAAAGACCATGGGCGGGATCAGAGTCCCCACCACGGCCGATGCGACGAGACCGGCAAGCAGTCCTCGGTGTCGCGTTCTCACGTACGTCCGCCTCTTCTTCGCGCCATGGGCGCTGCATGACGCCACCGGTTCCCGTCTCCGGACGCTCGGGCTGCTTTCGGGCATGCCAAAGGCGCGATCGGATGCGGGGATCGGAGCGCTGTCGATGAATCAAGCGCGTTGTATACACGCCGATGACGCGGCGTCAACAGGACGGACGATTGGGACTCTTCACCGAACGTGACTCGAAGCACCGCAGGTCACCGCATTATCGCGACGCACGGTGGGCGAAATGTCCGTACGGTTTCATACGGCACGCAGCGTGGGTGCAACCAGGCGGTTCAGCCCTCATTCGCTCCTGAGCGGACCCGGTGGAGTGGATGCCCGGCGGACCGGTCGAGCAGTTCACGCCCTGGTCGCCGGGACCCAACGGCTGAGCGACCCCTGGCACACGACCGCCCCCTGGTACATCCAGAGGGCGGTCGCAGTCCGGGGTGCGGCAGCCTGGGCCGCCGCCATGCACCGTCGAACCCACTCCGAGGACGGTGTCCCGGTGGGCAGGCAGGTCTCGCTCGCCGACTCGACGGATGTCGACAACACCGCGCCCCGGGGCACCCGGGGTGCCGGGTGAGGGCAGTCGACCGCGAGTACGGGCGTGTCAGGCCATGACCGCCGGGTTCACGGGCGCGTGCGACCCGTCAGGGGTCACCAGCAAGGCGTGCCCGACCATGTGCAGCATGGGCAGGTCGGAGGGGTGGTCGCCGTACGCGTAGCAGTCCTCGGGGTCGATGTGGGGGTGCTGGTCGAGGAGTTCACGCACCAGCACGCACTTGCCCTCACCGATGGCGGGCCGGCCGAGCAGTTCACCGGTCAGGAAGCGGCCGCACCGCTCCAGCCTGGCCCCGAGCACGTACTGCGCCCCGACCACCTTCGCGACATGGGGTATCAGCGGCGGGAACGAACCGGAGACCAGCGCCACGGCCGCGCCCGCGGCCCGGTGCCGGCGGAGGGCGTCGACCGTCTCGGTGATGTAGAAGTCCTCGGCCCGGCTGCGTTGCTCGTACCACCGGCCGGCCTGGTCCTCGACCTCGTCGACCGGACTGCGTCTCCAGGCCCGGTGGTACTCCCGGTTGGCCTCCTCCCGTGACATGCCACCGGCCATCCGCGCGTAGAGGCCCGCGAGTAACTCTTCGGTGGAGGTCGCGCCGTCGGCTCCGTGCCGGAGCCGCGCGTAGTGGCGGAGGAACTCCACCCCGCTCCTGCAGCGGATGAGAGTGTCGTCGACGTCGCAGAACACCAGGTAGGCGGGCGCGGTGTCGTTCTGCGCGAACAGTGGTTCGGTACTCATGACGCGGATACCTCTCGCAGGGCCGCAGGCCGGACAGCGGCCGGGGCGGTGGGGTCGGTGAGCGAGGAGAAGACGGACGCGGCGTAGACCATGGCCGCCGTCTCCCTCCGGAGCATCTGGTGTGCGGCGACGGTGTGGACGTCCCGCCAGCTGCGTTCGATCAGGCCAGGCCGGCCGCAGGCGCTCACGCCCGCGGTCCGGAAGAGCCGTTCGACGCCGTGCACGAGCAGATCGACGGCGGCCGCGGATCTTCGTCTGTTTCTGAGGACGTCGGTCTCGGCACGGGTGCCCGTGTCGGCGCATCTGGCCGCTTCCATGAGGAGGAGTTCGGCGGCCTCGATGTCGTCGGCCGAGCGGGCCAGGGCGTGGTGCAGGCGGCTGCCGTCGTGCTGCGGCAGACCCCGGGCCTGGGCGCGGGCCGCCCAGAGGGACCACTCGGCCAGCGCGCCGCGGGCAGCACCGAGCGCCGGGGCGCAGAAGAGGAGTCCGCCGGCGAGGTGGGCGGGCACCGTGTGGCACCGGGAACGCCCCGGGCCGGGTGTCCCCGCCAGCAGGTCCTCCATGGGGAAGCTGCGGTGGTCCGGCACGAAGACGGTCTCGAGCACCGCGGTGTGGCTGCCGGTGCCGCGCATGCCACTGCTGTTCCAGGAGTCGCGCACGAGGAAGTCGCCCTTCGGCACCGCGAACATGCGCAGCCCGGCCGCGCCTCCCGCGCCGGGCTCAGGTGCGCACACCAGGAGCCAGTCCGCGAAGTCCACCCCGCTGACGCATTCCCACTCACCGCTCAGCAGCCGGCCGGACGGCAGCCGGCGTACCTCACCCGACGGCCTGACGGCGGCGCAGATCCGGGCGTCCGGGCCGTCCGACCACAGATCGCGCTGGCCTTCGTGCGGCAGGTACGCCGCGAACCGGCTGTGGGCCGCCCACAGGACCGCGCACCATGCCGCGGAGGCGCACCCCTCCCCCACGGCGGTGACCGCCGTGACCAGACTCCCGAACGTTCCTTCCGTACCTCCCCAGGCGCGGGGCACGAAGTGGCGTGCGAAGCCGGCACGGGTCAGGAGGGCGACGGTCTCCTCCCCGAGCCTGCGGGCATCGTCGGCGACCACGGCGTGGGTGGCCGCGCTCTCGACCGCGGCCAGGACGGCCACCGGAAGGGCCGTCGATATCCCGCCGAGCTGGTCGTCCACCGGATTGTGACGCTGCATCATCTGGCGAGCACCTCATTCGATGAATAGAATTCGTTCACGAACGTATCTTTTGCACTTCGGTCCCGCTACGGAGCCGGCACAGAAGGGGAGCGTCATGCCCAAACAGGCACGTGCCCTGCGGACGTACGACCGCGTACTCGACGCGGCTGCCTACGAGTTCGCGCGGTACGGGTACGCGAACGCGAACCTGCAGAACATCGCGGACCGCATCAGACTGACGAAGGGCGCACTGTACGGCCACTTCTCCACCAAGGAGGACCTGGCCGCCGCACTGGACAACCACTTGTCCGGCGCACTGGGGGAACTGCTCACCGAGGCCAGGATCTCGCCCCACCCGGCGCCGAGCCGCCTGCGGTCCCTCGTCCTGGGCCTCGGACGGCTCTTCGGTACGGACGCGCGGTCCCTCGCCGCGTTGCGGCTGTCGGCGGAGACCGCCCGCTCGGCCGCGAGGCCGATACCTCTGCTGACGGAGACACACGGTCTCGTGCTCCACCTGGTGCGCGAGACCCAGAAGACGGGCCACTGGAACGCCTCGATCCCCACGATCCCCCTGGCAGACCTCATCGTGGCGGCACTCTTCGGCGCGTTCCTGACGGAGACCGGCTCCGACGCCGGCCACGGGCGCGCGGGCCCCGACGAAGCCGAAGCCGTCGACGCGATGTGGGAGGCTCTGTCCCAGGCGCTCGATGACACCCCCGCGCACTGAGACAGGCCATGGCCGGGCCGCCGGCTGGTCACCAGGAGGCGAACCGCGACCAGGGGGCGCGGCTGCCCACGCACTTCCAGGTCATGTCGGCGCGGGCCAGCAGTTTTCCCCCCTGGCGGGCCGCGACGCGCAGGGTGCACTCGTCGGACGGGCCCTCCTCGAGGTCCAGGACTATCTTCTCTCCCAGCTCGCCGAAGGCGGCGCAGTCCAGGGAGAGGCCGGCCAGGGCGAAGGCCTGTCCGGCGTACATTCTTCGGGACGCCTCATGGACGGTGAGGTGGCCGAACTGCCGGAAGCCCTCCAGCATGACCATCAGCGGTACGTGATCAGTGGGGTGGTCGAACAGGACCGCGTGATCGCGGTCGACCCGCAGCCCCCACTGCTGGTCGGGCCGGTCCCGTTCCAGTACGCAGTCCTTCCAGCGCAGCCGGCCCACCCTGCTCGGCCGGGCGATCCTGGCGTCCAGTGCGGGACGATGCGGGATCACCTCTTCGCACGCGGCCGGACGCCCCCGTAAGAGTCCGTAGCGCCGGTCGTCCAGCATGAGCCCCCGGGTGTGACCGCGCCCGCAGGGGTGGCCGTCGACCGTGAGCGTCACGTCCAGGCGCGCCCCGGCCGCGTGCGAAGAGGTGATCCCGCATCGTCCCGCACTGGAC
>NZ_MAPV01000021.1 GCF_001700505.1 Streptomyces mutomycini
CGTCGGCCCGGACGCCCCGCCCATGACCCCCGGGCCGACGACGCCAGATGGAGCCGGGTGAAGGCGAGTGCCTCCGCGAGATCGGCCTCGCGTTCGGCCGACGACATGGCCCGGCGGGTGTTGACCTCGATGACCACATGACCGTCGAAGCCGGTACGGGCCAGCCGCTCCAGCAGCTCCGCGCACGGCTGGTCGCCCCGGCCGGGCACCAGGTGCTCGTCCTTGTTGGAGCCCTTGCCGTCGGCGAGGTGGACGTGGGCGAGCCGGTCGCCCATCCGGTCCACCATGGCCAGGGTGTCGGTGCGCGCGGTCGCGGTGTGCGAGAGGTCCACGGTGAAGTGCCGGTAGTCGTCGTTGCTGACGTCCCAGGCGGGGGCGTAGGCGAGCATCTCGCGGTCCCTGTAGCGCCACGGGTACATGTTCTCCACGGCGAAGCGCACATCGGTCTCGTCAGCCATGCGCCAGATGCCGGTGACGAAGTCGCGGGCGTAGTTGCGCTGCCAGCGGAACGGCGGGTGGACGACCACCGCAGACGCCCCGAGCTCCTCCGCCGCGGCCCTGGCCCGCTGGAGCTTCACCCACGGGTCGGTGGACCAGACCCGCTGGGTGATCAGCAGACAGGGCGCGTGCACGGCGAGGATCGGCACCTGGTGGTAGTCCGACAGCCGCTTCAGCGCCTCGATGTCCTGGCTGACGGGGTCGGTCCAGACCATGACCTCGACACCGTCGTAGCCCAGGCGCGCAGCGATCTCGAAGGCCGTCGCCGTCGACTCCGGATAGACGGAGGCCGTCGACAGGGCGACCTTCGCATCCGGGACGCGCACCACTGGTTCTGCCACGTGGACAGGGTACGGGCAGCGGTGCGCGACGCCGAGTGAGCCCGGCGACAAGTGAGAAGGACCATGGCCCGGCGGCCGGGATCAGGTGAGGGCGCCGGCGGGGATCACGGGGCAGCCCTCAGGGCCGCCTGCTCCGACGGAAGGTGGTCGAGACGCCGCAGGATGACTCCCTCGCGCAGCGCCCAGGGGCAGATCTCCAGTTCCTCGACCCCGAAGAGGTCCATCGCGCCCTCGGCGACGAGCGCCCCGGCGAGCAGCTGCGCGGCGCGCCCCTCCGTGACCCCGGGCAGGTTCCCGCGCTGCGCGACGGTCATCGCGGACAGCTTCGGCACCCACTCCTCCAGGGCCTTGCGGGTGAGGACGCGCTGCACGTACAGCCCCTCGGCGGAGCGGGCGGCGCCCGTTATCCTGGCGAGCTGCCGGAAGGTCTTGGAGGTCCCGACGACATGGTCGGGCGGTCCCAGCCGGGTGAACTCGCCGACCGTACGGGCGATGCCGGCGCGGACGTGGCGGCGCAGCGCACGCACGGCCGTCGCGTCCGGAGGATCGCCCGGCAGCCAGGCCGCCGTGAGGCGTCCTGCGCCGAACGGCAGCGAGACCGCGGCGTCCGGCTCCTCGTCCATCCCGTAGCCGACCTCCAGCGAACCGCCGCCGATGTCCAGGACCAGCAGCTTCCCCGCGGACCAGCCGAACCAGCGGCGGGCGGCCAGGAAGGTCAGCCGGGCCTCCTCCTCGCCGCTGAGGACGGCGAGGGTGACACCGGTCTCGTCCCGCACGCGCGCCAGCACCTGGTCCGCGTTACCCGCGTCACGCACCGCGGAGGTCGCGAACGCCAGCACGTCCTCGCAGCCCTTGTCCTCGGCCGCCCGGAGGGCGTCGGCGACCGTCGTCACCAGTCGGTCCACCCCCTCGGGGCCGATCGCCCCTTCCGGGTCGAGGAGTTCGGCGAGCCGCAATTCCGCCTTGTGCGAATGGGCGGGCAGCGGGCGGGCGCCGGGATGCGCGTCGACGACCAGCAGGTGCACCGTGTTCGACCCCACGTCGAGGACTCCAAGTCTCATACGGGCACGCTACTGCGGCTTACTCTGGGCACGTGCCAAAGACGAAAAAGGCGAAGCCGGACAAAGCCACGAAGAAGCTGCGCAACTCGAAACAGGAGTCGCCGCAGCCGGAAGCCACGGGGCCCCACGGGCCCGACGAGAAGGAGCTCGACTTCGCTCGGGCCTGGGTCGAATTCCCCGACCCCGCCGACGACGAGCAGGTCTTCCGCTGCGACCTGACCTGGCTGACGTCCCGGTGGACCTGCATCTTCGGCAGCGGTTGCCAGGGAATCCAGGCAGGCCGGGCGGACGACGGCTGCTGCACGCTGGGCGCGCACTTCTCGGACAAGGACGACGAGAAGCGGGTGGCCGGACACGTCGCACGGCTCACCCCGGAGCTGTGGCAGTTCCACGACGTCGGCACGAAGACCGGCTGGGTCGGCGTCGACGAGGACGGCGAGCGCCAGACGCGGCGCTGGGAGGGCTCCTGCATCTTCCAGAACCGCCCGGGTTTCGCGGGCGGCATGGGCTGTTCCCTGCACATCCTGGCCCTCAAGGAGGGCAAGGAGCCGCTGGAGACGAAGCCTGACGTGTGCTGGCAGCTGCCGGTCCGCCGCACGTACGACTGGATCGAACGGCCCGACGACACGCGCGTGCTCCAGATCTCGATCGGGGAGTACGACCGCCGGGGCTGGGGCCCGGGCGGCCACGATCTGCACTGGTGGTGCACGTCGGCGACGTCCGCGCACGGGGCCGGTGACCCGGTCTACGTGTCCTACCGCCCCGAGCTCACCGAGCTGATGGGCCAGGAGGCCTACGACCGGCTGGTCGAGCTGTGCGAGCAGCGGCTTGCGTCGCTGCTGCCGATGGCGCCGCACCCGGCCGATCCGGCCTGAGGGGCCTTTCCGTGCGGGGCGGGTCCGCCGGGGATCCGGGGGCCTGCTCCCCTCCCGGCCCCCGTCCGCTCAGCCTGCCGGCTCGGAGGGCTCGCCGGGGTCCGTGGCCGGCACGCCGGGTGCGGAGGATCCGCCGGAAGGGGACGGCGTGGGGCCGGGGGAGCCCGGTGGGTCCGTGGGCGGATCCGTCGTGGGC
>NZ_MAPV01000210.1 GCF_001700505.1 Streptomyces mutomycini
CCGTGGAGAACATAACGGGGAGGGGGCTGCCGAGCGCCGAGCGGCCGGTGTCAGCGGGTGACGCGGAAGCTGTGGATCTGGTCCGCGCCGTCGGCACCGGCTCCGGACTTGTCGACCACGTATGCGGTGCCGTTCGTGACGGTCACGTGGTTGGGGTTGGCGCCGGTGGTCACCGTGCGGACGACGGTGCCCTTGCCCGGGTCGACGACCGTCGCCGTGGCGGCGGTGCGGTTGACGACCACGACGTTGCCGGTGCGGTCGTCGTCGGCGACGGACAGGGCACCCGCGCCCGTGGCGACGGACTTGGTGACCAGACCCTTCCTGAGGTCGATCACGGAGAGGTCGCCGCCGGTCTGGTTGGCGGTGTAAGCGGTCCTGCCGTTCTTTGACAGCGCGATCGAGATCGGGCCGTCACCGGCAGGGATGAGGCGCGGGGTGGCGGACTTGGCGGTGACCTCGATGACCTGGTCACCGTTGAGGTCCGCGGCGTAGGCGGTACCGGTCCGCTCGTTGACGACCAGGCCGGTCGGGCCGGACCCGGTGACGGTGATCCGCTGCTTCTCCTTAAGGGTCTTCGAGTCGAAGGCCACGAGGGAGCCGTCCGTGAAGGCGCTCGCCCACACCGTGTCGTGGCGCTCGTCGACGACGATCTCGCGGGCGTGGCCCACGTTCGGGAGGGTGGCGAGGTGCTCGCCGGTGCGCTGGCTGTAGACGGCGACGGTGTTGTTGCGGGTGTTCGTCGTCCAGACGGTGTTGTGCTCGTCGTCCACGGCCACGCCGTAGACGGCTTCCAGGGCGCCCGTGGCGGCGTCGGTGACCGGCGGGGTGACGGTCTGCTTCACCTTGAGGGTCTTCGGGTCCACCTTCAGGAGGGCGGAGGCCACGACCGGCGGGCGGCCCACGGCGGACGTGGTCCACAGGACGTTGTTCCGCTCGGAGTACGAGGACTGGTACAGGCCCTTCACGAGCGGTGCGACCGTGACGGTGCCGGCCACGGGGTGTGCTGAGGCGGGGCCCGTCAGCGCGGCGGTGGTGCCCGCGGTGATCGCGAGGGCGATGGCGGCACGGGTGACGGTGCGACGGCTTCTGCGGATGGACGAGGTCATGCGGGGGTCAACTCCCTGACAGGGGTTTCAGTAGGAACTGCAACACTTGTAACTTAGCTTAGGCTTACCTAAGTAACGCATCCTCAGGTGTGTGACGTGCGCGACAACATTCCTGTGGGGGTGCTGTGTTCGGGCGTGGTGTCAGCCCTGCGCTGCGTGTCCGCCCGGGCGGCGGCGTACGACGATCAGCGTGGTGGCGGCGGCGCCGGCCGCCCCGCCCACCGCTGCGGCGGCCGCCGACCAGGCGATCGTCGCGTACGGGACGGAGTCCTCCACGGATGCCGCGGCGACGGTGTCCGGCGTCGCCCGGGGCACCGCGGCCGTCGCCGGGCCGGTGCCCGAGGCCGTGGCTGTCGCGCCGGGAACGGTCACCGTGAAGTCGACCCTGAGGGTTGTGGAGGGGTTCGGTGCGAGGAAGCGCAGCCAGTGGGCGCCCGCCGGAGTCTCCGCCGGGATCGTGACCTCACCTTTGTACGCGCCCGTGGAGTCGGCCTTCCACTGGCCCAGGATCTCCTCGTCGTCGAGCTTGATGGTGACGGTCTGTCCGGCCGGGAACTTTGTCACCTCGAACGGGATCTTTCCGCCCGGCTGCACCTGACTCGCTGTTATCGCGGCCTTGGCGCCCCGGGAGTTGGACGCCGAGGCCGGCTCACCCGTGGCGGCCGGTACGCCGCCGGTGCCGGCCGGCCCGCCCCCGCCGCCCGGGGAGGCACTCGCCGCGGCCTGCGCCGCCGATGTGCCGGAGGTGACGGTGAAGTCCGCCCTGAGGCTCGTGGAGGGGTTTGGCGCGAGGAAGCGCAGCCAGTGGGCGCCCTTCGTGGCATCCGCCGGAATCGTGACGGTCCCCGAGAGTGAGCCGTCCGCGCCGATGCCGTTCGGCCACTGCCCGATGATCTCGGAGTCGTCGAGCTTGACGGTGAGCTGCCGGCCCGCAGGGAAGCCCGTCACCCGGAAGGACACCTTGCCGCCGGCGGCGACCTGCGAACCCGCGGTGATCGTGGCGGACGTGCTCGCGTTGCCGCCCGAGCCGTCGGGGGAGGGCGATCCGCCGGAGCCGGACGTCCCGCCCGTGCCGCCGGAAGCGCCACCGGTGCCGGAGTCCGTGCCGCCACCGGTGCTGCCGCCCGTACCCGAACCGCCGTTGCCGCCCGAGCCGGACGCCGTCACGGAGATGTCCGCCTTGAGGCTCGTGGAGGGGTTCGGTGCGAGGNNCGGCGTCGACTTGGGGACGGTGACCGTAGCGGTGAGCGTGCCGTCCGCCTTCACGGCGGAGGGCCACTGGCCGATGATGCCGTCGTCGTCCAGCTTGACGGTGACGCTCTGGCCCTTGGTGAACCCGGAGAGGGTGAAGGTGACCTTCCCGCCTGCGGTGACCTTGGAGCCCGTCAGCCGCACGGCCGGTTCGGCGGTGGGCGGTGCTGTCGTCGGGGGCGCGGTCGGTGTGGGAGTGGGTGTGGGG
>NZ_MAPV01000211.1 GCF_001700505.1 Streptomyces mutomycini
CCGGGCGCACAGGTGATCCCAGGTCGCCCGATGTCCGTAGGGGGCGAATCGTTCCAGGCATTTGCGCAGCGAGTACCGCCGCAAAGCCAGATCGCCCCGCGGATCGCGGACCTGTCTCGCAAGACTCCGGAAACCAGCCATGGCACTGCCACCTCCGTCGCTCGTACTTCGGCGTCAAGGGATGGACGTACGACTGCCCGATCTGGCTCCATCCATGGGTGAAATGCGTCCATTGGCTGAGACGGTCCACGTGGAACCCTGTGCAGGCGTGTGGTGATTCGGAAAAAGTGACTGATGTTCATCTTACCGACGGGACCTACCGCCAGTAACCTCCGGCGCATCGGCCACCCGGAGGAGCACGCATGCCCCCACGCACCCGCACGCTCAGAGCCGCCACAGTCGCGGCCGTCCTCGCTCTCGGTACGTCCCTGCTCGCCTCGGTCCCCGGTGCCGCAGCGGCGGAGCCGAAGCCCCTCGCCGTCACCGACCACTGCCGAAGTCAGTGCGCGGACATCCTGCCGCCCGGTGAGAACGGCAACGCCACGCTCGTCGAGATCCTCGGCAACAAGGCTTTCGGCACGCACCCCGCGCACAGCGACGACCAGCTCGACCGCTACAACGGCCTGGTCCCGGGTCACACGGGCCTCACCGACCAGAAGCTGACCGACTTCTTCAACGACGCCTCCTTCGGGGTCGCCGCCGACCAGGTCGAGTCCGTGACGAAGCCGCGCGACGACGTCACGATCACCCGTGACAAGAAGAGCGGCGTTCCCCACATCAAGGGCACCACCCGCTACGGCACCGAGTTCGGCGCCGGGTTCGCCGCCGGGCAGGACCGGCTGTGGCTCATGGACCTCTTCCGGCACATCGGGCGCGGCCAGCTGACCTCGTTCGCCGGGGGCGCCCTGGCCAACCAGGGGCTCGAGCAGCAGTTCTGGCCGCAGGCCCCGTACACCGAGGCGGATCTGGAGGCCCAGGTCGAACGGATCAGGACCACGGAGGGCGCGCGCGGCGAGCAGGCGATGGCCGACGCGCAGGCCTACGTCGACGGGATCAACGCCTACCGGGTGAAGTCGAAGAACGGCCGCTACTTCCCGGGCGAATACGTCCTCACCGGCAAGATCGACTCGATCACCAACGCGGGCGAGATCCAGCCGTTCAAAATGACCGACCTGATCTCGATCGCCTCGGTCGTCGGCGGGCAGTTCGGCGGGGGAGGCGGCGGTGAGGTCCAGGCCGCGCTCTCCCTGCTCGCGGCCCAGCAGAAGTACGGCGTCGAGGAGGGCACCCGCGTCTGGGAGTCGTTCCGCCAGCGCAACGACCCCGAGGCCGTCCTCACCGTCCACGACGGCACCTCGTTCCCGTACGCGGGCAAGCCCGACCGGGCCCGGGGGACCGCCCTCCCCGACGCGGGTTCCGTCACCCCGGAACCGCTGATACACGACCGCACCGGCTCGGCGGGCACGGACAGGAAGGCCCCGGTCGACGCGCCGGCCGCGCTCGAACCCCTCCAGGGCATGTACGACGACGGCGTGATCCCGGAGGGCTCGCTGCCCGGATCCGGTGACGGCGGCCAGAAGCGCGGGATGTCCAACGCCCTCCTGGTGTCCGGCAAGCACACCGCGAGCGGCAACCCGATCGCCGTCATGGGCCCCCAGACCGGCTACTTCGCACCCCAGCTGATGATGCTCCAGGAGCTGCAGGGCCCCGGCATCAGCGCCCGCGGCGTCTCCTTCGCCGGAGTCGGCATGTACATCCAGATGGGACGCGGCCAGGACTACGCCTGGAGTGCCACGTCGGCGGCCCAGGACATCACCGACACGTACGCCGTCGAGCTCTGCGAACCCGACGGCTCCGCCCCCACCAAGGACTCCACGCACTACCGTCACGACGGCGCCTGCACGGCCATGGAGAAGCTGGAGCGCACCAACTCCTGGAAGCCCACCGTCGCCGACTCCACCGCCGCGGGCTCCTACCGCATGCAGGTGTTCCGCACCGGCTACGGCATCGTGACCCACCGGGCCACGGTGGACGGCAAGCCGGTCGCGTACACCTCGCTGCGCACCACCTACCGCCACGAGGCCGACTCGATCATCGGCTTCCAGCTGCTCAACGACCCGGCGTACGTGACGGACGCCGCGTCCTTCCAGCAGGCGGCGAGCCACATCGACTACGCCTTCAACTGGTTCTACGCCGACTCACGCACCACGGCCTACTACAACAGCGGCATGAACCCGGTGCGCGCGGCCGGGGTGGACGCCGCACTGCCCGTCAGGGCCGAGAAGGCGTACGAGTGGCGGGGCTACGACCCGGCGGCGAACACCACCGACTACACCCCGTTCGCCGAGCACCCGCACTCCAGCGGCCAGGACTACTACATCTCCTGGAACAACCGTCAGGCCGAGGACTACTCCACGGCCGCGTTCGGCTTCGGCGCGGTGCACCGCGGTGACCTGCTCGACGACCGGGTGTCCGCACTCGTCGAGGAGGGCGGCGTGACCCGCGCCTCCCTCACCCGCGCCATGGCGGAGGCGGCCCTGACCGACCTCCGGGGCGAGCAGCTGCTGCCCGAGCTCCTGAAGGTGCTGCGCTCCCAGCCGGTCACCGACCCGGCGCTCGACGCGGTGGTCCAGCAGCTCGACTCGTGGCGGGCCGCCGGCGCGCAGCGCAAGGAGACCAGCCAGGGGTCGCACACCTACACGCACGCCGACGCCGTACGGATCATGGACGCGTGGTGGCCGAAGCTGATCGAGGCGGAGTTCCGGCCCGGTCTGGGCGACGGCCTCTACACGGCACTGACCGCGAACCTGGCCACCGACGAGTCCCCGGCGGCCAGCCACGGGCCGAGCGGGGCGCACAGCGGCTCCGCGTTCCAGTACGGCTGGTGGGGCTTCGCCGACAAGGACCTGCGCCAGGTCCTCGGACAGCCGGTCAAGGGGCCGCTGGCGAAGACGTACTGCGGCAACGGCGATCTGAGCGCCTGCCGTTCCGCGCTGCTGACCACGCTGAAGGAGGCGGCCGCCGTACCCGCGACCACGGTCTACCCGGGTGACGACAGCTGCAAGGCCGGTGAGCAGTGGTGCACCGACGCGATCGTCCACCGCCCGCTGGGCGGGATATCGCAGAAGTCGATCCACTGGCAGAACCGGCCGACCTACCAGCAGGTCGTGGAGTTCCCCTCGCACCGCTGAACCCACCCGCGAACGTCGGACGGGCCGGTCTCCCCGGTCCGTCCGGCGGTTCGCGCGCCCCGGCGTCAGCGGTACAGCAGATGGTTCCTCCGTACCTTCCGGAACGCCGCGAGGTCGGCCTCCCAGGCGCCCACCACCTCGTCCGTGTCCGCCCCCGCGTCGATCATCGTGCGGACCCGGGTGTTGCCCGTGAGCTTGTCGATCCAGTTGTCCGGACGCCAGGCGAACCCGCTCCACGTCCGCTTCGCCGTGACCAGCAGCGCGATTCCGGTGCGTACGGGGTCGAAGACCTCCCGGTCCTGGACGTGCACCTGCACCCCGCCCACCGTCTTCCCCTGGAACTTGGAGAACACGGGGGCGAAGTACGCCTCACGGAAGGCGACGCCGGGCAGGTCCAGGCCGTTCGCGGCCGCCGCCCAGCGATGGTCGATGCCCTCCGCGCCCAGGAGTTCGAACGGCCGTGTCGTTCCCCGGCCCTCGGAGAGGTTCGTCCCCTCGAACAGGCACGTCCCGGAGTAGACCACCGCCGTCTCCGGCGTCGGCATGTTGGGGCTCGGCGGTACCCACGGCAGGCCCGTCGCGTCGAAGAAGTCCCTGCGCCGCCATCCCGACATCTTCACGACGTCCAGCTCCACCGGCCCGTCCGCCAGGAACTCCGCGTTGAAGAGCAGCGCGAGCTCCGCCACCGTCATGCCGTGTGCCTGCGAGATCTCCCTGCGTCCCACGAAGGTCGCGAAGGCCGGATCGAGCACCGGGCCGAGCGCCGCCCGCCCGGTCACCGGGTTCGGCCGGTCCAGGACGACGAGCCGCTTCCCCGCGAGCGCCGCCGCCTCCATGCAGTCGTACAGGGTCCAGATGTACGTGTAGAACCGGGAGCCCGCGTCCTGGATGTCGAAGACCACCGTGTCGACGCCCGATGCCGTGAAGACGTCTGCCAGCGGCTGCCCGCTCTTCAGATAGGTGTCGTAGACCGGCAGCCCGGTCGCGGGGTCGTCGTAGCGGCCCTCCGAGCCGCCCGCCTGCGCGGTACCCCGGAAGCCGTGCTCGGGGCCGAAGACCGCGGTCAGGTCCACCCGCTCGTCGGGGTGCATCACGTCGACGATGTGCCGCACGTCGGCGGTGATCCCGGTCGGGTTGGTGACGACACCCACCTTCTGCCCGGCCAGCAGCCCGTACCCGTCGGCGGCCAGCCGGTCGAAGCCGGTACGGACCCGGGCGTGCCCGGCCCCCTGGCCCTGCCCGGCGGCCATGGCCGTTCCGGTGCCGGCGGCGGTCGTAGCGAGGGCTCCCATCGCACCGCCCGCAGCCAGCAAACCACGCCTGGAAAGGGTCATTCCGCTACCTCCATGATCGCGTCCACTGTCATGGCCACGCACGCTAGCGCGGGTGCGGGCCGCACGGAACGGCCACGACTGGGCAGATTCCCAGTCCTGCCCCGAACCCCTTCCCCGATCACATACCGACTGGTTAGTCTGCCGGGGAGACGGCGGAGAGAGGCGGGACCGATGAGTACGGTGCAGGGCGCTGGCGTAGTGGTGACGGGAGCCGGAGGCGGCATCGGGGCGGCCCTTGCCCGCAGATTCGCCGCCGAGGGCGCCAGGGTCGTCGTCAACGACCTCGACGCCGGCCGGATCGAGGCGCTCGCCGGGGAGATCGGCGGCACCGTGGTCGCCGGTGACGCCTCGGAGATCGTGGACGCCGCGCGCGACGCGCTCGACGGCAGGGTGGACGTCTACTGCGCCAACGCCGGCCTCGCCTCGGGCGGCGACGCCTTCGCCGAGGAGGACGTCTGGGCCGCGGCCTGGGACGTCAACGTCATGTCGCACGTCCGCGCGGCCAGGGCACTGCTGCCGGACTGGCTGGAGCGCGGCAGCGGCCGCTTCGTTTCGACCGCGTCGGCGGCCGGGCTGCTGACGATGATCGGCGCCGCCCCGTACAGCGTCACCAAGCACGGCGCCGTGGCCTTCGCCGAGTGGCTCTCGCTGACCTACCGGCACCGCGGCGTCAAGGTGCACGCGATCTGCCCCCAGGGCGTGCGTACGGACATGCTGACGGCTGCCGGATCGGCGGGCGAACTGGTGCTCGCCCCCACCGCGATCGAGCCGGAGGCCGTCGCCGACGCCCTGTTCGACGCCATGGACCAGGACCGCTTCATGGTCCTGCCGCACCCCGAGGTGGCCGGCTACTACCGCGCCCGCGCCAAGGACCCCGACCACTGGATCGGCAGCATGAACCACCTGCAGCAGAAGTGGGAGGAATCCGGCGCATGACCGAGTCGATCTATGCGGCCAGGCCCTGGACCGCCCTGCTCAGCGAGGCGCAGCTCGCCCCGGTCCATCCGGCCGAGACCATGGTGCACGCCTTCAGGGCGGCCGTCGGCAGGTCCCCGGACCACACCGCGCTCGCCTACTTCGACGGACGGCTCACCTACCGCGAGACCGACGAGCTGTCCGACTCCGTGGCCGGGCACCTCGCGGCCGAAGGGCTGGAGCGCGGCGACCGGGTCGCGATCATGCTGCAGAACACCCCGCACTTCGTGCTCGCCCTGTTCGGTGCCTGGAAGGCCGGCGCGACCGTCGTCCCCCTCAACCCGATGTACAAGTCCGGCGAGGTCGGGCACGTGCTGAAGGACGCTGAGGTCAGCGCGCTGATCTGCTCCGACCGGGCCTGGGAGTCGTATCTGCGGGCCACCGCCGAGGCCGCCCCGAGCGTGAGGACCGTGGTCACCGCCTGCGAGCTCGACCTCCAGTCGGCCGACGACCCGCGCGTGCTCGGCTTCGAGCGGCTCCCCGCGCCCGGCGCGGACGACTGGGCCTCGGACCTGGTGGCGGTCGCCCGGCGCGGTCTGGCCGCCCCCGGCGGCCGGGAGCTCACCGCCGCGGACACCGCCCTGATCAGCTACACCTCCGGGACGAGCGGCACGCCCAAGGGGGCCATGAACTCCCAGGGCAACATCATGGTCAACGCAGAGCGGCAGCGGGCCGGCCACCACATCGGCGAGGGCTCGGCCTACTTCGCGCTGGCTCCGCTCTTCCATATCACCGGCATGGTGTGCCAGCTCGCCACATGCGTCGCCAACGCGGGCACCCTGGTCCTCTCCTACCGCTTCGAGGCGGGCGTCGTCCTGGAGGCCTTCGCGCGACACCGTCCGGCCTACACCGTGGGCCCGTCGACCGCCTTCATGGCGCTCGCGGCGCACCCCGGCGCCACCCGGGAGCACTTCACCTCCTTCCAGGTGATCTCCTCCGGCGGCGCTCCGCTGCCGCCGGCGCTCGTGGAGAGGTTCCGCGAGGACTTCGGCCCGTACATCCGCAACGGCTACGGACTCACCGAGTGCACGGCGCCGTGCGCCTCCGTGCCGCCGGAGCACGAGGCACCCGTCGACCCCGTCTCCGCGACCCTGTCCGTCGGTGTCCCCGGACCCGACACCCTGGTGCGGATCATCGACGAGAAGGGCGACGACGTCCCCTTCGGCGAACACGGTGAGATCGCCGTACGCGGACCGCAGGTCGTCTCCGGCTACTGGAACCTGCCCGAGGCCACCGAGGCCACCTTCCCGGACGGGGAGCTGCGCACCGGGGACATCGGCTTCATGGACACGGCGGGCTGGCTCTACGTCGTGGACCGCAAGAAGGACATGATCAACGCCTCCGGCTTCAAGGTGTGGCCCCGCGAGGTCGAGGACGTCCTCTACACCCACCCGGCGGTGCGGGAGGCGGCGGTCGTCGGCGTGCCCGACGCCTACCGCGGCGAGACCGTCCGGGCCTACGTCAGCCTGCGGCCGGGCGCCGGGACGGAACCCGGCGAGCTGAGCGCGTACTGCAGGGAGCGGCTCGCCGCCTACAAGTATCCCCGCGAGGTGGAGATCCTGGCCGAACTCCCGAAGACGGCGAGTGGGAAGATCCTCAGGCGGGAACTGCGTTCCCCCCGTTAGAGCAGTTCACGCGCGGTACGAGAGGGCAGGTGGCGGCAATGGCCAAGGCGACGGACGGGAACGGCACACCCGTCCCCCAGAGGCTGCTGGCCGCCGCCACCCGGCTCTTCGCGGAGCACGGCTACGACCGCACCTCCGTCCAGGAGATCGTCGAGGCGGCGGGCGTCACCAAGGGCGCGCTCTACCACTACTTCGGCTCCAAGGAGGACCTCCTCCAGGAGGTCTACGCCCGGGTGCTGCGACTCCAGCAGGAGCGGCTCGACGCCTACGCCAACGCCGAGGCGCCGATCGAGCAGCGACTGCGTGACGCGGCGGCGGACGTGGTCGTGACGACCATCGAGAACCTCGACGACGCCTCCATCTTCTTCCGCTCCATGCACCACCTGAGCCCGGAGAAGAACAAGCAGGTGCGGATCGAGCGCCGCCGCTACCACGAACGCTTCCGGGCCCTGATCGAGGAGGGCCAGCGGGCGGGGGTCTTCTCCGAGGCGACCCCGGCCGACCTGGTCGTCGACTACCACTTCGGCTCCGTCCACCACCTGTCCACGTGGTACAGCCCTGACGGTCCGCTCAGCCAGCAGGAGGTCGCGGACCACCTGGCCGACCTGCTGCTGAGGGCGCTGCGGCCCTGACGCCTTCGGCGGGCGGGGCGCTGGGCCCATGACTCCTTCGCGGGCGCCCGCCCCGCCGTCCGGGCCGGCCCGGCCGGCCCGGCGGCCCCGGTGAGGGGCTCCGCACGAGAGCCTCACCGGCCGTGAGGCCGGCAGCCGGCGACCGGGCCGGTGCCCCCGCCACGGCGGACCCGACGGGGAACCGTTCCAGCGGCACCGCGTGGCCCTCCGCCCCGACGCAGTCCGATTAACGGACAGTTGTGTCCGAAACCCACCCTTGACGGTACGCGGTCATCTCGTTGAGCATCGGTCTCGCACTCCGCACCGCCAGCTCCAGGCCCCGTCCGAGCACGGCCGGGGACCCCCGCACTTTCCGTCAGTCCCCGAACGGAACCGGAGCCCCCTCATGAGCCTTTCCCGTCTCAGATCCCTTCCCGTAGCGGCTCTCGCCGCCGCGGCCCTCCTGGCGACCGCCGCCCCGGCGGTCCAGGCCGCCCCCGCAGCCGCCGTGGCGGCCCCGGACATCCCGCTCGCCAACGTCAAGGCGCACCTCACCCAGCTCCAGTCGATCGCCACCGCCAACGGCGGCAACAGGGCCCACGGCAGGGCCGGTTACAAGGCGTCCATCGACTACGTGAAGGCCAAGCTGGACGCGGCCGGATACACCACGGCGCTCCAGCAGTTCACCTCCGGCGGAGCCACCGGCTACAACCTGATAGCCGACTGGCCCGGCGGCGACCCGAACCAGGTCCTGATGGCCGGCTCCCACCTCGACTCGGTGACCTCCGGCGCCGGCATCAACGACAACGGCTCCGGCTCCGCCGCCGTACTCGAAACGGCCCTCGCGGTCTCCCGGGCACAGCTGGCCCCTGACAAGCACCTGCGCTTCGCCTGGTGGGGCGCCGAGGAGCTGGGGCTCGTCGGATCGAAGTACTACGTCAACAGCCTGGCCTCCACCGAGCGCGCCAAGCTCGCCGGCTACCTCAACTTCGACATGATCGGCTCGCCCAACGCCGGCTACTTCGTCTACGACGACGACCCGGTCATCGAGCAGACCTTCAAGGACTACTACGCCGGCCTGTCCATTCCCACGGAGATAGAGACCGAGGGCGACGGCCGTTCCGACCACGCCCCGTTCAAGAGCGCGGGCGTGCCGGTCGGCGGACTGTTCAGCGGGGCGAGCAACACGAAGTCGAGCGCGCAGGCCCAGAAGTGGGGCGGCACCGCGGGGCAGTCCTTCGACCGCTGCTACCACTCGTCCTGCGACACGACCGCGAACATCAACGACACCGCGCTGGACCGCAACAGCGATGCCGTCGCGCACGCGGTCTGGACCCTGTCCGCCGGGACGGTCACCCCGCCGACCGGGACGGTGTTCAGCAACGCCGCGGACGTCTCCGTACCGGACAACGGGGCCGCGGTGACCTCGTCGGTCGCGGTCACCGGCCGTACGGGCAACGCCCCGTCCACCCTCAAGGCGGCCGTGGACATCAAGCACACCTACCGCGGTGACCTCGTCGTCGACCTGCTCGCACCCGACGGCACCGCGTACCGGCTGAAGAACTCCAGCAGCAGCGACTCCGCCGACAACGTGATCGCGACCTACACGGTCAACGCGTCCGCCGAGACGGCCAACGGAACCTGGAAGCTCCAGGTGCGGGACGTCGCCGCGCAGGACACCGGCTACATCGACAGCTGGCAGCTCACCTTCTGACCGGCCGGGGAGGCGGCCAGCGGCGCGCCTCCCCGCACAGGTGTCAGAGGTACTTCTTGATCTCGCGCCGCGCCAGCGACCGCTGGTGCACCTCGTCCGGACCGTCCGCCAGCCGCAACGTCCGCGCCGACGCCCACAGTTCGGCCAGCGGGGAGTCCTGGCTGACCCCGCCGGCGCCGTACAGCTGCACGGCCTGGTCGAGGATCCGGACCACCGCGCGCGGCGTCGCGATCTTGATCGCCTGGATCTCGGTGTGCGCCCCGCGGTTGCCGACCGTGTCCATCAGCCAGGCGGTCTTCAGCACCAGCAGCCGCAGTTGCTCCACCGTCACCCGGGCGTCCGCGATCCAGTTCTGCACCACGCCCTGCTGGGCCAGCGGCTTGCCGAAGGCCGTACGCGCCACGGCCCGCCTGCACATCAGCTCGATCGCGCGCTCGGCCATGCCGATCAGCCGCATGCAGTGGTGGATCCGGCCCGGACCCAGCCGCGCCTGGGCGATGGCGAAGCCGCCACCCTCCTCGCCGATCAGATTCGCGGCGGGCACGCGCACGTCGGTGAACACGACCTCGGCGTGGCCGCCGTGGGAGTGGTCCTCGTAGCCGTACACCCGCATCGCGCGCCGCACCTCGAGGCCGGGGGTGTCACGCGGGACGAGGATCATGGACTGCTGGCGGCGGATGTCCTCGCCGTCCGGGTCCGTCTTGCCCATCACGATGAAGACCGCACAGTCCGGGTTCATCGCCCCGGAGATGTACCACTTGCGGCCGTTGATGACGTAGGAGTCACCGTCGCGGGCGATCCGCGTCTCGATGTTCGTCGCGTCCGACGAGGCCACGTCGGGCTCCGTCATCGCGAACGCCGAGCGGATCTCGCCGGCCAGCAGCGGCTCCAGCCACTGCTTCTTCTGCTCGTCCGAGCCGAACTGGGACAGCACCTCCATGTTCCCGGTGTCCGGGGCGGCGCAGTTCAGCGCGGTGGGTGCCAGGTGCGGGCTTCGGCCGGTGATCTCGGCCAGCGGGGCGTACTGGAGGTTCGTCAGCCCGGCCCCGTACTCCGCGTCGGGGAGGAAGAGGTTCCACAGGCCCTGCCTGCGTGCCTCCGCCTTGAGGTCCTCGGTGATCTGCGGGGTGTCCCAAGGCGAGGCGAGCCGCGCGCGCTGCTCCTCGGCGACCTCCTCGGACGGGTACACGTGCTCGTCCATGAACGTGAGCAGCCTGGTGCGCAGCTCTTCGGTACGGGCGTCGAATGCGAAGTCCACGGGGTGATCAGCCTTCCTGGAGGGTCGTGAGGCCGTGCGCGATGAAGACGGGGACCAGGTCGCCGATGCGGTCGAAGCCGGCGCCGACGGTCTGGCCCAGGGTGTAGCGGTAGTGGATGCCCTCCAGGATCACGGCGAGCTTGAACCACGCGAAGGCCGTGTACCAGGAGATGGCCGAGGTGTCTCGGCCTGAGCGGGCGGCATAGCGCTCGATCAGCTCGGCGGGGCCGGGATGGCCCGCGGCGCCGCTGGTGGTGGAGACGGGCGACTCGGGCAGATCCAGGTCGGAGCTGTACATCACGAGCAGGCCGAGGTCGGTCAGCGGATCGCCGAGCGTGGACATCTCCCAGTCCAGGACCGCCTTGATCCGGTCGTCCTGCCCGATCAGCACGTTGTCAAGGCGGTAGTCGCCGTGCACGACGGTGGGCGCGGGGGAGGCGGGGAGCTCCCGCCCGAGGGCGGCGTGCAGCTCGTCGATGCCGGCCAGTTCACGGTTGCGGGAGGCGTCCAGCTGCTTGCCCCAGCGCCGCAGCTGCCGGTCCAGGAAACCCTCCGGGCGCCCGAAGTCGGCCAGGCCGACGGCCGCCGGGTCCACGGCGTGCAGGTCCACCAGGGTGTCGACCAGTCCCAGGACGGCGGCCCTCGTACGCTCGGCGCCGAGCGGGGCGAGCTGCTCGGCCGTGCGGTAGGGAGTGCCCTCGACGTACTCCATGACGTAGAAGGGCGAGCCGATGACCGCCTCGTCCTCGCAGAGCAGGAGGGTTTCCGGCACCGGGACCGCCGTGGGGTGCAGCGCGCTGATCACCCGGTGCTCGCGCTTCATGTCGTGTGCGGTGGCGAGCACATGACCCAGCGGGGGTCTGCGCACGACCCACTTCCCGGAGCCGTCGGTGACGATGTAGGTGAGGTTCGAGCGTCCGCCCTCGATCACCCGGGCGTCGAGCGGTCCGTTCACCAGACCCGGCCGCTCACGGTCGAGATGCCCGCGCAGCAGGTCGAGATCGAGACCTGGCGGGTGGACTGGGCTCATGGGGCGCACCTCCGGGGCGGTTGGACGGTCGGCACCATGATGCCGACCAGTCGGTATGTCGTCCAGTCTCCGCCCGGAATCCGAGAGGTGATCTCCGGCTCGCTCCCCGCCCCGGCACGCGCCCCGGCCTGAGTTGCGGGGACCCCGGCCCGCGCCGATGGTCTAAGGATGAAGGCGATCAGCTACAGCAGCTACGGCTCGGCCGACGTACTGGAGTACGGCGAGCGGCCCGACCCGAAGGTCGGGCCGGACTCGGTCCTGGTGAAGGTGCGCGCCGCGGCCGTGAACCCCGTCGACTGGAAGGCCCGTGAGGGCTATCTCCAGGCGGGCCTGGAAGCCGTGTTCCCTGTCATCCCCGGCTGGGACGTCTCAGGCGTCGTGGTCCAGCCCGGCGCCGCCGTGGACGAGTTCGCGGTGGGGGACGAGGTCATCGGCTACGTCCGCGAGGACTTCCTCTCGCGCGGCACCTTCGCCGAGTACGTCGCCGCGCCCGTGCGCACCCTCGCCCGCAAGCCCCTGAGCCTGAGCTTCGAGGAGGCGGCCGGCCTTCCGCTGTGCGGTCTCACCGCGCACCAGGTGCTGTACCGCGTCCTGAAGGTCAGGGAGGGCGAGACCGTCCTCGTCCACGCGGCCGCCGGAGGGGTCGGTTCGCTCGCCGTCCAGCTCGCCCGGCACACGGGCTGCCGGGTCGTCGGCACGGCCGGGCCCCACAACCACGACTTCGTACGTCAGCTGGGCGGCGAACCCGTCGAGTACGGCGACGGGCTGGCGTCCCGCCTCCGGGAGCTGGTACCCGGCGGCTTCGACGCGGCGTTCGACACCGTCGGCGGGGAAGCGCTCCGCGTCTCCGCCGAGACCCTCGCCCCCGACGGCCGGCTGGCGTCCATCGCCGACGCCGAGGTCTTCTCCTACGGCGGGCGCTACGCCTTCGTGCGGCCCGACGCCGCGGACCTCGCCCACCTCGCCGAACTCGCCGAGCAGGGCATCGTCACCGTCCACGTGGACCGGGTCTTCACCCTGGAGCAGGCGGCGGACGCCTACCGGCTCAACCAGGAGGGCCGCACCCGGGGCAAGATCGTCGTCACGGTGGACCAGGAAGGCTGAACCGGCACGTCCGTTCAGAACAGGGTGGCCACGGCGAACACCGCGAGCGCGACCGTGCACCCTGCCGCCGCCAGGGCAAGGCGTGATGACAGCGGGGCGGGCTTCGCCGTCGTCATGCCCGTGACCCGGCGGTGCGCCACCGCGAGGAAGCCCAGCCAGGCCAGCAGGCTCAGGGCCACCGCGAGCACACCTGCCGCGGTGGCCCCGCCGTGCAGTGCCTGCCGGACGGCGAGCAGGGCCACCACCGTGCACGCCAGCGTGGTGCGGCGCCAGGCCAGCCGGGTCCGCTCGGGCTGCAGGCCGGGATCGCGCTCCGCGGTGGTCACCGCCCCTCCCAGCCGAACAGGACCACCACCACCATCACGACCGCCACCACGGCGACCACCAGGCCGAGCAGGGCGGGGAAGCGTGACACCGGCAGATCCTCCCCGCGCCGCATCGCACGCTCGCACCGTACCCAGTGGTTGACGGCGCGGAGCGCGCAGAGCACTCCGGCCGCCAGCAGCCCGAGGGCCAGGCCCGCGCGGATGCCCCAGGCCAGTCCCGGCAGGAACTGGTCGACGGCGAAACCGCCGCCGATGAGGGCGAGAGCCGTCCGGATCCAGGCCAGGAAGGTGCGCTCGTTGGCGAGGGAGAAACGGTAGTCCGGGGTGTCGCCCTCCTCGCGGATCCGCTCCGGGGCGAGCCACAGCCGCAGTCCTCGCACGAAATCGCTCATCCGGTGGCCCCCGTCCCGCCGCCGGCCCGGAAGTCCCGCAGCCGGCGGTACGCCTCCAGCCCGTCCGGCACCCACGTCCAGTCGTCCAGGCGCTCCTCCACCTCGGCGTCGGTGAGGAAGGTGTGCCAGTCGACCTCCTCGGCCTGGGGCCGCACGGGCAGTGGGCAGCGCACCTCGTACACGTACGACCACCAGCTGTGCGCGGGGCTCTCGTAGAGGTACTTGAAGAGCGGCGTGGGGCGGGGGAGGCCGAAGACCCCCAGCTCCTCCTCGGCCTCCCGCAGCGCCGCCACGTCGTACGGTTCGCCCGCGCCCACGACCCCGCCGACGAACATGTCGTAGTGCGAGGGGAAGACCAGCTTCGTGGCCGTCCTGCGGTGCACGAACAGCCGGCCCGCCGCGTCCCTGGCCTCGATGAAGACGCAGCGGTGGCGCAGGCCCCGCTCCGTCGCCTCGCCGCGGGGCGCCTGCCCGACGACCACGTCGTTCTCGTCGACAATGTCAAGGATCTCGTCAGCCGGATTCATGGGGCCCATCCAACATGAGCCGGTCGGCCGCCGTGGACCCGTGCCGTTCCCTCCCCTCCGGCATCGCCGGGTGCAGCCCCAGCAGCACGATCCCGGCCACGATCGCCGCAAGCCCCACGGCCTGCCAGGCCAGGGCGCCCGAGTCGGTGCGCACCTGGTCACCGAGGAAGCCGATCCCGCAGGCGATCCCCGCCAGCGGCTGTGCCGCGGTCAGCGCCGGCAGCGACATCCGCAGCGGCCCCGCCTCGAACGCGCTCTGGACCAGGATCAGCCCGCTCACGCCCAGGACCAGGACGGCGTACGGCTGCCAGGAGGTCAGCAGCACAGCCCAGCCGCCGTCGCTCAGACGCTCTCCGCTGAGCCTGGTCAGGGCGTCCTGCAAGCCGTAGAGCAGTCCCGCCGCCAGACCGAGCAGGACGGGGGTCCCGCGGGTCCGCGGATGCCTGGCGCAGGCGGTGAGCAACAGCGCGAGCCCCGCCACGACACCGATCACCAGCCAGTGCCGCAACGGCGAGGACACCGACTCCCCGCCGCGCGGCTCGCCGGCCACCAGGAAGGCGGTGACACCGCCGGCCAGCAGGCAGAGCCCTCCCCAGCCCTGCCGGCCCAGCGACTGGCCCGTGCGGTAGCGCGACAGCCCCATCGCGAAGAGCAGGTTGGTCGCCAGGAGGGGCTCCACGACCGACACCTCGCCCTGGCCGAGAGCCAGCGCGCCCAGCACCATGCCGCAGACCATCAGGCCGATCCCGGCGAGCCAGCTCGGGACCCGCATCAGGTCGAGCAGCAGCCGGGGGGAGAGGAAGTCGCTCAGGGGCGCACGGCGGGCGGCGTCCTGCTGGAGGACGAAACCGAAGCCCAGGCAGCAGGCGGCGCCCACGGACAGCAGGAGTACCAGCACCGACACGTTCCGACGATAGCCCGGCAGCCGTACGGGACCGGTGAGGGCGCCACCGACCGGACGGTTGACGTGGGCGCGGCCCGTACCGAAGATCTGACTCACAAGTAACTTCACCCGCCGCCGCACCGCACCGCCCCGAAGGATGGAAGCCATGGCGTACGACGCTGATGTGATCGTGATCGGGGCAGGACTCGCGGGGCTGGTGGCCACCGCCGAGCTCGTCGAGGCGGGCCGCACGGTGATCCTGCTCGACCAGGAACCCGAGCAGTCCATCGGCGGCCAGGCCCACTGGTCCTTCGGCGGGCTCTTCCTCGTCGACTCGCCGGAACAGCGGCGGATGCGGATCAAGGACAGCCACGAGCTGGCCCTCCAGGACTGGTACGGCACGGCCGGCTTCGACCGCGACGAGGACCACTGGCCACGGCAATGGGCCGAGGCGTACGTCGACTTCGCCGCGGGGGAGAAGCGGTCCTGGCTGCACGCCCAGGGGCTGCGGCTCTTCCCCGTCGTCGGCTGGGCCGAACGCGGCGGCTACGACGCGAACGGCCACGGCAACTCCGTCCCCCGCTTCCACATCACCTGGGGCACCGGCCCCGGTGTCGTCGCCCCCTTCGAGCGGCGGGTCCGCGAGGGCATGGCGAAGGGCCTCGTCCAGGCGCGCTTCCGGCACCGGGTGACCGGCCTCGGCCGCTCGGCAGGCGCGGTCGACACGGTCACCGGGGAGATCCTCCAGGACAGCGCCGCCGAGCGGGGCACGGCGAGCAGCCGCGAGGTCACGGGCTCCTTCGAGCTCAGGGCCCAGGCCGTGATCGTCACCTCCGGGGGCATCGGAGGCAACCACGACCTCGTGCGCGCCCAGTGGCCGGAGCGGCTGGGCACGCCGCCCGCGAAGATGCTCTCCGGGGTCCCCGCCCACGTCGACGGACTGATGCTCGGCATCGCCGAGAAGGCGGGCGCCCACCACATCAACCGCGACCGGATGTGGCACTACACCGAGGGCATCGAGAACTGGAACCCGATCTGGGACAAGCACGGCATCCGCATCCTGCCCGGCCCGTCCTCCCTCTGGCTGGACGCCCGCGGCAAGCGGCTGCCGGTCCCGCTCTTCCCGGGCTTCGACACCCTGGGAACCCTCGAACACATCATGCGGTCCGGCTACGGCTACACCTGGTTCGTCCTCGACCAGAAGATCATCGGCAAGGAGTTCGCGCTCTCCGGCTCCGAGCAGAACCCGGACCTGACGGGGAAGTCGGTGCGCGACGTGATCGGCAGGGCGCGCGCCGACGTCCCGGGGCCCGTGAAGGCGTTCATGGACAAGGGGGTGGACTTCGTCGTCGAGAAGGACCTCGGGGCGCTCGTACGGGGGATGAACGCGCTCACCGGTGAAGGCCTCATCGACGAGGACGCCCTGCGCCGCGAGATCACGGCCCGCGACCGTGAGATCGCCAACCCCTTCACCAAGGACCTCCAGATCACGGCGGTCAACGGAGCCCGCTCCTATCTGGGCGACAAGCTGATCCGCACGGCGAAGCCGCACCGCATCCTCGACCCGGCCGCGGGCCCGCTCATCGCCGTACGGCTCAACATCCTGACCCGTAAATCGCTCGGGGGCCTGGAGACGGACCTGTCCTCCCGCGTCCTGACCGAGGACGGCACCCCGCTGCCCGGGGTCTACGCGGCGGGGGAGGCGTCGGGTTTCGGCGGCGGCGGGGTCCACGGCTACCGCTCGCTGGAGGGCACGTTCCTCGGCGGCTGCATCTTCTCGGGCCGGACGGCTGGCCGGGCGGCGGCGAAGGCCATCGGCTGAAACCCCGGCGCGGGACCGCCGGTCCGCCGGACCCCCGCCCGGTAACCTGCGACCCACGACACGCGCCTGGATCCTGCCGGTCCTGTTGACGGTCAGCGGCTCACTCGTCGCCGCGGCGTCGGTCCTCAGGGGATCCACCGGGGCGGCCGCCGCACTCCTGCTCCCGTTCGTCCTGCTCGCTGCCCTGAACTCGCCACTGGCGTTCCCCCGGTCGATCGGCGCGGCCGAGGCTCTGCGCCGGAGCGCGGCCGACGGAAGGCCGGTCGTCTACTGGCGTGCGGGCTGCGGCTACTGCCTGCGTCTGCGGTTCCGGCTGGGCCGCGGCGCCCGGCAGCTGCACTGGGTCGACATCTGGCGCGATCCGGCGGGGGCGGCGGCGGTGAGGGCGGCCACCGACGGCGACGAGACCGTGCCGACCGTCGTGGTGGCGGGCCGGCCGCACGTCAACCCGGATCCCGCGTGGCTGCGCGGACAGCTGCCGCCGCCCGTCCGAGAAATCTGACGAGAGTCAGGCGAGCGGCCCGACCACCCGGAAGCGCTCCGCGACGATCATCGTGTCGTCGTCCACGGTGAAGTGCGGGTCTCTCAGCGCCTCCCGCATCTCCTCGCTGTGCCAGAACCTCTCGTGTCCCGCCCGCCACTCGGCCACCGAGGTGTAGCCCTCGCCCTCGTCCAGCGCGTGCTGCAGTCCGACCGACCCGAGGGGCAGGACCCGGACATCCGTCAGTTCGACCACGGCGACCTCCCGGCCGTCGGAGTCGATGAGCGCGGACCGCTCGCCCACCGGCGGGAGTTCCTCCCGCTCCACCTCGTACTCCAGGAGCAGTCCGGAGGTGCAGACCTTCTCGCCCGAGAGCACGGCCGCTACGAGCCTGTCGCGCAGAGGCCCGGGAAACGCGAGAAGGAAGGGCTTGAGCGGTTCACGGTTCTCCATGACGGCAGTGTGGCACGCGTCACGCCTTCCCCACCCGTCACTCCGGTGGACGGCTCGCGAGCTGCGTGAATGGTTCACACCACTGGTGAGGACCCGTAACCGCGTGGTGGGTGGGCGCGGTTGAGGCAGGGCTGCCCTTGACTGGGACCGTTGCCTACCGCTTTGCTGTGCGCGATCGTTTGCTCGCACACAGCATCGAAATGCGCGGGCTTCATGCCGAAGTCGAGAAGGAAGCCTGCGGATGTCTCCGCCTCCGCCACCCCTGGGCCGTCCCCGCCGTAAGGGCGGACGCCCGGGTCACATCTTCGACTTGGCGCTCGACGACGGCGAACTCAGCGACGTACGAGTGCAGTTCGCCCAGGGGCGCTGGACCAGGGCCCGCTCCCTGCTCGTCGCCACCGGCACCGACTGGGACCGCCGCGGCCATCGCCTGCTCGCTCTCGCCGCCGTACCGTCCGCCGCGGGCTGGGCCAGTGACTGGCTGCTGGCCGAACCCGGCAGCGCGGACGCCACGACACTCCTCGCCTGCGCCACCGTCGCCCGCGCCCAGCACCCCAAGGCCGACGCCCGTACACGCGACCGGGCGCGCGAGGCGTGCCTGGCCGCAGCACGGCTCGACCCCGCCGACCCCACCCCCTGGCTCGGCCTCATGACGCTGGAGCGCACACACGGCAGCCACGAGGAGGCCGCCAGGCACTTCGAGGAGATCCACGCCCGCCACCCCGAACACCACCACGCCCACCACCTCATGACCGCCGGTCTGGCCGAGGCGCACCCGGAGAGCGACCCGCTCCACGAGGTGTACGACTTCGCCGCATGGGCCGCCGAACAGGCCCCGGCGGATTCACCGCTCGCCGTACTCCCCGTCGTGGCCCACGCCGAGCGCTACCGCGTGCTGGTCGCGGCCGGCGCCGTGCCGGACGATCCGGCGGCCTCGGGCCACTGGTCGGGACGCCGGGCCAGACAGGTGATGAAGGCCGCCTTCGACTGGTGGCTCGAATGGGAGCGCGAGGACCACCCCCGCCACCGCGCCGACCTCAACTTCCTGGCCCACGCCAAGACCTGCGAGGGCCGCCCCGCCGAGGCCGCCGCGCTGTTCCACCGCATAGGCCGCCATGCGACCGAAGCCCCGTGGTCGTACGCCGGCCGCGACCCGTACCCCGAATTCCTCGCCGCGCGCACCCTCGCGCTCGGCGCACCCTGACGCACGTAGTCATAGACGAAGGGACCACCCCCGCCATGTCGACGGGCAGAACAGATACGAGTGGGACCGGCACCGCCGGGGCAGCCGGCGACACCGGCGGGATCAACACCTACAAGGGTGAGGATCGCGCGCTGCGCGCGGACCGGCTCGGCACCACCGGGCTGCTCCTGTCCGTCCTCGCGGCCAGCGCCCCCCTCATGGTCGTCGCCGGGGTCATGCCCACGGTCTTCGGAGTGATGGGCATCGTCGGGCAGCCCCTGCTCTACGTCATCCTCGGCAGCGTCCTGATGCTGTTCGGCTTCGGCTACGCGGAGATGAGCCGGCACGTCCACAACGCCGGGGCCTTCTACGCCTACATCGCACGCGGCCTCGGTCCCACGGCCGGCGCGGGTGCCTCGCTCGTCGCGCTGGTCGCGTACAGCGCGATGCAGGTCGGCATCTACGGCATCCTCGGCTTCGAGGTCTCGGGCCTCTTCGCCACCTACCTCGACATCGAACTCCAGTGGTGGATCCCCGCCGTGGTCTCCGTGGCCGTCGTCGGCGTGCTGGGCTGGCTGAAGATCGACCTCAACGCCAAGGTCCTCGGCGTACTGCTCGTCGTCGAGTGCGCACTCGTCGTGATCTTCGACATCGCCGCCGTCGCCGAGCCCGGCCCGGAGGGCCTCTCCCTGCACGCGTTCAACCCCGAGACCCTCACCGGCGCGGGCCTGGGCACCGCGCTCTGCTTCTGCATCGCCGCGTTCGTCGGCTTCGAACAGGCCCCGGTGTACGCGGAGGAGACCAGCCGTCCCCAGATCGTCGTCTCGCGCGTGATGTTCCTCGCCGTCGGCTACGCCGCCCTGTTCCTCGCCGTCAGCTCCTGGGCCCTCACGGTCGCCGCCGGTCCCTCCTCCATCGCCGACACCTCCCTCAAGGAGGGCCCGGGAATGCTCTTCGGACTCACCGAGGAGCGGCTCGGCGCCACCTTCACCGACGTCCTGCACGTCCTGTTCGTCACCGGCATGTTCGCCGCCCTGCTCAGCTTCCACAACGTCGTCGCCCGCTACGCGTTCGCCATGGGCAGGGAAGGGCTGCTGCCCGCCGGCTTCGGCCGGACCAGCAAGGCCAGCGGCGCTCCCGCCACCGGCTCCATGCTCCAGTCCGCGCTCTCCGTCGTGATCGTGCTCGCCTTCGCCCTCACCGACGACAACCCCGTCGGCGACCCCACCGCGCCCGTCCTGCACCTGTTCACCTGGATGGGCAACGTCGGCGCGCTCGGCGTCATCGTGCTGATGGCGGCGGCCTCCTTCGCCGTCATCGCGTTCTTCGTAAGGCGCGGCGCCGGCCGGGCCCAGGCGCCCCGCCTCGTCGCCTCCGGACTCGCGGGCTTGGCCCTGCTGGCCATCGCCGTCCTCACCGTCCGGGACTTCGACGTCCTGGTCGGCTCGGGCCCGGGCTCGACGCTGAACTGGCTGCTGCCCGGCGTCATCGTCCTGGCCCTCGCCGTCGGCCTGGTCCACGGCGCGGTGCTGCGCCGCACCAAGCCCGACGTCCACGCGAGGATCGGCCTCGGGAACGAGGCGTTCCAGCTGGAGAAGGCGGCGAAGGGCGAGGCCGCGCCGCGCTGAAACCAGGCGCAGACCACCCGCGGCCTGATGAAGGCCGGCCGCGGGTGGCCGACCGGCGTCGTCCTGGCCGGGCCACATGGCGAAGGCGCCCGCCCGGCCCGGAGGCACGCCGTGGCATGCGCACCGGGTCGGTCGAGCGCCTGTGGGCCCGTTCCCGGCACCCGTTGCGGCGGGAGCCGGGGGAGTGGCGCCGCTCGTGGCTGGGTCCGGGGGAGCCGGCTACAACACGAGCGACAGCAGGAGGATGAAGGCCAGCGAGACGATGGAGATGATCGTCTCCATCACCGACCAGGTCTTGATCGTCTGCGGGACGTCCATGCCGAAGTACTCCTTCACCAGCCAGAACCCGGCGTCGTTGACGTGGCTGAAGAAGAGCGAACCCGCACCGACCGCGAGGACGAGCAGCGCCGCGTGGGACGTGGACATGTCGGCGGCCAGCGGGGCGACCAGACCGGCCGCGGAGATGGTGGCCACGGTAGCCGAACCCGTCGCCAGCCGGATCGCGACGGCTATCAGCCAGCCGAGCAGCAGGGCGGGAATCGACCAGTTCTCGGAGAACTCCAGGATCATCTGGCCCACACCGGCGTCGATGAGGGTCTGCTTGAACCCGCCGCCCGCACCCACGATCAGGAGGATGCCCGCGATCGGGGCGAGGGACTTCTCGACGGTGCCGGCGAGACGGTCCTTGGTGAAGCCGGCCGCGCGGCCCAGGGTGAACATGCCGACGATGACGGCCGCGAGCAGCGCGATCAGCGGCGAGCCGATGACGTCGGTGACCCGCTGGACGTGGTTCTCCGGGTCGTCCACCACGATGTCGACGAGCGCCTTGACCAGCATCAGTACGACGGGCAGCAGGATCGTCGCCAGGGTCGCGCCGAAGCTCGGGCGGCGGTCCAGGTCCTCGGACGGGCGCTGCGGGATCATCTTCTCCGGCGCCTCGATGTCCACCCAGCGGGCGGCGTAGCGGGAGAAGACCGGGCCCGCGATGATCACGGTCGGGATGGCCACCAGCACACCGAGGGCCAGTGTGACGCCCAGGTTGGCGCCGAGGGCGTCGATCGCCACCAGCGGACCGGGGTGCGGGGGGATCAGCCCGTGCATCACGGACAGACCCGCGAGCGCGGGGATGCCGATCCGCATGAGGGAGTAGTTGCCGCGCTTGGCGACGAGCAGCACCACCGGAATCATCAGGACGATTCCGACCTCGAAGAACAGCGGAAGCCCGATGATCGAGGCGATCAGGACCATTGCCCACGGCATGGCCCGCCCGCTCGCCTTCGCGAGGATCGTGTCGACGATCTGGTCGGCGCCGCCGGAGTCCGCGAGGAGCTTGCCCAGGATGGCGCCCAGGGCGATGAGGACACCGACCCCCGCGACGGTCGAACCGAGGCCCGCGGTGAAGCTGGTGATCGTCTTCGCCGGGTTGGCCCCGGCGAACGAACCGAGCGCGAGGGAGCCGATGGTCAACGCGAGGAACGCGTGCATCTTGAGCTTGGTGATGAGCAGGACGATGACGGCGATGCCCGCCAGTACGGCGATGCCCAGCTGTGCGTTGCCGGCCGAAGTGATGGGTTCGACGGCGTCCGCTGCCAACATCTCGACGCTGAGACTGGTCACGGTGGTGATCCTTAGTTCGCGAGCCGGCGCAGCGCGGCGACGGCTCGGTCGGTGATTTCCTCGGGGGTGCCGGACACGTCGACGGAGACCCCCGCCTCGTCCGCCTGCAGCGGCTGGAGGGTCGCGAACTGGGAGTCCAGCAGCGCGGTCGGCATGAAGTGGCCCTTGCGATCCGCCATGCGGCGCTCGATGAGCGCCCGGTCGCCGGTCAGATGCAGGAAGACGGCATCGGGGGCCTCGGCACGCAGCCGGTCGCGGTAGGCGCGCTTGAGCGCCGAACTGCTGACGACACCGCCGAGACCCGCCCGGCCGTGTGCCCACTGCCCGATGGCGTCGAGCCACGGCCAGCGGTCGTCGTCGTCCAGCGGCGTACCGGCGGACATCTTGGCGATGTTGGCCGGCGGGTGGAAGTCGTCGCCCTCGGCATAGGGGACGCCGAGTGCGTCGGCGAGCAGGGGGCCGATCGTGGTCTTGCCGGTCCCTGCTACGCCCATCACCACGACGACGTGGGGGGTGCTCATTGGTGCCTCGCTGTCTTCATCGACATCGGTCCGTCGCGCTACTGAAACCCATTACATACGACTTATTCAAGAGGCTGTGACATAAACGTCGTACTTTTCGCTCCTCCAGGCCGCCCCGTAGGCTTGAGCGCATGACCACACCTGCCCAGGGGCTCCATACGCATGTGCTGGACGCCCTGGGCCTGGAGATCGCGGCGGGTGACTGCCCGCCCGGCCTGGTCCTGCGCACGGACGAGCTCGCCCAGCGCTTCGACGTGTCGCGCACCGTCGTACGCGAAGTGGTCCGCGTCCTGGAATCCATGCACCTCGTCGAGTCCCGTCGCCGGGTCGGAGTCACCGTGCGGCCCACCGAGGAGTGGAACGTCTACGACCCCCAGGTCATCCGCTGGCGGCTGGCCGGCTCCGACAGGCCCCGGCAGCTGCGCTCCCTCACCGTGCTGCGGTCCGCCGTCGAACCCGTCGCCGCGGGCCTGGCGGCCCGGCACGCCACCGCCGAGCAGTGCGCCGCGCTCACGGAGTGCGCCCTCGGCATGGTCGCGACCTCTCGCGGCCAGCAGCTCGAGGGCTACCTCCGGCACGACATCGCCTTCCACCGCATCGTGCTCAACGCCTCGGGCAACGAGATGTTCGCGCGGCTCGGCGACGTCGTCGCCGAGGTACTCGCCGGGCGTACCCACCACCAGGTGATGTTCGAGGACCCCGACCCCGCCGCCGTCACCCTCCACGTCCGGCTCGCCGAAGCCGTACGCGAGGGCGACGCAGGGGGAGCGGAGCGGCTGACCAAGGAGATCGCGGTCGGCGCACTGCACGAACTGGACGTACTGGCCCCGTGAGCGGCTCCCCGCCCGGGTACGGTGGGCGGGATCGATCTTCGCTACAACGGGGCAGTCGGGATGGGAGACCACGGCATGGCGCAGCAGGTACAAGGGGTCATCGCACCGGGAAAGAACGAGCCCGTGCGGGTCGAGACGATCCTGGTGCCGGACCCCGGCCCCGGTGAGGCCGTCGTCAAGATCCAGGCGTGCGGCGTCTGCCACACCGACCTGCACTACAAGCAGGGCGGCATCAACGACGACTTCCCCTTCCTGCTCGGCCACGAGGCCGCGGGTGTCGTGGAGTCCGTCGGCGACGGCGTCACCGACGTCGCTCCGGGCGACTTCGTCGTCCTCAACTGGCGTGCGGTGTGCGGCCAGTGCCGTGCCTGTCTGCGCGGCCGGCCCTGGTACTGCTTCGACACCCACAACGCCAAGCAGAAGATGACCCTCCTGGACGGCACGGAGCTCTCCCCGGCGCTCGGTATCGGGGCGTTCGCGGAGAAGACCCTCGTCGCCGCCGGCCAGTGCACCAAGGTCGACCCCGAGGTCTCCCCGGCCGTCGCCGGACTGCTCGGCTGCGGTGTCATGGCGGGCATCGGCGCCGCGATCAACACCGGCCAGGTCGGCCGCGGCGACTCCGTCGCCGTCATCGGCTGCGGCGGTGTCGGAGACGCGGCGATCGCCGGTGCCCGGCTGGCCGGCGCGGCGAAGATCATCGCGGTCGACATCGACGACCGCAAGCTGGAGACGGCGAAGAAGATGGGCGCCACCCACACCGTCAACTCCCGCTCCGACGATGCCGTCGAGGCGATCCGCGCCCTGACCGGCGGCAACGGCGCCGACGTCGTCATCGAGGCGGTCGGCCGCCCGGAGACGTACAAGCAGGCCTTCTACGCCCGGGACCTCGCCGGCACCGTCGTCCTCGTCGGGGTACCCACGCCCGAGATGCAGCTCGAACTCCCGCTCCTCGACGTCTTCGGGCGCGGTGGCTCGCTCAAGTCCTCCTGGTACGGCGACTGCCTGCCCTCGCGGGACTTCCCGATGCTCATCGACCTGCACCAGCAGGGACGTCTCGACCTCGGCGCCTTCGTCACCGAGACCATCGAGCTCGGCGAGATCGAGCAGGCCTTCGCCCGGATGCACGACGGCGACGTCCTGCGCTCGGTGGTGGTCCTCTGATGGCCGCCCGCATCGACCACCTCGTCACCTCCGGCACCTTCGCCCTCGACGGCGGCGAGTGGGACGTCGACAACAACGTCTGGATCGTCGGCGACGACACCGAAGCCGTCGTCATCGACGCCGCCCACGACGCCGCGGCCATCGAGGCCGCACTCGGGGGCCGTACGCTGCGCGCGATCATCTGCACCCACGCGCACAACGACCACATCGACGCGGCCCCGGCCCTCGCCGCCGCCACCGGGGCGCCGATCCTGCTGCACCCCGACGACCTGCCGCTGTGGGAGCAGACCCACCCGGACCGCGCCCCGGACGCCGAACTGGCCGACGGTCAGGAGCTGGAGATCGCCGGGACGCGGCTGAAGGTCATGCACACCCCGGGGCACGCCCCCGGCGCGGTCTGTCTCCACGCGCCCGGGCTGGACACCGTGTTCACCGGCGACACCCTCTTCCAGGGCGGGCCGGGCGCCACCGGACGGTCCTTCTCGCACTTCCCGACGATCATCGACTCGATCAGGGACCGGCTGCTCACCCTCCCGCCGGAGACCGCCGTCCGCACCGGACACGGGGACTCCACCACCATCGGTGCGGAGGCCCCGAACCTGGAGGACTGGATCAACCGCGGCCACTGACCGTCGCGGGGTTCACCGGTCCGGCCACGCGGAGAGCCGCAGCCCGCTCCCGAAGCGGTGCGGCTCACCCGTGACCGGGTCGGTGAACTCCAGCACGCTCGCGAGCAGTTGCAGCGGGTTCGCGTAGTCCTCGCATTCCGGATCGGGCCGCACCACCGGATAGACCGGATCGTTCACCAACGGCAGCCCCAGCGCGTTCATGTGCACCCGCAGCTGATGCGTGCGACCGGTCGCCGGCAGCAGCCGGTAGCGCCCGAAGGTGCCCCGGCGCTCCAGCAGTTCGACCCGGCTCTCACTGTTGGCGGCCCCCGGCTCCTCGCGCGCGGCGATGACCCCGCGCTCCTTCACGATTCTGCTCCGCACGATGCGGGGGAGCGTGAGCTCCGGATCGTACGGCGCCACCGCCTCGTACTCCTTGCGCACCAGCCGGTCCCGGAACAGCGTCTGGTACGCGCCCCGGTCCTCGGCCCGCACGACGCAGAGGACCAGGCCCGCCGTCAGCCGGTCCAGCCGGTGCGCGGGCTGCAGTTCCGGCAGCCCCGTCTCCCGGCGCAGCCGGGCGGTCAGGGTCTCGGTGATGTGCCGGCCGCGCGGGGTGGTGCTGAGGAAGTGCGGCTTGTCGGCGACGACGAGGTGCTCGTCGCGGTACACCACACCGACCGGGAAGGGCACCGGCTCCTCCGGTGCGAAATCCCGGTGGAACCAGAGGAACCGGCCCGGGGTGTACGGCTCCTCGCCCCCGACAGCGACGCCGTCGGCCCCGACGAACAGCCCTTCGGTGAGCATCGCGTCCACCCGCCGCGCCCCGACCGCTCCCGCGAACCGGTCCAGCAGGTGGTCCCGGACGCATTCCCACGCACCGTCGGGATCCTCCGGCAGCCTCACCCGCACGGGATCGATCCCGCACCGCTGCGGGAGTGGGGCGGCGGGGGGCTTCGCCCGGCCTCTCATCGCCATCGGTCCTTGTCGCCGGAGGGGGCCCGGAACGGACGGGCAGGGTCCCCTCATCATCCCATCGGGCAGACCCCCGGAGGACGCTCGTACTCCCTCCCGCGTGACCGGTAGCACCGTTCCGTGCCGGGCGCCCTCAGGGAGGGCGTGGGCGGTGGAGGGCGACGGCGCTTCTGGCGCACTCCGTGACCTTCCTCCGCATCAAGGAGTAGGACGGGGAGGAGCGAACACCCCCGGGTCGGCTCGGGGGGTGTTCCGCCGGTGACCGGACCGGCACGGGCGAAACGCCCGTCTCCCCGCGGATCATGGGGCTAGGGTGCCCGGCATGAACGCCATAACCCTGCGCGGTACCACCCTCGCCCACGACGACCTCGGTCCCCGGGCCGGACTGCCGGTCCTCCTGATCCACGGGCACCCCTTCAACCGCACCCTGTGGGCGCCCCAGGTCGCAGCGCTGACCGGAGCCGGATACCGGGTCGTCACCCCCGATCTGCGCGGTTACGGTGCCAGCGGCGTCACCCCCGGCAAGGTTCTTCTCTCCGACTTCGCCGACGACCTCGCCGCGCTCCTCGACCACCTGGGCATCGAGCAGGCCGTGGTCGGCGGTGTCTCCATGGGGGGTCAGATCGCCATGGAGGTCCAGCGCCGTCACTCCGGGCGGGTACGTGCCCTCGTCCTGTCCGACACCTCCGCTCCCGCCGAGACCGACGAGGGCAAGGAGTTCCGTAACCAGCTGGCCGACAGGCTCCTCGCCGAGGGGATGGACGGCTACGCGGGCGAGGTGATCGGCAAGATGCTCGCCGCGTACAACGTCGCCGCGATGCCGGACGTCGCCGAGCGGGTCCTGGACATGATGCGTGCCACCGACCCGCGCGGTGCCGCCGCGGCACTGCGCGGCCGGGCCGAACGCCCTGACTACCGGGACACGCTTGCTTGCGTCGGCAGCCCCGTGCTGATCCTGGTCGGCGCCGACGACGTCTACACCCCGGTCGCGGACGCCGAGGCGATCCACCGCCTCGTCCCCCACGCCACGCGGGCCGTCATCGAGAAGGCCGGGCACCTGCCCGGCGTCGAGCAGCCCGGACACTTCAACGCCGCGCTGCTGGACTTCCTCGCCACGCAGGTCGCCGGCCGTGACTGAGCCGCACCCTCGTCCGGCCACGCCGGTCGAGCCACAGTCCGGGAAACAGAAAAAACCCCAGAAGAACTGGGGTTTTCCGCTGGTGTCCGAGGGGGGACTTGAACCCCCACGCCCGATAAAGGGCACTAGCACCTCAAGCTAGCGCGTCTGCCATTCCGCCACCCGGACCGGGTGTGTCCTCCGGGGCGCTGCCCCTTCCGACGTGGAAAACCATAGCAAACATTCGGAGGTGCTCGATCACGCCCCCGGGCACTCAAGACGCATGACGAGCGCCGGGCGGCCTTGGGCGCGGGGCGTCGGCGCGCGAGGATGAGGGGGAGCACCACCGCGACAGTGGAAGGAAGCAGCGTGAGCGAGACCAGCACGGACCGGGCCGGCATCGGCGAGAGGGCCGAGAACGAGGTCGTGGACCTCTGTCGTGACCTGATCCGGATCGACACCAGCAACTACGGCGACCACTCGGGCCCCGGGGAGCGTGCCGCCGCCGAGTACATCGCCGAGAAGCTCGCCGAGGTCGGGCTCGAGCCGAAGATCTTCGAGTCCCACAAGGGGCGCGCCTCCACCGTGGCCCGGATCGAGGGAGAGGACCCCTCCAGGCCCGCGCTGCTGATCCACGGGCACACCGACGTCGTGCCGGCCAACGCGGCGGACTGGACACACGATCCGTTCTCGGGCGAGATCGCCGACGGGTGTGTGTGGGGCCGGGGCGCGGTCGACATGAAGGACATGGACGCGATGACCCTCGCGGTCGTACGCGACCGCATGCGCAGCGGCCGCAAGCCCCCGCGCGACATCGTCCTCGCCTTCCTCGCCGACGAGGAGGCGGGCGGCACGTACGGTGCGCGCCACCTCGTCGACAACCACCGGGACCTCTTCGACGGCGTCACCGAGGCGATCGGAGAGGTCGGCGGCTTCTCCTTCACCGTCAACGAGAACCTGCGCCTCTATCTGGTGGAGACCGCGCAGAAGGGCATGCACTGGATGCGGCTCACCGTGGACGGCACCGCCGGGCACGGCTCGATGACCAACGACGACAACGCCATCACCGAGCTCTGCGAGGCCGTCGGCCGGCTCGGCCGCCACAAGTGGCCGGTCAGGGTGACCAAGACCGTACGGTCGTTCCTCGACGAGCTGTCCGACGCGCTCGGCACCCCGCTCGACCCGGAGGACATGGAGGCCACGCTCGCCAAGCTCGGCGGGATCGCCAAGATGGTCGGCGCCACTCTGCAGAACTCCGCCGCCCCCACCATGCTCGGCGCCGGCTACAAGGTGAACGTGATCCCCGGACAGGCCACCGCGCACGTGGACGGGCGTTTCCTGCCCGGCTACGAGGAGGAGTTCCTGGCCGACCTCGACCGAATCCTCGGGCCGCGGGTCAAGCGCGAGGACGTACACGGCGACAAGGCGCTGGAGACGAGCTTCGACGGGTCCCTGGTGGACGCGATCCAGCTCGCACTCAAGGCCGAGGACCCGATCGCCCGTGCCGTGCCCTACATGCTCTCCGGCGGCACCGACGCGAAGTCCTTCGACGACCTCGGCATCCGCTGCTTCGGCTTCGCCCCGCTGAAGCTGCCGCCGGAGCTGGACTTCGCCGGCATGTTCCACGGGGTGGACGAGAGGGTCCCGGTGGAGGGCCTGACCTTCGGAGCCAGGGTGCTCGACCGGTTCATCGACCACTCCTGACCTCGCAGGCGGGTGAATTCGCCAGCCTGTGCGCACCTCACCGAAAGGGTGAAAGAGATCGTCTGCTCGTAGCCCCCTCACCCCCTCTTCGTTAGACGTGATGCGGTCCGCGGCTGGGACCGCACTTGTCAACTAGGAGGAATCATGATCAAGAAGGTCGTCGCAATCGCGGCTGCTACCGGTGGTCTCGTGCTCGCGGGTGCGGGTATGGCGTCCGCCGACGCCGGCGCCCAGGGTGCCGCCATCGGCAGCCCCGGCGTGCTCTCGGGCAACGTCGTCCAGGTGCCGGTCCACGTTCCGGTGAACGTGTGCGGCAACACCGTTTCCGTGATCGGGCTGCTGAACCCCGCCTTCGGCAACACCTGCGTCAACGCGTGACGATGCGCGTCAGCCCGTGAGGGTTTGAGTCCGGTCGGCCCCGGAGTGCGTGCCATGCACTCCGGGGCCGCTGGGCATCGGGCCCCGGCGCGGTTGCGCCGGGGTATTTCGGTAGGCAGAAGGCAGGAAAGCAACCTATGCGACAGGTCACACGCAAAGGCCTGATCACCATGGCAGCGGCGGGTGGAGTGCTCGCGCTCGGTAGCGGATACGCGCACGCCGACGCGGGTGCGGCCGGCGCCGCGTCGGGTTCACCGGGCGTGCTCTCGGGGAACTCGATCCAGGTCCCGATCGACGTACCCGTCAACGTGTGCGGAAACTCCGTGGACGTCGGCGGTCTGCTCAACCCCACGAGCGGAAACGAATGCGGAAACGGATCTTCGGATTCCGGACACGCGTCCGCCTCGGACGGCGGCTCCTCCTCCGGTCACGGCTCCGGCAGCCGGGCGTCCGGGCACCAGGGCGCGCGCGACAGCGGCAGCCGGGCGTCCGGGCACCAGGACATGCGCGACAACGGGGCGGGGACGGGCAGGCACCGCGCTTCCGGTACCTCGGCCCACGCCGTGACGACCGGTTCCCCGGGAATCCTCTCCGGCAATCAGGTGCAGGTGCCGGTCGAGATCCCCCTGAACGTCTGCGGCAACAGCGTCACCGTCGGCGGACTGCTCAACCCGGTCTTCGGCAACAGCTGCGAGAACGACACGGAGACGGCCCCGCCTCCCGTCGTGCCGCGGACGCCGCACACCCCGGAGAAGCCGGTCACGCCGGACGCTCCGCCGGCTCCCGAGACCCAGCTCGTGGCGGGCGAGCAGCTCGCTCAGACCGGTGGGGGCGGGCTCGACCTGCTCATCCCGGCGAGCGCGGGTCTGCTGCTCGCGGGTGCGGGCACGGTCCTGTACCGACGTTCGCGCAGCGCCGCATAGCGCCTGCGCCCCGTCGGGTGTGACGAGCGGGTTCCGCACACGCGGGGCCCGCTCCGTGCTACCAGGTGGGCCGGAGCTGGCGGATGATGCGGCGGCGCAGCCGCACCCGGCGGCTGCCGTCACGCCGCAGCGTCAGCCGGTCCAACTCCCAGTGCCCGTACTCGGCATGGTCGGTCAGCAGGCGGGCCGCCTCCTTGCGGGACACCCCGCGCGGCACGTACACGTCGATGAATTCGTATTCCGGCATCGCATCTATTGTGCGGGCAGACCCCCGGTACGGATAGCGTCTGTCCTATGTCTGATGCTGCGCAGCCCACCGCTGCCGAGGTACGCGCCGCCGCCGATGCAGTCAAAACCGCGCTCGACCGTCACCTCAAGGCGGTCGAACGCCGTACCGGGGACGACGACCCCGGTGTCTCCGACGCGTTCAACGCACTGGCCGCCGCGGCCGAGGTCTACGACGAACTGCTCTACGACCGCTACGACGAAGTCACCCCGTTCGAGATCCCGGCCGCCCAGGACTCCCTCCCGCCGTATGCCGGCCCGGAGGAGCCGCACGCCGTCAGCGTCCTGATCAGGCGAGACTACGCGGTGGCGGAGCCTGCCCGGCTGCTCGCCCAGGCCGAGCGGCTCGCCGACCTCGACCCGGACGGGCAGGACGGCGACGGTCTGCCGGCCGCCGGCGTGCACGCCGCTCTGGGAGTGGTGTTCGGCGAGTACGAGGCGGACGAGATCGCTTCCCGGCACCAGGAGTTCGGCCTCGAGGAAGGGGACTCCACCCTCTGGGTCTCCGCCGTGGAGGAGCTTCCCGAGCCGGGGGAGTGGCTCGCGGCGCCGTTCGAGGAGGCGGATCCCTCGATGGTGGTCTGCCGCTTCGACGTCAGCGCGGTCTTCGACGAGGAGGACGAGCTGGACGGGGACCCCGACGGCGTCGTCGCGGAACGCTCCTGATCCCACCGCCCGACGGCCCCGGCACGCAGCGCGCCGGGGCCGTCGGCATGCTCCGGCCGGGCCGGCGCCGACACCCGCTACGAGGCGTCCGGGGTGGGCAGCGCCTCCAGCAGGGGCCGCAGCCTGGTCGTCCGTTCCTGCGCCGGGACCTCGGCCACCGCACGCGGCAGGGCCTGGTCCACGCCGTGCACCACGGACAGGTGCCGCTCCCCACGGCTGAACGCCGTGTACACCCAGGGCCTGCTGAGCCCCTGCGCGGCGTCGCCGGGCAGGACGACGACGGCCGCGGGCCAGCGCATCCCCGCCGCCTGATGGGCACTGAGCGCCCAGGCATGGCGCACCGAGGCCTCCACCCGGTCCTGCGGTACGACGACGGGTGTGCCCGAGCAGTCCAGGTGCAGGCCGCCGGCGTCGGCCGAGACGACCGAGCCGGGCACCGCCCTGCCGGGCGCGGGGACGTGGACCACACGGTCGCCGGGATCGAAGCCGCCGAAACGGCCCGGCCCCGGATTGAGGCGCTGCTTGAGAGCCGCGTTCAGTGCCGTCGTACCCGCGGAACCACCGTGCCCGACCGTGATGACCTGTGTGTCGGCGGAGGGCACGCCGATGGCGCGCGGCACCGAGTCGGCCACCAGCTGGACCGTGCGGTGGACGGCCTCGCCGGCGTCGCGGACGGGCACGATCACCACTTCCCTGCCCGGCGCCTCGACCTGGGCGAGCTCGCCGATGCCGATGCCCGAGACCAGCTCGCCGATCGGCCCCGGGTCGGGCGTGCGCGAGACCACGTGCGGGCAGGCGCGCGACGCGATCACATCGGCGAACACCCGGCCCGCGCCGGCCGACCCGAGCACACCCGGATCGCCGCTCAGGATCAGCCGCGTCCCGTCGGCGAGGGACTCCACCAGCATCGCGGCCGTCTCCACGTCGAGCTGCGGGGCGTCCAGGACGACCAGCACGTCGACGGCGAACGCGCCGTCCGCGTCCCGGCCCGGCCCGCCCTCGCCGGAGAGCAGCGCTGAGAGCGTGACCGCGGACTCCGGATGACCTGCCGCGGCTGCCAGCCGGCGCCGGCCGTCCGCGCTGTGGGTGGTGCCCAGGGCCCGCAGACCGAGTCCGCGCGCGGCGGCGATGAGGGCGGCGGGTTCGGCCCGGGCGCTCTCGCCACCGCTGTGGACCACCAGGCCCGCGTTCGCAGCGGCCCGGATCAGCTCGCCCGCCGAAGGCGACGGTGCTGCGTCGGCGGCTTCGGTCCAGTCGGCGCCCTTCCCGCAGGAGTTGACCAGCCGCGCCAGGCCGTCGGCGAGGCTCTCCTCGGCCAGGGCGTACCGGTCGAGGCCGAGCAGGACCCGCACGGGCTCCTCGTCGCTCCCCGCGCCGTCCTCGGACGACTCCTCCTCGGCCTCAGCCGTCCCCTGCGGCTCCGCGCCGCCGTCGCCGTCCTGGAAGACCAGCACGACGCCCTCGGCGACGGCCTGCTGGACGGCTTCCCCGGGGTCGGCCACGGAGAGACCGGCCAGCCCCGCCCGCACCTCGTCGGCGTCCAGCGCGGTGTGGCCCCTCAGTGCCGCCCGCTCCAGCATCCAGCTCACGAGGGCCGCGGTGCGCCGCCCGTCGTCCGGGCCGCACTCCGCGCCCAGCAGCGCCCGGGCGAAGCCGTCCGCCTGCTCGGGCCGTACGCCCGGCACGGCCAGCAGCCGCCACGGGTCCTCCCGGAGCGCACCGGCGGCGGCAGCGCTCGGTGA
>NZ_MAPV01000212.1 GCF_001700505.1 Streptomyces mutomycini
TACCGGTTCCGGAACCGGTACCGGCGTTGCGGCTGGAGTTAACCGCGCCGGAACAGAGGCGTCAATACTTCACACCGAGATTGGTCCGTACCCATGATCGAAGCAGGTCCGGAAGGGCTTTCGTTCATGTATTGAACGAACCAGCCTCTTGACGCGAGCACGTAAGAGCAGTTCACTCACGGCTCGTTCGACGGCACTTCCCCCACGTCCCTGCCGAGAAAGGCAGCAGCCATGATTCGGACAAGCAGAACGGCGAGGGTCCTCGTCGCGACGGCACTCGCGACCGCGGGACTGGCCGGGCTCTCCTCCGGCACCGCGCAGGCCGCCGGTGAGACCGTGAGCATCGTGCTGACCACCACGGACGACTCCGGTGGCCGTCACGTCACACGCGGCCTCCAGGCGCAGACACCGACCGCGTTCGGAGCCGGCAACGGCGGTTCGGGCACCAACATCACGGTGGACGAGAACACCCGATACCAGACGTTCACCGGCGGCGGCGCGTCCTTCACCGACACGGCGGCCTGGCTGATGAAGGGCAGCGGGGCGCTGAGCCAGGCGACCCGCGACGCGACGATGAAGAAGCTCTTCTCCCCCACCGAGGGCATCGGGCTCTCCTTCGTGCGCAACCCGATGGGCGGATCCGACCTGGCCCGGTTCGGATACACCTACGACGACATGCCTGCCGGGCAGACGGACCCGGATCTCACCAGGTTCTCGATCGCACACGACCTGCAGGACGTGCTGCCGCTCACGAAGCAGGCCGAGCAGCTCAACCCGGCCCTGACGACTGTCGCCTCCCCGTGGACGGCGCCGGCCTGGATGAAGGACAACGGGCAGCTCAACGGCGGCTGGCTGAAGGCCGAGAACTACGGCGCCTACGCGAACTACTTCGTGAAGTACCTCCAGGCGTGGAAGGACCAGGGCGTCCCGGTCGACTACGTCACCGCGCAGAACGAGCCCACCTGCTGCTCCGGCTATCCGTCGATGAGCTGGAACGGCTCGGGGCTGGCCTACTTCACCAAGAGCGAGCTGCTGCCCAAGCTCCAGTCGGCCGGGCTGGCCACCAAGGTCCTGGCGCACGACTGGAACTGGGACACCTACGACGCGTACGCGGCCCAGACGGTCGACGACGCCGCGGTGCGCAGCCACCCGAACTTCGGCGGGGTCGCCTGGCACGGCTACGGCGGCGACGTCGCGAAGCAGACGGCGGTGCACGACCGGTATCCGCAGCTGGACGCCTTCCAGACCGAGCACTCGGGCGGCACGTGGATCGCCGACCAGCAGCGCGAGGACATGCTGAACATCATCGACTACACACGCAACTGGGCGAAGTCGGTGACCAAGTGGTCGCTCGCAGTCGACCAGAACCGCGGTCCGCACAACGGCGGTTGCGGCACCTGCGACGGGCTGGTCACCGTGCACAACGGGGACAGCAGGCACGGCCAGGTCGACTACACGATCGAGTACTACACGATGGGCCACCTGACGAAGTACGTCAGGCCCGGTGCCGCCCGCATCGCGTCCACGGGCAGCTCCACCGTGCCCAACGTGGCCTGGCGCAACCCGGACGGTTCGAAGGCCCTGATCGCCTACAACGGTTCGGCGTCGGCCCAGCAGGTCACCGTCAACTGGGGCGGGCAGAAGTTCACGTACTCGCTGCCGGGCCGCACCTCGGCGACGTTCACCTGGTCGGGAACCCAGTCCGGCTCCACGGACAGCGGCGGCGCGCTCACCGGCATCGGCGGCAAGTGCCTGGACGCCACGGGCAACACCGGCGCCGACGGAACCCCGGTCCAGATCTGGGACTGCACCGGCGCGGCCAACCAGAAGTGGACGGTCTCGGCCGACGGCTCGGTCAGGGTCCTCGGTACCTGTCTCGACGTCACGTCGGGCTCCACGGCCGACGGAGCGAAGGTCCAGCTGTACACATGCAACGGCTCGGGTGCGCAACGCTGGACGTACAACGCCTCGACCGGGGACGTGGTCAACACGGCGGCGGACAAGTGCCTGGACGTGGCGGACCGGTCGACGGCGAACGGCGCCCGCGTACAGATCTGGACATGCACCGGAGCCGCCAACCAGAAGTGGCAGCTCCGGTAGCACGCGGCGTCAGTCGGTCGGCTCCACGCCGGCCCGCAGGAGACCGTAGGTGTACGCGTCCTCGAGGGCCTGCCAGGACGCGGCGATGACGTTCTCGGCGACGCCGACCGTCGCCCAGTCACCGGATCCGTCACCCGTGGTCACCAGTACGCGGGTGGTGGATTCGGTGCCGGTGCGGCCTTCCAGGATGCGGACCTTGTAGTCGACCAGTTCCATCTTGGCGAGCTGCGGGTAGATCCGCTCCAGGCCGACGCGCAGCGCCCGGTCCAGGGCGTTGACCGGACCGTTGCCCTCGGCGGTGGCGACGATCCGCTCACCCTTGGCCCAGAGCTTCACGGTCGCCTCGTTGGCGTGCGTGCCGTCGGGGCGGTCCTCGACGATGGCCCGCCAGGACTCGACGCGGAAGTAACGGCGGGGCCTGCCCTCGACCTCGGTGCGCAGCAGCAGTTCGAAGGACGCGTCGGCGGCCTCGTAGGTGTAGCCCTTGAGTTCGCGTTCCTTGACCCGCTCCACGACCCGGCCGACGAGTGCCCGGTCGTCCCCCAGGTCGATGCCGAGTTCCTTGCCCTTGAGCTCGATGGATGCCCGGCCCGCCATGTCGGAGACGAGCATCCGCATGGTGTTGCCGACCCGCTCCGGGTCGATGTGCTGGTAGAGGTCCGGGTCGACCTTGATCGCGGAGGCGTGCAGTCCGGCCTTGTGCGCGAAGGCGGAGACACCCACGTACGGCTGGTGGGTGGAGGGCGTGAGGTTGACGACCTCGGCGATGGCGTGGGAGATGCGGGTCATCTCGGCGAGAGCGCCCTCGGGCAGGACGGTCCTGCCGTACTTGAGTTCCAGCGCGGCGACGACGGGGAAGAGGTTGGCGTTGCCGACCCGCTCGCCGTAGCCGTTGGCGGTGCACTGCACATGGGTGGCGCCCGCGTCCACAGCGGCCAGGGTGTTGGCGACGGCGCAGCCCGTGTCGTCCTGGGCGTGGATGCCGAGCCGGGCGCCGGTGTCGGCGAGGACGGTGGCGACGACGGCCTGGATCTGGGCGGGCAGCATCCCGCCGTTGGTGTCGCAGAGGATGACGACGTCGGCGCCGGCCTCGTGGGCGGTGCGCACGACCGCCTTCGCGTAGCCGGGGTTGGCACGGTAGCCGTCGAAGAAGTGCTCGCAGTCGACGAAGACCCGGCGGCCCTGCTCCCGGAGGTGGGCGACGGTGTCGCGGACCATCTCCAGGTTCTCGTCCAGGGTGGTGCGCAGGGCCAGTTCCACATGGCGGTCGTGGGACTTGGCGACCAGCGTGATCACCAGGGCGCCCGAGTCGAGGAGCGCCTGGACCTGCGGGTCGTCGGCGGCCCTGCCGCCGGCCCTGCGGGTGGCGCCGAACGCGACGAGCTGGGCGTGCTCGAAGTCGATCTCCTGCTGCGCGCGTGCGAAGAACTCGGTGTCGCGGGGGTTGGCGCCGGGCCAGCCGCCCTCGATGAAGCCCACGCCGAAGTCGTCCAGATGCCGGGCAATGGTCAGCTTGTCCGCGACCGTCAGGTTGATGCCTTCACGCTGCGCACCGTCGCGCAGGGTGGTGTCGAAGACATGGAAGGTGTCGTCGGGGGCCGTGGCCTTGGTGGTCATGCTGATCTGACTCCTGTCGGGTGAGCGGATCCGGACGAATCGGCTCCACTTGCCCCCATCCTCTCGCGTGCCTCGCCCCGGCCGAGGTGTGGGCCGGAAAACGAAAAAACCCCTCGCGGGTGCGAGAGGTCTGCGCGCGGGTCTGGGGCACGATGCCCGTTCCGTACGTGGTGGTACGGAGCGGTCACTGCGGACCGGCGCGCCTGCTGCCGGTAATCATGGCGAACGAGGACACACAGGCATCTTGGCACAACGACGCTTCCGGGTCCCGACCCGTCTCAGGATGCGGGCGTGACGTCCGTCGCGCGGGATGCCTGCCCGGACCGGAGCGCCTGCGTCCCGGGAGTGGTTGCCGCGGTACGCGCGAAGGCCGCACCCCCGGTGGGGGCGCGCCTTCGCGCGTACGGCGCGTTCGTGCGGGCGAGCTGTTACCGGCCGAGCGCGTGCATCCAGCCGTGGGTGTCCTCGGCGATGCCCCGCTGGATGTCCAGCAGACGCTCGCGCAGCTTGACGGTGACCTCACCGGGGGTGCCGTCGCCCTGGACCCACTCGCCGTCCGCGGACTTCACGGTGCCGACGGGCGTGATGACGGCGGCGGTGCCGCAGGCGAAGACCTCGGTGAGGGTGCCGTTCTCGGTGTCGGCGCGCCACTGGTCGATGGAGACGCGGCCCTCCTCCGAGGCGTAACCGAGGTCACGGGCGACGGTGAGCAGGGAGTCACGGGTGACTCCGGCGAGCAGCGAGCCGGTGAGGGACGGCGTGACGATCCGCTTGCTGCCGTCCTCCTGCCCGTACACGAAGTAGAGGTTCATGCCGCCCAGTTCCTCGACCCACTTGTGCTCCACGGCGTCGAGGTAGGCGACCTGGTCGCAGCCCTGCGCGGCGGCCTCGGCCTGGGCGAGGAGGGAGGCCGCGTAGTTGCCACCGGTCTTGGCGTCGCCCATGCCGCCGGGGACGGCGCGGACCCGGTCCTGGGAGAGCCAGATCGAGACCGGCTTCACCCCGCCGGGGAAGTAGGCGCCGGCGGGAGAGGCGATGACGAGGAAGAGGTACTCGTTGGCCGGCCGGACACCGAGCCCCACCTCGGCGGCGATCATGAACGGGCGCAGGTAGAGGGACTCCTCGCCACCGTGCGCCGGGACCCACGCCTGGTCCTGCTGGACCAGGACGTCACACGCCTCGATGAAGGTCTCGACCGGCAGCTCCGGCATGGCGAGCCGGGAGGCGGACCGCTGGAAGCGGGCCGCGTTGGCCTCCGGGCGGAAGGTGGCGACCGTGCCGTCGGGCTGCCGGTACGCCTTGAGTCCCTCGAAGATCTCCTGCGCGTAGTGCAGCGTCATGTTGGCCGGGTCCATCGACAGCGGCCCGTACGGCACGAGCTGGGCGTCGTGCCAGCCGCGGCCCTCGGTCCAGCGGATCGTCACCATGTGATCGGTGAAGTGGCGGCCGAAGCCGGGGCTGGCCAGGATCGCCTCGCGCTCCGCGTCGGACAGCGGGGTCGAGGAGGGCTTGAGCTCGATCGTGGGCGTCGTCATTGCGTGTCCTTCACCGGTCTTGTGTGTGATGGACCGCGCTCACGCCCGCTCCCCGCCCGGCAGTCGCAGGGCAGGTTGTAGGACGTCCGAGCTCTACCGCGAGCCGCGGTCCCGCGTTCGATTATCTCCCGGGGGCGGCTCTGCACGAAATGACGTGATTGCGGTGTCGTTCACGGTGACGCTCGCGCGACGCGTGAACGCGGTCCAGGGGTCGATGGTGGCACCCGGAGACCGCAAGGAGAAGCCGCCGGGTGCGGTTGCGACCCGGCGGCTTCGAAAGTGGAGGCGTCGGGTCAGCTCGCTACGCGTACCGCGAGCGCGTCGCCGATCTCGTCGGTGGTGCGCGCGTGCTTTCCGTCACGCTCCGCGAGGTCGGCGGAGACGGCCTCCTCGATGCGCACGGCCTCGGCCTCGTAGCCGAGGTGGCGCAGCAGGAGGGCGACGGAGAGGATCGTGGCCGTCGGGTCGGCCTTGCCCTGGCCCGCGATGTCGGGCGCGGTGCCGTGCACCGGCTCGAACATGGACGGGAAGGCACCCGTCGGGTTGATGTTGCCGGACGCGGCCAGGCCGATGCCGCCGGTCACGGCAGCGGCGAGGTCGGTGAGGATGTCACCGAAGAGGTTGTCGGTGACGATGACGTCGAAGCGCTCCGGCTGCGTGACGAAGAAGATCGTCGCGGCGTCGACGTGCAGATAGTCGGTGGTGACCTCGGGGAACTCCGCCGCGACCTTGTCGAAGGTGTTCTTCCACAGGTGGCCGGCGTACACGAGGACGTTGTTCTTGTGGACCAGCGTCAGCTTCTTGCGCGGGCGGGCGGCGGCACGCGCGAAGGCGTCGCGCACGACACGCTCGACACCGTGAGCGGTGTTGACGCTCACCTCGGTGGCGATCTCGTGCTCCGTACCCGTGCGCAGGGAACCCCCGTTGCCGGTGTACGGGCCCTCGGTGCCCTCGCGGACGACGACGAAGTCGATCTCGGGACGGCCGGCCAGCGGGGTCGCGGTGTTCGGGAAGAGCTTCGACGGCCGCAGGTTGATGAAGTGGTCGAAGGCGAAGCGCAGCTTCAGCAGGAGCCCTCGCTCCAGCACGCCCGACGGTACGGACGGGTCACCGATGGCTCCGAGCAGGATGGCGTCGTGGCCCTTGAGGGCTTCGAGCTCCGCGTCGGGGAGGGTCTCACCGGTGCGGTGCCATCGCTGGGCGCCGAGGTCGTATTCCTTGGTCTCCAGCTTCACATCCTGCGGGAGAACAGCGTTGAGAACCTTGAGGCCCTGGGTGACGACCTCCTGGCCGATACCGTCGCCGGGGATCACTGCGAGATCGATGCTGCGAGACATACAGGCACCCTAGCCCTGCGTCCCACCTCGTGACATTCGCTGTCCACGATACGGACGTGGCCCGCCCCTGCACGGGACGGCACCCGTACGGAATCGGCGCAGCCCCGCGCGGAACCACGCCGGCCCCGCAGGGAACCGGCGCGGCCCCGCACGGGGCGGAGCGTCGCGAGGCGGGAACGCGCCCTCAGTGGCCCGTCGAGCCGCCGTTGTCCCGGCGGTCGAGGGCCCGCTGCAGGGCAGCGGCGGCGTTCTTGCGGTCCGAGTCCGCGGGGCGGGAGATGTGACGGACGCGGCGGACAGTGGTCTCGGCCATGAGGGATCGACTCCTTGAGATCGCGTGGATTTCGAGATCTGGATTCACAGCGGATATCGAGATCGGGATTTCGAGGCGCCGGAACGGCGGGGAGCGGATGCCGCAGGGGTTGCCTGCTTCGGGGCACGCTCACGCACGCCGGTCGCTGGATCAGCGATTCGTTCGGCTCCTACAAAGTTAGGACAGCTCGGGCCGTCTGTCTCTACAGATACTCGGACTTCCTACTATCTGAGACGGTGGAAGTGGCGGAACGCGTTCCGGAAGGCCCTTCGGCCCTCAGAGATCCTCCGTGAGCTGCGCCTGGACGTGTGCGCGCAGGACCCCCGCCATGTCCGTCGCGCGGTCGTCGAGCAGCCACTGCACCTGGAGCCCGTCCATCAGGGCGATCAGCTGCCGGCCCGCGGCGTCGGGGGCGACACCGTCCCGCAGCGCGCCTTCCAGGCCCGCCTGCTCGTAGGCGAGCCGGGCGCCCGCGACCGAGTTCCCGTAGCGGCGCACGAAGTATCCGTGGGCCGGGTGGTCGGCGGCCGTCGCCTCTGCGGAGACCACCGAGAACAGCTCGACGATGCCCCGCCGCCCGGAGTTCAGCGCGGCCAGTTCGACGAACCGCCGCAACCGCCCGACGCCCGTGCTCCCGCCGAGCGAGAGCCACTCGTCGTCCACGTCGTCGCGGTGTTCCAGCACGGCGAGCAGCAGGGCCTCCTTGGTCGGGAAGTGATGCAGCAGTCCGGTGTGCGAGATACCGCACCGGTGCGCGATCACCCGCAGCGACGCCCCCCGGTAGCCGGCCTCGCCGAACAGGGACATGGCCTGGTCGAGGATCTCGCGCCGCTTCGCACGGCCCTTCGCGTAGCCGCGCCGCGCCTCGGCAGTCACTCGCCACTCTCCCGGTCCGCCGGCCCCGCTCGGGCCGGCACTTGGGTGCGTCGGATTCCCGTTCAGCACTCCGGACGCCCGGCCTCCGGCGTTCCGCCCGCCGGAGGCCGGGCCTCCCGGGGATACTTACCAGGTGGTCGGGATTGACTCTATGGTGAACACGAACCGTGTCGCGAAAGGACCCCCGTGGCCCCCTCCCTGCCCTACCTCGACCCCGCGCTCCCCGTCGCCGAGCGGGTCGGAGACCTCCTCGGCCGCATGACCCTGGCCGAGAAGACCGGTCAGATGCTCCAGCTGAACGCAAAGGACGGGGTACGGCACCTCATCGAGGACCTGCACGCGGGTTCGATCCTCCACGCGTCGCCCGAACGTGTCCTCGAAGCGGCGGCGCTGACCGGGCGGACCCGGCTGAGGATCCCGCTGCTGGTCGCGGAGGACTGCATCCACGGCCACTCCTTCTGGGAGGGGGCCACGATCTACCCCACGCAGCTCGGCCTGGCCGCGACCTGGGACCCGGAGCTCGTGGAGCGCGTCGCCCGGGCCACCGCCGTCGAGGTCGCCGCGACGGGCGTCCACTGGACGTTCTCGCCGGTGCTCTGCATCGCCCGGGACCTGCGCTGGGGCCGGGTCAGCGAGACCTTCGGCGAGGATCCGTTCCTGATCGGCGAGCTGGCCTCGGCGATGGTCCGCGGCTACCAGGGGGACGGCCTGGGCGACCCGACGGCGGTCCTGGCGTGCGCCAAGCACTTCGCCGGTTACTCCGAGACGCAGGGCGGCCGTGACGCCAGCGAGGCCGACATCTCCCGGCGCAAGCTGCGCTCCTGGTTCCTGCCACCGTTCGAGCGGGTCGCCCGCGAGGGCTGCCGTACGTTCATGCTCGGCTACCAGTCCATGGACGGGGTGCCCGTCACCGTCAACGACTGGCTGCTGAACGAGGTGCTGCGCGGCGAGTGGGGCTACACCGGCACGCTGGTCACCGACTGGGACAACGTCGGCCGCATGGTGTGGGAGCAGAGGATCTACGCCGACCACACCCAGGCCGCCGCGGCGGCGGTCCGGGCGGGCAACGACATGGTGATGACCACCCCCCAGTTCTTCGAGGGGGCGCAGAACGCGGTCGCCGAGGGCACGCTGGACGAGGCGGAGATCGACGCGGCCGTACGCCGTGTCCTGACGCTGAAGTTCGATCTCGGCCTCTTCGAGAACCCGCGCCACCCCGACGCCGCCCGGCAGGCCGCGGTCATCGGCAGCGCCGGTCACACCGTGCTGAACCTGGAGGCCGCCCGCCGCTCGCTGGTACTGCTCACCAACGACGGCACCCTGCCGCTGGGAGTCGGGCTCGTGGCGGGCCGGGACGGACGCGCCGTCGCCGGGGCGGACCCGGCTCCGCGCACGGTCGCCGTCGTCGGCCCCAACGCCGACGACGCGCAGACCCAGCTGGGCGACTGGGCGGGCTCCTCCGGCCAGGCCGACTGGCTGCCGGACGGCCACCCGCGGCACATGATCCGTACCGTGCTCGACGGCTTCCGCGAGCACGTCCCGGACGGCTGGGGCGTCACCTACGCGCGGGGCGCCGAAATCCTCTCCGTAGGGCCCGACCCGGAGGGCGCGTTCTTCCCGGACGGCCAGCCCCGCCCGGACGTCGTCGTGCCCGCGGAGCCCTCCGAGACCCTGATCGCGGAGGCCGTCGCGGCTGCTGAGGCCGCCGACTACGTCGTCGCCGTGGTGGGCGACCGTATCGAGCTGGTCGGCGAGGGGCGTTCGACCGCGACCCTGGAACTCGTCGGTGACCAGGCCGCGTTGCTCGACGCGCTCGCCGCGACGGGCAAGCCGCTCGTCGTCGTGGTCATCAGCTCGAAGCCGCTGGTGCTCCCGCCGTCGGCGCTCGGCGCGGCCGCGGTCCTGCACGCCTTCAACCCGGGCATGCAGGGGGGCCGGGCGGTGGCCGAGGTCCTGCTGGGCCTCGTGGAGCCGTCGGGCCGGCTGCCCGTCTCGTTCGCCCGGCACGCGGGTCAGCAGCCGACGTACTACAACCAGATCCGCGGCCAGCACGGCTCCCGGTACGCCGACCTCACCCAGCGTCCGGCCTTCGTGTTCGGCGAGGGCCTCAGCTACACGACCGTCGCCTACTCCGGCCTGGAGGTGCTCACGGCGAGCCTCGGGGAGAGCGACACGCTGAGGGCGCGCGTGACCGTCCACAACACCGGCCGGCGCCCGGCCGTCGAGACGGTGCAGGTGTACATCAGCGACACCGTGACGTCCGTGACCTGGGCGGAGAAGGAGCTCAAGGCCTACCGGCAGGTGACGCTCGCCCCGGGCGAGGTCCGCGAGGTGCTGCTGGAACTGCCGGTCTCGGAGTGCACCCTCGTGGACGCGGCGGGCCGCCGTGTCGTCGAGCCCGGTGCCTTCGAACTGCTCGTGGGCCCGTCCTCGCGCGACGACGCCCTGCTGCGGGCCGGCTTCACCGTGAAGGGCTGAGGCCGCACGGCGGGGGCTGCGGACGGCCCCGGCGGAAATGGAAACCGCCTCCCGGCCGGCGGGGGGAGCCGGTCGGGAGGCGGAGTTCGGGCGGGGCGCCCGGTGCGGGCGCCCCGGGGTGTCAGCCCTGGTGGGGGTAGGTGTAGTCGGTCGGCGCGACCAGCGTCTCCTTGATGGCGCGGGTCAGCGTCCAGCGCTGCAGGTTCTGCGGGGCGCCCGCCTTGTCGTTGGTGCCCGAGCCGCGGCCGCCGCCGAAGGGCTGCTGGCCGACGACTGCACCGGTCGACTTGTCGTTGATGTAGAAGTTGCCCGCGGCGTAGCGGAGCTTGTCCATCGTGTACGCGGCGGCCGCGCGGTCGTTGGAGATGACCGCACCGGTCAGCGCGTAGTCGGAGACCGACTCCATCTGCTCGAGCATGGTGTCGTACTTCTCGTCCTCGTAGACGTGGACGGCGAGGATCGGGCCGAAGTACTCGGTGGTGAAGACCTCGTTGGCCGGGTCGTCGCACACGATGACGGTCGGGCGCACGAAGTAGCCGACCGAGTCGTCGTACGTGCCACCGGCGACGATCGTGCACGTCGGGTCGGCGGCGGCACGGTCGATCGCGGCCTTGTTCTTCGCGAAGGAACGCGCGTCGATGACGGCGCCCATGAAGTGCGACAGGTCGGTGACGTCACCCATGGTGATGCCGTCGACCTCGGCCGCGAACTCCTCCTTGAAACCGGAGTTCCAGATGGAGGCGGGGACGTACGCGCGGGAGGACGCCGAGCACTTCTGGCCCTGGTACTCGAAGGAGCCGCGGGTCAGTGCGGTCTTCAGCACGGCGCGGTCGGCGCTCGGGTGTGCGACGACGAAGTCCTTGCCGCCGGTCTCGCCGACGAGCCGCGGGTAGGTGCGGTAGTTGGCGATGTTGTTGCCGACCGTCTTCCACAGGTGCTGGAAGGTGGGGGTCGAGCCGGTGAAGTGGACACCGGCCAGGTCGCGGTGGTTCAGCGCCACCTCGGAGACGGCGATGCCGTCACCGGTGACCAGGTTGATGACGCCCTTGGGCAGGCCGGCCTCCTCCAGGAGCTGCATCAGCAGCACGGCGGCGTGGGTCTGCGTCGGGGACGGCTTCCACACCACGACGTTGCCCATGAGGGCGGGCGCGGTGGGCAGGTTGGCCGCGATGGCCGAGAAGTTGAAGGGCGTGATCGCGTAGACGAAGCCCTCCAGCGGGCGGTGGTCCATGCGGTTCCACACGCCGGGGGAGTTCGCCGGGGGCTGCTCGGCGAGGATCTGGCGCGCGTAGTGCACGTTGAAGCGCCAGAAGTCGACGAGCTCACAGGGGCAGTCGATCTCGGCCTGCTGGGCGGTCTTGCCCTGGCCGAGCATCGTGGAGGCGGCCAGCGTCTCGCGCCAGGGGCCGGACAGCAGCTCGGCGGCGCGCAGGATGATGGCGGCGCGGTCGTCGAAGGACATGGCGCGCCAGGCCGGAGCGGCGGCGAGGGCCGCGTCGACGGCGTCCTGGGCGTCCTGCTCGGTGGCGCCGGCGAAGGTGCCGATGACGGCCTTGTGGTTGTGGGGCTGCACGACCTCGACGCGCTCGCCACCGCCCATGCGCTTCTCGCCGCCGATGGTCATCGGCAGGTCGATCGGGTTCTGGCTGAGCTCCTTGAGCTTCGCCTCCAGACGGGCGCGCTCCGCGGTGCCGGGGGCGTAGGAGTGGACCGGCTCGTTGACCGGCGCGGGGACCTGGGTGACGGCGTCCATGAGTGCCTTGTCTCCTTGGTTGAGGTGGATGGTCGGCCGGGCGGGTCCGCCCTGGTTCAGCCTGTGGCCGAAGCTCTTGGTTCAGCCCTTGGTGAGAACGGAGCGGCCGAAGAACAGCAGGTTGGCCGGCTTCTCCGCGAGGCGGCGCATGAAGTATCCGTACCAGTCGGTGCCGTACGCCGTGTAGACGCGCATCCGGTGGCCCTCGGCCGCGAGCCGGATGTGCTCCTCGCTGCGGATGCCGTACAGCATCTGGAACTCGTACTCATCCAGTTTGCGCCCGGCCTGGCGTGCGAGCTCCTGGCCGATGGCGATGAGACGGGGATCGTGGGAGCCGATCATCGGGTAGCCCTCGCCCTGCATCAGCGTCTTCAGGATGCGGACGTACGCCTTGTCGATCTCCGGCTTACTCTGGTACGCGACGGAGGCGGGCTCCTTGTAGGCGCCCTTCACCAGACGGACCCGGCTGCCCGCGGCGGCGAGGCGGCGGGCGTCGGCCTCGGTGCGGAACAGGTAGGACTGGATCACGCAGCCGGTCTGCGGGAAGTCCTTCCGCAGCTCCTCGTGAATGGCGAACATCGAGTCGAGGGTGGTGTGGTCCTCGGCGTCCAGCGTGACCGTGGTGCCGATCGCGGCGGCAGCCTCGACGACGGGGCGGACGTTGGCGAGGGCCAGCTCGTGGCCGTTCTCCAGCGCCTGGCCGAACATCGAGAGCTTGACGGACATCTCGGCCCGGACGCCGAGCCCGAGCTCCTCGAGACGGCCGACCAGCTCCAGATAGGCGTCGCGCGCGGCGGCGGCCTGCTCCGGGGTGGTGATGTCCTCGCCCACGACGTCCAGGGTGACCTCGAGGCCCGCGGCGGCCGCGTCCCGGATGACCGGGACGACGTCGTCGACGCTCTCACCGGCGATGAACCGGTCAACGACCTGCTTGGTGCCCGGCGCGGCCGAGATGAAACGACGCATCTTGTCGCTGCGTGACGCGGCGAGAATCACGGGACCCAGCACGGGGCACCTCCACGGAGTACGGACGGGGCCGGACCGGTACGCATGTGAACAGACCGGGACGGCACGGAGAACCACTGTGAAATCTAGGGATCCCCGCAACCGGGTGCCATCGACAGCTGTCACGCATCCGTGTACTGGATCTCAGACATATGTCTGAAGATGTGCGAGAATGGCCGGGTGAAGGGCGATTACCAGGAGCTGGTCGACGAGATCTCCGCGCTGCTCAGCGCCCCCGCGACCCTGGAGAACCGGGATTTCGGCCTGGTCGCCTTCGGGGCCCACGACAGCGACGACGACACGGCCATGGACCCCGTCCGTACGCGATCGATCCTCACCCGGCGCTCCACTCCCGCGGTCCGCGCCTGGTTCGAGGGCTTCGGCATCACCCGTGCGACCGGCCCGGTCCGTATCCCCGCCGCCCCGGAGGCCGGCGTGTTCCGGGACCGCGTCTGCCTTCCGGTACGCCATCGGGGTGTCGTCCTGGGCTACGTCTGGCTGCTGGACGCGGACCCCGCGCCGACCGACGGACAGCTGGCGGCCGCGATGGACGTGGCGGCCCGGATCGGCGCCCTGCTCGCCGACGAGGAGCGGGCGGGCACGGACCTCTCACGGGAGTTCGGCGCGGTGCTCGTCGCCGGGCCCGGCTGGCAGCGCGACATGGCGGTTGCGGCGCTGCGCGAGGCCCTGGGCACCGACGCGGACGGGCTGCACACGGTGGTGTGCGTGACCCCCTGGCCGGGCGAAACGCCGTCCGTGCGTACGGTGCCGTCGGCCGCCGCCCTCGCAACGGTGACCGGCGCGGGGTCGCAGGCCCTCGCCGCCCTGGTCAGGCTCCGCTCCCCCGAGGCACTCGATCCGGCGGCGACGGC
>NZ_MAPV01000213.1:0-209 GCF_001700505.1 Streptomyces mutomycini
GGCCGGCCCGGCGAACCGCTCCTCGCCCCGGTCCCCCGGCGCCGGGCCGGCCGCCGCGGGCCGGGCCCGCTCTTCGTGCTGCCCTTCGCGGTCCCTTTCGTCCTCTTCCTCGTATGGCCCGTGCTCCAGGGCCTCTGGATGAGCTTCACCGACAGCTCACTCGCCCTGCGCGCCACGTCGTTCGTCGGTCTCGACAACTACGCCGAGGC
>NZ_MAPV01000213.1:267-11189 GCF_001700505.1 Streptomyces mutomycini
GGTGCTGATCGCGCTCGCCATGGCGCTCCTGGTGCACAGCGGACTGGCTGGTCAGTGGGTGTGGCGGCTGTCCTTCTTCGTGCCCTACCTGCTGCCGGTCACCGTGGTGACCCTCATATGGACCTGGCTCTACCAGCCGGACGTCGGCCTCGGCAACGAACTGCTCGGCACGCTCGGCCTAGAACCCGTCGGCTGGCTGTCCGACGAGGCCGTCGCGATGTGGTCGGTCGCCGCGCTCACGGTNNACGAGGCCGCCGCGCTCGACGGCGCGGGGGCGTGGCGGCGCCTGTGGTCCGTCACCCTCCCGCAGCTGCGCAGGACCACCGTCCTGGTCGTCATGCTCCAGATCCTCGCGTCGCTGAAGGTGTTCGACCAGATCTACATCCTCACCAAGGGCGGCCCCAACGGTTCCACCCGCCCTCTCCTCGAATACGTCTACGACGTCGGGTTCACGGGTTACAGGCTGGGCTACGCCTCCGCCGTCTCCTACGTCTTCTTCGCCCTCGTCATCGTCGTCTCGCTCGCACAGCTCCGCCTCTTCCGCCAGGAGGACTGACCGATGTCCACCACCACGACCACCGTGCGGACCCGGCGCCGCCCGCCCCGGGAGCAGGCCGGCTCCCCGCTGCTCCTCGGCCACGGCCGGCTGCCCCGTGTCCTGGCCGGCACCGCGCTGACCGTGCTGGCCGCCGTCTGGCTGCTGCCGTTCCTATGGGCGGTGACCACCTCCGTCCAGAGCGAGCGGGACGTCGCCGAGCCGGGTCTCTCGCCCTTCAAGGGCGCCTTCACCCTGGAGTCGTACCAGCAGATCCTGGAACGCGGGAACGTCACGGTCTGGGCGGCCAACAGCTTCCTGGTGGCCGGACTGGTCACGCTGATCACCGTCGTGATCTCCACGCTGGCGGCCTACGGCTTCTCGCGGGGCACCTTCCGGGGCCGCCGCGCCCTGCTCGCCGTCACCGTCGCCGCCGTCATGGTCCCGCCGCAGCTGCTCGTCGTGCCGCTGTTCGAGCAGATGCTGATGTTCAACCTGGTGGACACCTACGCGGCGATGATCCTGCCGCAAGTGGTGGCGCCCATGATGGTGTTCATCCTCAAGAGGTTCTTCGACGCCGTTCCCAGGGAGCTGGAGGACGCCGCCCGGCTCGACGGCGCGTCCGAGGTACGGGTCTTCCTGTCGGTCGTGCTGCCGCTGTCCCGGCCGATCGTGGCAGCCGTCGCCATCTTCGTGTTCATCGGTGCGTGGAACAACTTCATGTGGCCTTTCATCGTCACCAACGATCCGAGCCTGATGACGCTCCCCGTCGGACTCGCCACGGTCAAGGACGCCTTCGGTATCCAGTACGCCCAGGCCATGGCCTCGGCTCTGCTCGCGGCGCTGCCGCTGGTCCTGGTGTTCCTCCTCTTCCAGCGCCGCATCGTCAGCTCGGTGGCCACCACCGGCCTCGGCGGCACCTGACCACCCCCTCCTTCCACCCTCCGTACCACCCGGGACCCGCTGTTCACCGGCGGCCCGACGACTCACTGGAGCATGTGTGCCCACTCCCTCCGTACCGCGCCCGGAGTACCCGCGACCGCAGTTCGTCCGTCGCGACTGGCTCAACCTGAACGGCCTCTGGCAGTTCGAGACCGACCGGGGGGACAGCGGTCTCGAGCGCGGTCTCCTCACCCGTGAACTGGACGGGCAGATCCTCGTCCCCTTCCCTCCGGAGTCCGAGCTGTCCGGGGTCGGCGACACCGACTTCCTCGAAGCCGTCTGGTACCGGCGTGTCCTCACCCTGCCGGCCGCCTGGGCCGGGCGGCGGGTCCTGCTGCACTTCGGAGCGGTCGACCACGACACGACCGTCTGGACGGACGGCACCGAGGTGGCGCGCCATCGCGGCGGATTCACCCCGTTCACCGCCGACCTCGGCGACATCGCCGGCTCAGGGCGGGACGTCACCGTCACCGTCCGGGCCCGTGACCCCCGCTCGGGCCCGCAGGCACGCGGCAAGCAGGCCATCCAGTACGCCAACCACGACTGCAACTACACACGCGTCACCGGCATCTGGCAGACCGTATGGCTGGAGCCCGTCCACGAGGCGCACCTGCGGCGCCCGCGGATCACCCCGGATCTGGCCGGCTCCGCCTTCCACCTGGAGCTCCCGCTGTCCGGGAACCGGCCGGGCCACCGGGTACGCGCCGTCCTCGGCGACGGGGACGGCGAGGTGTGCCGGGCGGAGGCACGCGCCGACCTCGACCTCGCTCCCCGTCTCCACCTTCCGGTTCCGGACGAAAGGAAGCGCGAGTGGGGTCCCGACGACCCGCACCTGTACGACCTGCGGTTCGAACTGGTCGACGAGCGGGGGGTGGTACTCGACTCGGTGGACAGTTACGCCGGGCTGCGCTCGGTCGGCCTGCGGGGCAAGGCGGTCACCCTCAACGGACGGCCGCTCTTCCAGCGGCTCGTACTCGACCAGGGCTGGTACCCCGACGGCCTGATGACCGCACCCACCGACGAGGCGCTGGTCCGGGACATCGAGATCGCCATGGACGCCGGTTTCAACGGCGCCCGGCTCCACCAGAAGGTCTTCGAGGAGCGCTTCCTCTACCACGCGGACCGCCTCGGCTACCTGGTATGGGGCGAGTTCGGCGACTGGGGCTGCGAGACGGGCGGATCGTCGGGGAACAACCAGCAGCCCGACTCCTCATACGTCAGCCAGTGGCTCGAAGCAGTGGAACGGGACTACTCGCACCCTTCAATCGTCGGCTGGTGCCCGCTCAACGAGACGTACCAGAAGCTGCACGACCGCATCACCGGACTCGACGACGTCACCCGCGCCATGTTCCTGGCCACCAAGGCCCTGGACACCACACGGCCGGTGATCGACGCATCCGGCTACGCGCACCGGGTCATGGAGACGGACATCTACGACTCCCACAGCTACGAGCAGGACCCGGAGGCCTTCCGGCAGCAGATGGCAGGCCTGGCCAAGGGCGAGCCGTTCGTCAACACCTACGAGAACGGGGCCGCCTACTCCCAGCCCTACCGGGGGCAGCCGTACTTCGTGAGTGAGTTCGGCGGCATCTGGTGGGACCCGGAGGCCGCCGCCGCACAGTCCGGCGAGGACCGGACCGTCTCCTGGGGCTACGGCGAACGGGTGCGCAACGAGGAGGAGTTCCACGCTCGCTTCAGCGGCCTGACGGGGGTGCTGCTCCAGGATCCCGCCATGTTCGGCTACTGCTACACGCAGCTGACCGATGTCTTCCAGGAGCAGAACGGCATCTACCGCTTCGACCGCGGCACCAAGCTGGACGTGGCACGCGTCCGCGAGGCCCAGATGCGTCCCGCCGCGATCGAGGGCCGGGACGACAGGTAACACGGACCGACGGAGGCCGCTCATGAGGCGGCCTCCGCCCACCCGGTCCGACCGCACCGGCAGACGACACCCCGGGCCCCCTGCGGTGGCCCGCCTGAGCATCAAGCGCCCGGTCACAGAACGGTGTTGGCGTAATACGTCAGCCGCTCCTGCCCCCGAACCGCGTACCCTCCCTTTTGCGCACATCCGGCAGACCTGCGAGCATCGAATAGGGAACAGCCAAGGGCGCAGCGACGGCTCCGGGGAGGATCCGTCGAGGCGGCCGACAAGCATCCCTACGGTGCTGCAGGCGCCCGTGGGATCGGCCCGTGCACGGCTCGGGCCACACCCTGTTCTGCCGCCCCCCGCTCCGGGCGATGGTCATCCCCACCGGACCGAGCGGCCACCCTCCGGGCGGTGAGCCGTGGAGGACCGCTCGGCGACGCCGAGCGCGAGTTGCCCAAGAGCCGGCTGCCCGTCCTCCTGGCCTGGCACGACAGCGAGCCGGTGAGTGAGTACGAACTGCACCGCAATGCCGCCATAGCGGAGATCCAGGGCAATCGGAACCCACTGATAGACCACCCGGATCGGGTCGGCGAGATCGATTTCTCCGGCGTCTGGCCCTGAGACCAGATCGCTTCCTGAAAGCAGATCGCTTCAATCCACCTAGGAGCCCCTCATGGCCCGGATCACCATAAGCGGCGTGAGTATGGATCCGCTGGTCCAGTCCGCCGAACTCGCCAGTGTGTCGCTGGTGTCGGAGGAAGGTTCCCAGTCCGATTACCTGCTCGTGCAGGCCACGCACGTGCCCACCGCCGGGGAAAGGCAACAGATGGCGGAGCTCGGGGTGGTGGTACATGAATACGTTCCGGAGAGCACGTATCTCTGCGGCTACCGGTCCTCGGACCTGGAGGCACTGCGCGCGCTTCCCTTCGTGGCATGGGCCGATGTCTACCTCACGGGCTTCAAGATCGCACCGTCGCTGCGCTCGTCCCGGCTCCGGCCGGCCATGGCCACCCTGGCTCATCCCCTCGAGAGCACGGAACCCGGCACACACACGGTCGACGTCGTCCTCCACGACGACATCGACGCCGCGGTGCCGCAGGGAACGGGCCACACCCTGAAGATCACCCTGGTCTGGACGGACCCGCCCGGCACGGCCCTGCAGAACGACCTGGACCTGATCGTCCGCGCGGACGGCCGGGAACACCACGGCAACATGGGCGCGGAGGGCGGGTTCGACCGCGTCAACAATGTCGAGCAGGTCAGCTGGGAGGGCGTTCCCCCCGGTGACGCCGAGGTCGTAGTCCGCGCCCACAGGATCACCCAGTTCGCCCAGCCGTACGCCTTGGCCTGGCGAATCTCCTGACCGCACAGCAGGTGCAACACGGGACGAGGACGGTGGGACTTCCATGGCGATCACAGCCGACTTCCGCTCAGAACGGCTGGAGCAGGCCGATGCCGCCGCCGAGCGGTACCGCAGCACGAGCGCCGAGCGGCAGCACATCGAGAGGCAGCTGAAGGCCGGGGTGCGGTTTCCGGACTCCCCCGCGGCCATCGCCGCCCGCGCGGCGCGTCTGCTCGACCGGCAGGAGGTACCTACCGCGGCGGCGGTGGAGAGCGTCCGCGAGGAACCGCTGGACGCTCCCGCCGCGAACGAACGCATCCTCGGCCTCTCCAAAGAGTTGCAGGCATGGAGCTTCCTGCCCCGCGGTGCCCGGGCGGCACGCACCGTGGCGCGGATCTCGATCCGGGAGAACGGCCGCGAGCTGCCTGCCGGCACAGGGTTCATGGTTTCACCTCAGCTACTGATGACCAATCACCATGTGCTGCCCGACGAGACGGCCGCCCAGCAATGCGTCGTCGAGTTCGACGCCCACGTCACGATCGACAACGCTCCCGCGGTGCCCGTCCGGATGGAGCTCGATCCCGGCTCCTTCTTCGTCGCGGACGAGCGGCTCGACTTCGCACTGGTGCTGGTACAGCCCCTCGCCGACGGCCGGCGGCCGGGGGAGGTGTTCGGCTGGAACAGGCTCAGCGCCCAGCTCGGCAAGCTGGTCGTCGGCGAACCCGTGAACGTCATCGGGCACCCCATGGGCCGGCTCAAGGAGATCACCGTCCGCGACAACGCGCTACTGGTCCGGCTGGACGACTTCCTCCAGTACAGGGCCGACACCCAGCAGGGAAACTCGGGTTCGCCGGTCTACAACGACCAGTGGGAAGTAGTGGCGCTGCACCACAGCGGGGTACCGGAGAAGGACGCACAGGGCCGCACCCTTCGCAAGGACGGCGCAGTGTGGCAGCCCGGCGACGGCGACGACGCCATCTCCTGGGTGGCGAACGAAGGCGCACGCACCAGCTCCATCCTCCGACACCTCGCCTCGTTGCAGCCCGGCGCCATGCCTCAGCTTCACCCACTGCTGAGCGAGATGGGCCCGGAAGCCGGTCTTCAGGGGGTGCCAACGGCACCGCGCTCGCTGCCGGGGGTGTCGTTGCCCGGTCCCGACGGCGCGTCCACGGCGCCACCCGCGCGCGAAGCCGCTGTCGGTCACGTCGGACTCCGTGCCAGGGAAACGGCATTCGGCGGTGACCGGCATCTCGTCTTCCTGCACGGCAGAAGCCAGCAGGAAAAAGACCCCCAGGTGCTCCGCCGGTGCTGGTCCGCAGGCCTCAACCACGGGCTCACCTGCGCCGGGATGCAAACGGTCGACCCGGCCGACGTGTGGTTCCCGTACTACGGCAACGAACTCATACAGGCCGTCGAGCAGCACGAATCCGTCCCTCGCTCGTTCGAGGAGAGGGCGGCCGGCCGGGCGGCGGAGACGTGTGCGCCCGCCGGTCCGGCCAGGAGCACGTACGAGGAACTCGTCGCCGAAGCCGCAGGGAGCGCGGGGATGCCGCGGGAGGACCTTCGGGCCACCGAAGCATTCGGAAGCGCTGCAGTCGGGGCCCTGCAGCGGCAGCTGAGCTGGCTGGCCGCCAAAACCGACGTGGACGAGTGGTTCATCGCCACGACCCTCCGCGATGTCGCCGCCTACCTCACGGAGCCGAGCGTCCGGGAAACGGTTCTGGACACCGTGCTCGCCACGATGCCCACCTCGGGCGAGCTCCTCCTGGTGACGCACAGCCTTGGCACCGTGGTCGGCATGGACCTCATCGACCGACTCGCACCGGGACCGGACATCCGCCTGCTCGTCACCGCGGGCAGCCCGCTCGGACTGGACGCGGTGTACCGCCGGCTCCTCACCGGCGGAGCCAAGCGCCCCGAACGGGTGGCCGCTTGGGTGAACGCCTGGTGCCCGACCGACGGCGTCGCGATCGGATGCCCGCTCGGAGACGACTGGAAGGGTGAACTGACCGAGCTGGCCGTCACCAACGCCCGCGACCGGGCGCACGACATCGGGGAGTACCTCACCCACCCGGAGGTCGCGGCCAGGATCGGAAGCGCGGTCGCCGCCGGCGGGAGCGAGTTCACTGCCCGCGGTGCGGGCCACCTGACAGGTGCTGACATCGGCCGTACCTGACCACGAAGAAGTGCCGGTGCGTCAGCACCTGGCCCCTTGGCGAACAACGTCGAGATGCCTGCCCGCCGACCCCGCGCCCGGCTCAACCGCATCGAGGCCCGGTCCTTGCCGCTGCGCCACTTCACCCTCAACGGCACGGACCACGCCGAGGACCGGCGCCTACGTGCCGTCGTCGACTGGGTGAACGTCGTCTCGGCCCAGTATCCCGGCCGCCAGGACCGTCTCGGCGAGCCCTGCCCCGAGACGATGTGCCTGCGAACCGGCCTGGCCCCGCCGGTGGTGGCAGAGCGCCTGACCGAAGGACGTCCATCGACGGGGCCACCCCATCCGGCACACACCGCCGACTGCCCCGGCAGGGGCCGGCAAGGACGGTGAGCGGCCATCTTCCGGACCCAGGGGGCACAGAGTCTACGAAGCGCCCCCGCTCAGGGGGCGGAACTGGAAGCTGATGGCTCCCGAAGGACAGAGGTCAACTGCTTCGGCGACGACGTCCCTCTGCTCCCTCGACGGCTCCGGCTCGCGAAGCCCGACCGTCCCATCCTTCTCGCACTGGTCGGCCGCCTGCCGGGCGGCCCGGTCCGCGGCTGTCCGGCGCCAATAGTAGAAGCTCGAGCGGCTGACGCCGAGGATGCTGCAGAGCCGCTTCACGCCGTAGCGGCGCTGGAGGTCGGCGACACACTGGAAGCGGTTCACCAGCGCGTCTCCCCGGCGAAATACTTCGCCGCTTTGCGCAGGATCTCGCGTTCCTCCTCCAGCTCGCGGATCTTCTTCCGCAGGGCGGCGTTCTCCGCCTCCAGCGGGGCCGGCGGCTGGGACAGTTCCTGCGTCCGCCGCCCCCGGGGACGGCTCACCCCGGCCGCCCTCACCCAGTTCCGGCAGAGTCTCCGGATTGATCCCCAGATCGGCGGCGACCGACCTGATCGTCGCCTCCGGCCGCGACTCGTACAACGCGACCGCGTCCGCCTTGAACTCCGGCGGATAGTTCTTCATGACCACGAGATGTCCGTTCTCAGATCCTCAGGATCCAGTGTCCCGTGTGTCCAACATCAGGGGTCAAGGTCCTCGGCTCAGATGACCCCGAAGCGGCCACAGCGGCCCGGCGCTACCGTGCGTTCGTTGACTCCCTGTCCACTAACCATCCTGGTTCAACGACTGACCGGTCACCCGAGCACGATGACTGGGACTTCTCTGTCAAGTTCAGCGTGTTGAGCTGAACTGGGGCAGAGGATTCAGTTGCCTCCGCCCTTAGCCTGTGTGAGAAGCTGCAGCCGCCAAGCGCGCGGTGCTCCGGTGAGCTTGGCGGCTCCGCTAGGCCGTGTAACCGGTGGTCAGCGGTTGTCGTTGAGTTCCTGGTGCATCTGGGGCTGGTCGTCCTGGTCGTGGGTGAGTGCGTACTGCTCGATCTCGTTGAAGGCCTTCGAGGCGACTCCCAGGAGGTCCTTGTAGGGGTTGACGCCGACGGTTCGCTGGGTGGCTCCGCCGAAGAGACCGCCGGCCGTTCCGCTGACGAGGCCGTGGCCCGCTGCGAGCGGCTTGCCCACGAGATCAAGGGGGCTCTTGGGCAAGTCGGCCATGTCTGCGTACTTGTCGGTGAGCGCTACGCGGGTCAGCGCGATGTAGGCATCACTGGCCCCCGGCTTCAGAAGGTCGCGGTAGAACTTGATGGCTTGGGCGGTCATGAAGACGCCGTCGTCGGTCTTCTTCCATTCCTTGTCCCGCTCTTGGTTCCACAGCCGTTCGGCTTCGTCGGCATCCTTGGGCAGCTGCCATTTCTCCGGCGTGCCAAGGTAGTGGTTGACGTAGTGCCAGGCGCACATGAAGCCGCGGGCGTCGTCGGCGGAGACATCGATGCCGAGGTTCCTCATGCCCTGCAGGATCTGGGTGCTGAAGACGCAGGCGGCGCCGGTGGTGTACTTCTGAGAGACCGGCTCGCCCCACTGGTCGTAGTCCCACTGGCCGCTCTGCTTGTGCAGTTGGCGTACCGAGGCGTGCACGAGGCGCACCTTCGTGACGGTGGCGGCCAGGGTTCCGTCGCGCATGGCGTTCTTGTTGCCCATGTCGATGAACAGGCGAGAGGACTGCGACAGCCTCCGGCCCGGTCCCTCGACACCTCCGAGGCGACCGGTGGAGCGCAGGGTGAATGCCCCGGTGGGTGCGAGGTAGGTGCCGATGAGGCCGACGGTGCCCTGCAGCATCGAGGCGGTGCCGTGGTGGTGGCCGAAGAAGCCCTCGGCGGCCTTGACTTCTACCTCGCTCCAATCCGGCGGCGGGGTAGCTGCCTCCCGCAGGAACTGGGCCAGCCGATCGGGAAGCCGTGACATATCCGTGTCGGGCTTGAGCGTTCCGATCGTCCGGAACAGGGCGTTGATCCCGTCGACCTCCCTGTTCTCGAGGAGGTCGGTCACCAGCGTGTCAGCCGCGGGATCCCCGACCTTGCTCGCAGCCTCCAACTCAGCCGCAACCGTTGCCGATGTCAACGCCATATCAATACTCCTCGGTTTCATCCAATTGACCATGCAATGGGTGACCTGCGCACAGACGCGCTCCCGCCCAGGGGGCGCCCCTTCGTGCTGCGCGAGAAGACCCTGGATCGCCGCTCTCGCAGAGGGAGGCCCATCGTGCGGGCTGCTCGATGGGCATGAATGAGAAGGACTCGTGCGGCAAGATCACTTCACTTCGATCTTGCCGCAATCATCGCCTCGAATTGGTCACCCAATAGGAGTAAGGGGGCGTGCGCCCCGCGTGAATCAGAGAGTGCACAGAGACTGTCGCTTCGGTCGGTGGCGTGTTGTGCTGCCCGTGTTACCAGGTCGCAGCCGGGCGACCACCGGCTCTGGGGTCGACGAAGCCCCTTCAGCGGGTGGCGTCCATATGTCTTCTTCCAGGCCGCGGTGGCAACCTGCTTGTCAGGTTGGGTCAGTACCAGCACTCCGTCCGCCGTGGAGAGCTCCGAGCCGGACAGCGGCTCCGGTCCACCCCGGATAGCTGGTTCTCCTCGATCGGGTGGTCATCTCCCGGAAAAACGGTTTGGCACAAATCTGGCCCGTCAAGATCGCCCGTATGACTATCCGTCGCTGGGCCGCTGCCGCGGCCGCCATCTTTTCCGTCGCAGTCCTGACAGGGTCCGCCCAAGCCGTACCCACCGCCGCCCCCGTCCCCTCCGGGCCTGTTGTCATCACCAACGACGCCCACACCAACTACCTGGTCCCTGACGACACGGTCGGCAACGCCGGCACCTTCCTTCAGGTCTACTACCGGCAAGACCATCCCTTCCCGCGCACATTCCAGTTCGAGCAGGTGAACGGGCGTCCCGGAACCTTCCACTGGAAGAGCGCCCGTACCGGGAATTGCGCCGATGCCAGGGCCGGAGAGCCGGGGGGCTCGGTGTACCTGGCTGCGTGCACGACGAACAAGTCCCAATGGTGGATCCTCAGGTCCACCGACGAAAGCCCTGCACGATGGGTTCTGTCGCCCTTCCTGAACGAGGACGTTGCTGTCACCGGCCTGTTCGGAGACGACAACTACGCACCGCTGCGTGAACTGCCCAACCCCAACTCCCCGACTACTTCGCAGATGTGGCACTTCACCCGGCAGTGATTGCGTTGTCCTTCGGTGCTGCGTTCCGCGCAGGCCCTACGGCAGGGCCCTGCGCGGGAAGCCGGTGGCACCCAGTACGTACGCCACCCAGGCACGACCCCACCCTTGCTCGATCCGCTTCGACACGCCGATCCAACAGGGAAGACTCCGGCTGGGATGAAACAGACCCAAGCTCATGGGAGCCGATTTCTGCGGGCTCCAGCGCAAACGAGCACCCCTCAACCGTGGCTGCCCGGGACCTCATCACAGTGCTCCGCGAGTTCACCGACCGGCACCTCAACGGCGTCCCCGAGGTATCAGAGGTCACGTCCAGCTTCTCCAAAACCACCAAGCTGTGGGGCATGCTCGGTGCTCTCTCAGACACTGTCCGCGACGAATCGGAAGACCTCCTGGCGCGAGCGGCGGAAATCTGGACAGGCAACACACAAACGCCCGCCCACCCCCACGAGAGGGAAACAGGCCC
>NZ_MAPV01000214.1 GCF_001700505.1 Streptomyces mutomycini
CGGCGGTGAGGTCGTGGCCCGGGGTGCGGGCGTGGCCGGGCGGGAGGCTGTCGGTGTGCTGCCGTGGGTGCTTTCCGCCAAGTCGTCTTCCGCGCTGCGGTCCCAGGCGGCGCGGTTGCGGGAGCACGCCGTGTCGCGCGATGTGGACCTGGCGGGGACGGCGGTGGCGCTGGCCACCGCCCGTACCGCTTTCGATCACCGTGCGGTCGTCCTCGCCGAGGACGCCACGGGCTTCACCACCGCCCTCGACACCCTCGCGGCCGGGGACGTTCCCGATGAGGCCGCCACGCGCGGCGTGGCCCGCGGGCCGCTGAGGACCGCGTTCGTCTTCCCCGACCGGGCCGAAGGGCTGGTCGACGCGGCAAGCGAACTCCTCGGCACCTCAACGGTGTTCGCCTCTGCCATGGCCGATTGCGCCGCCGCCCTGGCCCCGCACACCGGGTTCGCCCTCCTCGACGTCCTGCGCGACGAACCCGGCAGGCTCGCCGACCCGGCCGTCGCCCGCCCCGTCCTGTGGGCGGCCACGGTGTCGCTCGCCGAAATGTGGTCGGCCCTCGGCATCACCCCGGCCGCCGTCGTCGGCGTCGGGGTCGGCGAGATCGCCGCTGCCTGCGCCGCCGGCGTCCTGTCCCGCACCGAAGGCGCGCTGCTCGCCGCCGGCCAGGGCCGCCTGCTCGTCGAGCACGAGCACGAGCACGAGCACGATGACGATGACGACGCGGTCGCAGGCACCCCTGAAGCCGACTCCTCGCAGGAGCAGTTGAGGGCACTGGCGGCCCAGGTCACTGCGGGCGCCGGACGCGTACGGATGTACTCGGCCGTCACCGGGGCACGCCTCGCCGCCGGCGACCTGAACGCCGAGCACTGGTACCGCACCCTGCGCGAGCCGGCCGGCTCCGACGCCGCAGTGAAGGCGCTCCTCGGCGACGGCGTCGAGGCCGTCGTCGAGCTGGGCACCCTCGTCTCCCCGGAGACGGCCACCGCCGTCGAGGAGGCCACGGCGGCCGAAGGCCCCGACGTCCTGGTCACCGCCGCCCTGCGGCAGGGCCAGGAGGCGCGCCCCGCACTGCTGTCGACCGCCGCGGCGCTGTGGGCGCGCGGCGGCACCATCGACTGGGCGGCCCTGCTCGACCCGTCGGCGCGCCCCGCCGACGTACCCACGTACGCCTTCCAGCACCAGCGTTACTGGCTGGACGTCTCCACGCCCGCCGGTGACGCGGGCACCATGGGGCTCACGGCCGCCGACCACCCGCTCCTCACCGGCCTGGTCGAGCCCGCCGAGAGCGACACGGCCCTGCTCACCGGAAGGCTCGCGCAGGCCACCCACCCCTGGCTCGCCGACCACGCGGTCGGGGACACCGTCGTGCTGCCCGGCAGCGTCCTGCTCGACTGGGCGCTGTACGCGGGAGGCAGGCTCGGCTGTGCCCAGGTGGACGAACTCGCCCTGGAAGCACCGCTGGTCCTGGACCCGGACGCCGCCGTGCACGTCCAGGTCCAGGTCGGTGCGGCGGGCGAGGCGGGCCTGCGTACCCTGACCGTGCACTCCAGGTTCGGCCCCGCGTCCGGCGAGGAGGCGGGGGAGTGGACGCGCCACGCCCGAGCCGTCGTCGCGCCGGTCCTGCGGAGCCCCGTGGACACCTCGGAGTTCCGCGCGCTGTCCGGAGCCTGGCCGCCGCCCGGCGCACAGGCTCTCGAAGTCGACGCCCTCTACGCCGCGTCGGAGGAGCGGGGCCACGTCCACGGGCCTGCCTTCCGCGGCCTGCGCGCCGCCTGGCGCAACGGCACCGACATCCTCGCGGAAGTGGCGCTGCCCGACGAGGCGTCTGTCGCGGGGCACGGCTTCGGCGGCCTGCACCCGGCCCTGCTCGATTCCGCGCTGCACCCCCGCATCGCCGAGCAGCCGACGGACACGGGCGCGGACGGCACACAGGTGTGGCTGTCCGCCGCATGGGGCGGGGTGCGGATCCTTGACGCCGCAGGCACCACGAGCCTTCGCGTGCGGCTGTCCGACGCGGGAGACGGGGCGCTCGGCCTGCACATGGCCGACACGACGGGGCGGCCGGTCGCCGAGGCCCGCGAGCTGACTCTTCGAGCGGTGTCCACTGCCGGCTTCCGGCGTGACCGGCACGCCGAGGCCCCAACCCCGCAGACGCCCGCCCGGCGGCCTGTCGCCCGCTCCGCGCAGTCGGGGCAGGACGCCGTGGCGCGGGTCCTGGCTGCCGAGCCCGGCCGGCGGGCCCAGCTCGTCGAGGACCTCGTCCGTACCGAGCTCGCCGCGGTCCTCGGACACGGCGACCCCGAAGTCATCGACGTGGACGCCGAGTTTCTCGACCTGGGCGTGGACTCGATGGCGGGCATCGACATGCGCTCCAGGCTCGGCTCCCTCCTGCGCCTGGAACTCGCCGCGGCCACGCTGTTCGAGCACCCGACCACGGCGCTCCTCGCCGCGAACCTCGTCGACCTGATCGGCACCGCGCCCGAGCCCGGTGACGCGGGCACCACCGGCGCGACCGCCACCGCTCCCGCATCACCGTTCGACAGCCTGGAGGCCCTTTACCGCCAGTCCCACGCTCTCGGCAGGGCGGGCTCGACCGGCATGGACCTCATCCAGGCCGCAGGCCGGCTGCGCCCCGCCTTCGGCCACGAGACTGCGGCGGAGCACCTGCAGGAACCCGTCCGTCTCGCCAGGGGCGATGCGGACCGCGCGGTTCTCGTCTGCGTCCCGGCCATCACGGCGACTGCGGGACCTCTCCAGTACGTCGGGCTCGCCCAGCAGATCCAGGGCGAACGTGATGTGATGGTGCTGGTCAACACCGGCTTCAGGGAAGGTGAGTTGGTGCCGCAGTCGTTCGAGGCGTACCTCGGCCTCCAGGTTGAGGTACTGCGCAGGGCCGTGGGCTCGCGGCCCTTCGTGCTGCTCGGGCACTCCGCGGGCGGGCTGATCGGGCACGCCCTTGCCGCGCAGGCGGAACGAGAAGGGCTTGCGCCCTCGGGCACCGTCGTCCTGGACACCTTCCAAGCCGGTACGCAGTTCTCCGACGACCTGAGCCGGGCCATGCTGGAGGGGCTCTTCGCCCGCGAACACCTCTTCGGCAGCGACGCGTTGAGCGGCGTCCGCCTCAGTGCGATGGGGCACTACCACACGCTGATGGACGAGTGCGCGATCGCCGAGGTCAAGGCTCCGACGCTCTTCGTGCGCGCCGGCAAGCCCCTGCCGTACCAGGCCGACGGCTTCGACGACGACGGCTGGCGGGCTGCCTGGCCCCTTCCTCACACGCTGGTCACCACAGAGGGCGACCACTTCACGCTCATGGAGGAGAACATCGCCGTGACCGCCGCCGCGATCCGCGGATGGCTCGCGGAACGGGACATCTGAACCAACCCGGGGCAGAAGGCGGTTCCGCCCTTCGTGGCTACCGGCCGCTCATTCCGGCCACAACATGACAAGCACGGCTCACAGGGACCCGTGCACCAGAGGAGACAGCGCAGTGATAGTTCTTGGCTACAACGGTTTCTCCCGAGCCGGCGAGCTGTTCGGCAAGCTCTACGGCTATACGCAGGACAGCGTCGACCGGCACAGCTTCCTCGGGCACGACGCGGCCGCGGCACTGTTCGTCGACGGCAAGCTGGTTGCCGCCGTCGAGGAAGAGCGCATGAACCGCCAGAAGAAGACCACCGCCTTCCCGATCAACGCCATGCGCTGGGTCCTCGGCCAGGCGGGGCTCGACTTCTCCGACGTCGACTACTACGCCTTCGGCTGGCGGTTCAGCCCGGAGTTCGCCGACGCGGCCATCTCCAAGATCGCCGGTTCGCCGATACCTCCCGAGTACAAGTTCCAGGCTCTCTCCGGCTTCGGCGAGCTCTACACCGGCATGCTCGGCAAGAACGCGATCCTCGAGGACTTCGTCCGTAACACCGGGTACGAGCTGGCCGAGGACAAGCTCGTCCCGGTCCCGCACCACCGGGCACACCTCGCCTGCGGCCGCACCTTCTCCGGCTTCGACGACACCGCGTTCATCATCAGCGACGGCCAGGGCGAGGCGGACAGCGCCATCATGGGCGAGGTCCGCGATGGCGAGGTGAAGGTGTTCGAGCAGTTCACGATCGACGCCCAGAACTCGATCGCCCAGCTCTTCGCGGAGATCACGCGATACCTCGGCTTCACCCCGAACAATGACGAGTACAAGGTCATGGGCCTCGGCGGGTTCGGCGAGCCGCCGGCACAGGAGGACAACCCGATCCTCAACCATGTCGTCACCTTCGACGGCCCCGGGCGCTACTCGCTGGCCCTGGCCAACGACCCTCGTGGTCCTCGCGCCTACCTCCCCCTCTTCGACGAGATCTTCGGCGGCAACGACGACAACCGGGGTGAGTTCGAGTTCCAGGTTCGTGTCGCGAGCGCCGCTCAGCAGGCCCTCGAAGTCGTCACCGCGCACCAGTTGCGCGCCCTCGCCGACGTCACCGACCTGCGCAACCTCATCTACGAGGGTGGTGTGGCGCTCAACTGCGTCAACAACACCAAGCTCCTGGAGGACCTGCCGTTCGAGCGCGCCGAGGTCAGCTTCGGCGCCAGCGACCCGGGTGTCTCCATCGGTGCCGCGGCCCACGTCGTCCGCGAGAAGAACGTCCCGCTCGTGCCCGTGAAGACTCCCTACCTCGGCCCCGAGTACACCGCCGAGGAGATCGTCGCCACCCTGGACGCCTACACCGATCGTGTCGTCTGGGAGGAGCACGCCGACGGAGCGATCGTCGCGAAGACCGCCGAACTGCTCAGCGGCAAGACCGTCATCGGCTGGTTCCAGGGCCGTACCGAGTACGGTCCGCGCGCGCTCGGTAACCGCTCCATCCTGGCCAACCCCTCCCACGCGGACATGAAGGACATCATCAACACCCGCGTCAAGCACCGAGAGCCGTTCCGTCCCTTCGCCCCGATCGTCCTGGAAGAGGACGCGCCCAAGGTCTTCGAGATGGGCAAGAAGGAGCGCTCGCCGTACATGACCTTCGTGTTCCCGGTGAAGCCCGAGTACACGCAGACCATCGCGGCCGCCACGCATGTCGACGCCACCTCCCGCATCCAGACCGTGACGGACGACAGCAACCCCCGGCTGGCCGGGCTGCTCCGCGAATTCACCGCGCGCACCGATGTGCCGTGCCTGGTCAACACCTCCTTCAACGTCGCGGGCGAGCCGGTTGTCAATTCCCCGAAGGACGCGCTCGAGTGCTTCCTCGGAACCGACATCGACTTCCTGGTCCTCGGTGATCACCTGGTCACGAAGCGATGAGCGCATCGACCGGAATCGTCTGGCGCACCCGTACGGCGCTCGCCCTGGAAGCGGCCGCGGCGGTGGCCACGGTAGGCCCCGTCCTCGCCTTCGTCGAGGTGTGCCGGGAACTGCTCGACGGCGACCCCGACGGCGGCAGGATCTACCGGCTCGTCCTCGTGGCCGCCGCCGCGGCGGTCGTCGGGTTCGTGGTCCAACTGGTGGGCCGTGCCCTGAGCAAGGAGGCGGGGGCGCGCACCCAGGACGCACTGCTTCTCGCGGTCACCGGCAGGCTGCGCGGCGCACGTGCCGCCCGGCCCCTGCACGCCGCCTGGACGGAGCACGGCACCACACTGGGCCGTGACATCGTCTCCATGGGGGTCACGGTGGGCCGGGCGGGGTCGGAACTCCTCTCGGCGGGTCTCGTGTTCCTCCTGTCGGTCGGCTATCTGTTCTGGGTCGACTGGCTGATGGCACTCATCACGCTGGCCCCGATCCTGATCGGCTTCGTCGTCTTCGGCTTCATCTCCGCGCGCTTCTTCCGCGAGATGGCGACCGACTACGCGGAGAGCATCGGTGGCATCGACGCGGTACGCCCCACCGTGGACCTGCCGCGCCGCGTCAGCCCGGTCGGTACGCGGGCCCACACCGCCGCCGCCACCCGGCGATCCGCAGCCCGGCTGGCCGACGTCACTGATGAGTTCAGCGAGTTCTTCCGGAGCCGCATCGGCTTGCTGCTGGGCGGCCGGGCGCTGGCCGAGATCGCCTTCTCACCGCTGACCGTGCTCGTCTTCGTCCTGTGCGGGGGCGCCCTGCTGACCCGCTCGGAGTGGCTGGCCCCGGCCGACCTGATCCCGTTCCTGCTGGTTGGCACGGGACTGGCCGCACCCTTGCTGGCCATCACCTACTTCGTCGAAGAAGTGGGTGAGGGCAAGAAGGCCGCGGCACGCCTGGGTCAGTTCGCGCCCGGGAGCCTGCCCTCCGCGACGGCCCCGTCAGAGGCGGCAGGCGGGGCGGACACCACCGGCACCGCCGACGGCGTGGCCCCAGAGGCCGAGCCGGCCCGGAGCCCCGCCCTGGAGCTGCCCGAGCGCGGGGTGCTGACCGTCGTCGCCACCACCGACGCGGGCGCGGACTCGGTCATCGACCGGCTGCTCACCGATACGCCCGAGGAGCGGCTCGCCGCGGTGGAGGCCGACCCTGCCGTCGTGATCGGCCCTATCGGCGCCTACATCACCGCCGACCGTACGGACGGCAGCACCGCGGAGGCCGAACGCGCCGCGCGCACCGCCGGCTGCCACGACACGATCGCCGCGCTGCCCCGGGGCTACGACGCGATCGTCGGCTCCGAGGCGCCGCAGTCGTACCCCGAGCTCCAGCGGCTCGCGCTCGCCCGGCTGCTCGCCGCGGACCGCGAGGTCGTCCTGCTCGACGAGAGGGCCTTTCCCGGCCGTCCGGACATCATCCGGGCAGCGGTCGCCGAACTGTGCGACCGCGCGGCCGTGCTGGTCGTCTCCACCGGTCCGCCCGCGGTGGTCGACGGCGGGATCGTGGTGACCGAAGCCGGGAAGGTGGTGGCATCGGGTACTCACGAGGAACTGGCCGGTCCCGGCAGCCCGTACGCCGGGCTGCTCGGCCCCGTCGGATTGCTCGGCCCCGTCGGGGGACCGAGCCGTGCTGCGGACCCCGTGGCCCTGTCCACCGGGTCCGCAGGAACCCCCGCGTCTCAGGAGGTGCCCCGATGAGGGCCGTACTCGCTCGCTTCCTGCAGATCTCGGGGAGAAAGAAACTGGCATCCCTGTGCCTGTTCCTGCTCCTGGGCGCCGTCGTCCAGGGGGTCGCCTTCACCTTCGTCGTGCCCATCACGACGGGCCTTCTCACCCCAGGTGCGGCAGCGCCCTGGGGCTGGATCGCCGCCCTCGCGGCCGTCAGCCTGGTGTACGCGGTACTTCACCACCGCAGCGTGCCCCTCGGTAACGAGCTGGGTGCCGAACTGGTGACCACCCTGCACAGGAAGGTCGCCGAGCACACGGCGACACTGCCCAACCGCACCCTCGGAGTGGGGCGTTCCGACCGGCTGGCCGCGCTCGACGGCACCGCGGTCGTGGTCCTGATGGGACTTCCCGCACACGTCATGCGGCCGGTGGTGGCCGCGGTCGCCACACCGCTGACCGTCATCGTCATCAGCGCCTTCGTCAACCTGCAGATGGCCCTGACTCTGGCGGCGGGGCTGATCGTGCTGGCGCTGTGCTCCTTCCTCGTGGTCCGGCTGCTGTCACGCAGCGAGGAGCCCGACGGGTCGGAGTGGCTCCGCAGGAGTTACGAGCAGCGGGGCGCGGGGCGCCAGGGCGGCTTCCTGCCGACCGCCACCGGCGAGGTGCTGCTGTGGCGGGCGGTCGAACTCGCCGCGTGCGCCGCTGTCGGCGCCTGCGGGGCGGCCGTCTCCGCCGACGGGCTCTCGGGAACCAGGGGTGTCGCACTGATCGTGCTGTCGGTACTCACGTACCGGCCCATGATGGAAGCCGTCCTGCTGACCAGTACGGTCATGAACGCACACGAGGTGATGGCCACCATCGGCAGGCTGCTGGACATCGGGGATTCCGGGTCGCAGGAGGTCCGGCCGGGCGCCGACTGGCCCGACAGCACCGACCTCGTCTTCGACGGCGTCAGTGTGCGGGTGGAGGGCACGACCGTGCTCGACACGGTCTCGTTCGAGATCCCGGGCGGCACGACCACGGCGCTCGTCGGAACCCCCGACGGCACCCGGCTGCTGCTCGGCGACTTGCTGACCGGCGACGTCGCGCCGACGTCCGGACAGGTGCGCATCGGCGGAGTGGACGTCACCTCCCTCGCCCCGTCCGTCGTGGAGCGGCACATCGCCCGGGTCCGCCCGCAGGATCCGAGGTACACGCGTGAGGAGGCGGGCCGGCTGGTCGCCTCCTTCCCCGACCGGCTGACGGACCGGCCCGGTGTACAGGACGGGTTGGACCGGCTGCGCGCCGCGGTGGTTGTGGAGGACACCGCTTCCGAGCCGCTGACCGAGTCCCGGACGGAGCCGCTCTCCTCTGAGGACCGCTGGCGGCTGGCGTTGCTGTGTGCCCTGTCCGCCGATCCTTCCCTGGTGGTGGTGGACGCGACGGCCGGTACGGATCCGTTCGAAGCCGACCCCCGGCTGGCCGAACTGTTCACCGGGCTCTCCCGGGACCGCACGTGCTGGTTCCTGACGGGCATCGGCGGCGAACTCCCGCCTTGCGAAAGGCTGGTGGAAGTATCGGGTTCCCGAGCCACCGCACGGATCGCAGTGCCGAGCTGAAAGGGGAGAGGGGGCCGGGCCACAGCCTTCACGACTGTGGCCCGGCCCCCTCTTCGTGGAAGCGCGGCGAGACTAAGCGGCGCCCCGCCAGAGGCCGTGGTGCCGGCGGTACCAGTCGACCGTCGCCGCGAGGCCCTCGTCGAACTCCACCGCAGGCCGGTAGCCCAAGGTGTGCGAGATCTTGGAGATGTCCATCGCGTACCGCCGGTCGTGACCCTTGCGGTCGGCCACCTGTTCCACCATCGAGCCGTCCGCGCCGAGCAGTTCGAGCAACCGCTCGGTCAGCGCGCGATTGGTCAGTTCCGTTCCGCCGCCGACATTGTAGATTTCCCCGGACTTTCCGCTCGCGGCCACCAGTGCAATGCCCCGGCAATGGTCGTCGACGTGCAGCCAGTCACGAATGTTCTCGCCGTCGCCGTAGAGCGGCACTTTTCGGCCGGTCAGTAGACGGGAAACGAACAGTGGAACAATTTTCTCCGGGTACTGGTGCGGTCCGTAGGTGTTGGATCCCCGCGTGAGGCACACCGGCAGGCCGTGGGTGCGGTGAAAGGCGAGCACCATGAGGTCGGCGGACGCTTTCGAAGCGGCGTAGGGGGAATTTGGGGCCAGCGGCTCCTCTTCCGTCCACGGCTCTCCGTCGGCGTCCAGGGAGCCGTACACCTCGTCGGTCGATACATGGACGAATTTGCTGACCCCGGTGTCCAGTGCGGCGGTCAGCAGTGTCTGTGTCCCCAGCACGTTGGTCCGCACGAATTCCGCGGCCCCGGATATGGAACGGTCGACATGGGACTCGGCGGCGAAGTGCACTACGAGATCCATGCCCCGCATCACTTCCGGCATCAGTTGCGTGTCGCAGATGTCGCCCTCGACGAAGCGCAGGGTGGGGCTCTCGGACACCGGTGCGAGATTTTCTCTTCTTCCTGCGTAGGTTAGTTTGTCGACCACCGTCACCTCGGCGCCGGCCAACTCGGGGTAACTGTTCTGCAAGGTCTGTCGGACGAAGTGCGAGCCGATGAACCCGGCACCCCCGGTGACAAGTATGCGCACGGGCCACCTCTCAGTATGGGATGGGTGAGAAATCAGGTGTGGTGGGAGATCTCCATCAGGTATTTGCCGTAGTCCGTCTTTGCCAGCTGACTGCCGAGTTCGTAACACGCCGCGGCGTCGATGAAGCCCATGCGGAAGGAGATCTCCTCCAGGCATGCGATCCGTACTCCCTGGCGCTGTTCCAGCGTCTGGACGAACTGCGAGGCCTGGAGCAGCGAGTCGTGGGTCCCGGTGTCCAGCCAGGCGAATCCGCGCCCGAGGTTGACCATCCTGGCCCTGCCCTGCTCCAGGTAGACGCGGTTCACATCGGTGATCTCCAACTCGCCACGCGGCGAGGGGCGCACGTTCTTGGCCACGTCCACCACGTTGTTGTCGTACACGTACAGACCCGTGATGGCCAGGTCGGACTTGGGTGCGACCGGCTTCTCCTGCAGGGAGATCAACTGCCCGTTGGCATCCACCTCGCCGATGCCGTAGCGCTCGGGGTCGCCGACCGAATAGCCGAACAGCACACAGCCGTCGAGATTCTGTATCTCCGCCTGGAGAAGTCTTCCGAATCCGGGGCCGTGGTAGATGTTGTCGCCCAGTACGAGCGTCACCGGTTCGTCGCCGATGAAATCGGCTCCGATGAGAAGTGCCTCGGCAATTCCGTTCGGCTCCGCCTGCGCGGCGTACTCGATATTGATTCCGAGCTGGCTGCCGTCTCCCAGGAGTTCCCGGAAAGCGCCTACGTGCTGGGGTGAGGAAATAATCAGGATGTCCCGGATCTTGCCCAGCATCAGCACCGAGAGCGGGTAGTAGATCAACGGCTTGTTGTATACCGGAAGCATTTGCTTCGAGACGGCGTGCGTCAGTGGGTATAACCGGGTGCCAGTGCCTCCGGCCAGAACTATGCCCTTCATGCGACCACACTTCCGTAAGTGGCTGGAGTGTTGGAGTTAGAGAAGTCGGCTCGGTCTGCGGTGGGTGCCGCTGACGAAATCTCTCTCAAAGCGGCATAATTTGCTCGGAGCGACTTGATTTTTCCGTTGCTCGAATGCGAGCGTAGAGTTTCGGCTCGTTGCTGTCAACGTGACCTCGGACTCTTTCCCGGCAGCCTCCGCGATGCCAACTCCTTGCCCTCTCCGAACGAGTTGGCGTCCAGATTTCCACTCCCCGGGTCTTCCTGCGGGCGTGGTTCGCCAGGGCATGGCCGCGCCCGTTCAGGACAATTAGTTCACGTGTGCCGGCCATTTCTCTCCGACCCGTTCGCGCCGGAGTGCTCGGCCGTGTAACGGCAGTCAGGGCGAAACCGTTGCGGACCAGCCGGCGGCCTGGGAAGCCTCTCGATTCCCGCCCTCCCACCACGGGCCAGGCGGAGGACCAGTCGGGCGGACAAGGCACTCTTTTCGGGTTTCATCATGATTTCTGCCTTCCTGCACTCCCACTTCAGCCCGGTCAGGAACCCCCGCCGGCAGCGGTCCGCGCGGCTCCGTGTCTCTGCCGATGGCGCAGTCGGTGGATCGGACCAAGGGCGCCGCCCGGTACCCGTCACGGTGCGTCATGCGGCCGAGGATGCCGTCCGGCCGCTGAGGAGCCCCGCGCCTGTCAGGCACCACCGGCACGGCGGGCACGCCCAGCCGGGACAGGGTGCGCCGAGCGCATACGGGTACGGTCGCGAACTGCCTCGTCGAGCCGGACCCCGTCCCCCCAGGTGGCCCGGACCGTTTCGACCGCCTCGACACCGAAGGAGCAGCCCGGTGAGGCATCCGCCATCCGGCGCGTCAGAGGGCGCGTGGCGCGGGCAGCGGCTGGTGCGGGTCCCGGGTGACGTGGCGGAGGTGCTCGCCGAAGGACCGGGCCCAGGACTCGACGGTGGACTCGTCGAAGAGATCCGTCGAGTACTCGAAGGTGCCGGTGATGGTGTCGGCACCCGGTACCAGGACCGCGTACAACTCGTTGCGGGCCACGCCCGACGTCGGGAGGCCGCGTACCGAGGCCGAGAGCGAGCCCATGTCCAGGGTGGGCGGCGGTGTGGTGACCACGGTGAAGAGCACGGTCGGGAACAGCGAGGCGCCCGTCCCCGGTGAGACCAGCTCCACCACGTCCGTCAGGGGCAGTTCCTGATGGTCGAGCGCGGCGAAGAGCGTCGAACCCAGCTGTGTCACCAGGTCGGCGAACGTGGCGGCCTCGCCCAGCCGGGCGCGCAGCAGGACCGCGTCCCCCAGGATACCGACCACGTCGGACCGGTCGCGGTGGGTGCGGTTCGCGCTGGAGGCGGCCAGGACCACGTCCGGGAGACCGCCGCACAGCCCGGACGCCCAGCTCGCGAACGTCGCGGCCAGGACGGTGTACGGAGTGGTCCCCAGGCGGGTCGCCGTCTCCGCCAGCCGCCGCGGGGCGTCCCCGTCGATGACCCATGTGTGCAGCGCGCCCCTGCCGGACAGCTTCGCGGGGCGCGGCCGGTCGTACGGCAACGGCAGCCGCAGGGGTACGCCGTCGAGTTCGGTGCGCCAGAACCGTTCGAGTTCCGCCCTGCGCTCCTTGCCCAGATCGTGTTCCGTGCGAGCGAAGTCGGTGAACTGTATTGCAGGCTGGGGGAGTTGACTGTCAGTGCCCTGCTGTCGGGCGTCATGGAGCTTCTGGAGTTCGTGCCAGATGACCCCCATGGACCAGCCGTCGCAGACGGCGTGGTGGAACACGGTGACCAGCACCCAGCGATCCCCTCCGAGCCGCGCGAGCCGGAAGCGGAACAGCGGCGCGAGGTCCATCGCCAGCGGGCGGGTGGCCTGGTCCCGGCACCACCGCTCCACAGCACCGTCGTCGTCGGCCAGCGCGGTCAGATCGTCCACCGGCAGGTCCACGGGCACGTGGGACAGCACCTCGATCAGATGCCGCCCGTCGCGGTGCACGGCTCTGCTCCGCAGCGCGTGATGCCGCGCCACCAGATCCTCCAGCGCACCCGCCAGGTTCCGGGGATCGAGTGCGCCCTCCAGGTCGATGCGGTGCGCGACGTTGTAGACGCCGGGGTCGAAGTGCTCGTGGTGCCGGTGCCACAGCCTGCGCAGCGTGGAAGGCATCGGCGCCGTATCCACCACCCGGCCGGGGGAGGCGGGCCGCTCGGCGCGTCCCGCGACACCACGGATGGTTGGTTCCAGGAAGAACTCGGCCATGGACAGCTCGATGCCCAGCTGGTCCGCCGTGCGGTTCAGCAGCCTGATCGCGCCGAGGGAGTGACCGCCGAGCTCGAAGAACGACCCGGTGACCGGCACCTTGCGCGCGCCCAGCTCGTCGCACCACAGCTCGTGCAGGGACTTCTCCAGCCGGGTCGCGGGCTGTGCGTCCTCGCCCCCGGCCGTGTCGTCCGGCTCGGGCTCGGGCAGCCGGCTCCGGTCCAGCTTGCCCGAGGTGTTCACCGGGAGCCGGTCCAGGCACACCCAGCGGCGCGGCACCAGATGGCCGGGGAGCTCCGCGGACAGCGCGGCGCGCAGCCCGCCCAGGTCCGCCGCAGGTGCGGCGGGGACCACGTACGCGACGAGCTCACTGTCGCCGTGCTGGTCACGGCGGGACACGACGGCCGCGTCCCGCACCCCGGGCAGGGTGCTCAACGCCCCCTGGACCTCAGCCGGTTCCACCCGGTACCCCCGGATCTTGACCTGATCGTCCGTGCGGCCGCAGTACTGCAGTGAGCCGTCCGTACGCCAGCGTCCGAGGTCCCCCGTCCGGTACGACACGGAACCCGCGCCGTCGGGGAGGAAGGCGCCGGCCGTCTCGGCCGGGCGGGCGTGGTAGCCGTGCGCGACCGGCGCGCCTCCCACGTGGATCTCGCCGACGGCACCCGGAAGCACCTCGTGCCCCGCGCCGTCCAGCAGGGCGATCCGCGCTCCCGGCACCGGCGTGCCGATCGGTGGCCACTCCTCGCCACGGGGGTCGACCCGGTGCGAGGTGACGATGACGGAGGTCTCCGTCGGCCCGTACTGGTTGTACAGCGCGCACCGGGGGTGAGCGGCGAGGAAGCGGCGGAAGGCGTCGGTGAGCTGCAGCGCCTCTCCGGCCGAGAACAGCTCCCGCAGCGACGGCAGTTCGGGCTGCGTCTCGATCAGATACCTGAGCGGTGTGGAGGGCATGAACATCCGCTGCACCTTGTGGCGGCGTACGGCCTCCGCGACAGCCGCGGGGTCGTGCCGCACCTCGTCGTCGATCAGCACCAGCGTCGCCCCGGAGCACAGCGTGGTGAAGGTCTCCTGCACGCTGACGTCGAACGAGGGCGACGTCCACTGGAGGGTGCGCAACCCGGCGTGCGTGTCCATGTGGCCTCGCACGAGGTTGACCGGGCCGCGGTGCGGGACGACGACTCCCTTGGAGCGGCCGGTCGACCCCGAGGTGTAGATGCAGTACGCGGGGTCCTCGGGCCGCGCTCCGCCGGCCGGGGGGCCGGCCGCGGGGACGGCGTCGATCTCGTCCACGAGCCGCACGGGCAGCCCCGGCCGGAGCCCGGGATGCCGCGCGAGGACGGAGGCGGAGGCCAGCAGCAGGACGGGTGCGCCGTCGTCGAGGAGGGCGGCGAGCCGCGGCGAGGGCATCGAGGGGTCGAGCGGCAGATACGCGGCGCCGCTCTTGAGCACCCCCAGCACGGCGGCGACCAGCTCCGGGCCGCGCGGCAGCAGCAGCGCCACGCGCTCCCCGGGCACGGCTCCACCGGCTCGCAGGACGTGGGCCAGTGTGTTCGCGCGCGTGTCCAGTTCCCGGTAGCGGACGCTCTCCTCACCGTGCACCAGCGCGACGGCGTCCGGTGTCCGCAGCGCCTGCTGTTCGAACAGCCCGTGCAGGGTCTCCTCGACGGCGGGTGACGGTTCGTCCAGGCGCCCCAGCCTTGCGAGGGACGCGCGGTCGGCGGCGGTCACCGCGGTCAGTTCGTGAAGCGGCGCGCCCGGGGTCTCCAGGGCGCGGCGCAGCACCTGCTCCACGTGGTGCGTGAAGCGACGCACCGTGGCCTCGTCGAACAGGGCCGTGTCGTACTCGACCATGAAGCGCACGCCCTCGCGGTGGTGCGTGAAGTAGACGGTCAGGTCGAACGGGGCGCGCGCGCTCGGCACGTCGAGCAGTGTCGCCGCCAGCCGGGGCGGGTCGAACGTCACCTCGCCCTCGTTCTCGTACTCCACCATCACCTGGAAGAGCGGGTTGCGCCCCGGATCCCGGCGCGGGTTGAGCGCCCCGACCAGTTCGTCGAAGGGGACGCCGCTGTGCTCGTACGCCGCTGTGCTGCTGGCGCGCACCCGGTGCAGCAGGGTCGGGAAGTCCGGGTCGCCGGCGAGATCCAGACGCAGGGGCACGGTGTCGAGGAAGAGCCCGACATGGTGCTCGGCGCCGGCGGGCCGGGCTGCGACCGCGGTGCCGAGGACCACGTCGTGCTGCCCGCTCAGCCGGCCGAGGACCGCTGCGACGGCACCTGTCAGTGCCATGAAGGGAGTGGTCCGGTGACCGGCGGCGAACGCCTTCACAGCACCGGCCAGTTCGGCGTCCAGTTCGTGGGTCAGGCTCGCTCCCGCTCCCGACCTCACCGGGGGACGGGGCCGGTCGGCGGGCAGGTCGAGTTCCGGTGCCCCGGCGAGCTCACGCCTCCAGAAGTCGAGGGACGCGGCGTGGTCCGCCGGACGGGACGGGGCCACCTCCGGCAGGGGCGGCAACTCGGGGGCTCCGGGCTCGGCGGCGCGGTAGCAGGCGGCCAGGTCGCGGACGAGCACCGCCGTGGAGGACGAGTCGAAGACGATGTGGTGGGCCAGCAGGAAGAGCAGATGCCGCTCCTCGGAAAGGCGCAGCAGCCTTGCCGTCACCAGCGGCCCCTCGCGCAGGCCGAGGACCCGGCGCCCCTCCGTCTCGAGCGTGGCCCGCAGCGCCTCGTCCTCCGTCGCACCCGTGTGGTCGTCGACCGGGCATTCGATCCGTACCCGGTCACGAATCTCCTGGTGCGGCACGCCGTCGGAGTCGCCGAACGTCGTCCGCAGCGCCGGATGCCGGTCGGCGACCTGCTGGAGGGCCCGTCGCAGAGCGGGTACGTCCAGCGGCCCGTCCAGACGGATCGCCTTGGGCTCGTGGTACATGCTGGTCCTCGGATGCAGCTGCTCCAGGAACCAGATGCGGCGCTGCGCGGGCGACAACGGCACTCGCTTCGGAGCGAGGTCCGCCCGCTCCCGGGCCCCGGACTGCTCGCGGCGTCGGACCCGGTCGAGCAGCGGCAGGGCATCGAGGACCCGCTCCGTCGGCACGCCGAAGTCCACGAAGCAGGCGATCTCGTCCGTCCCCGCGGCCACCAGGCGGCGCACCGTCTCGGCCGCTGTGTGCTCGTCGCCGATCAGAGCACGCGAGGCGCAGTAGCGTTCATACGCCCGTTCGAGGAGGAACTCGACGTCCTCCTCCGGAGTGTTGTCGAGGTCCGCCGTGAAGCCCAGGCTGTTGGTGACCTGCCCGAAGAGGGACAAGGACGAACGCAGGTACGACACGAACGGCCGGTACGCCTCGGCCCGTGCGCGGTCCGCGTCCTCACCGAGATACGTGTGCACCAGCACCACCACCCGGCCCGCAGCCGGATCGAGGCCGTGCTCGGCGCGGGTGCGCCGGTACAGTGCGATGTTCTCCGCCAGTTGCTCCACGGTCTGTGTCATCAGGTTCGTGACCACGCCCAGGCCCTCGGCCGCCGCCCGACGGTAGCTGTCCGGGTTGCTCACCACCGCGACGTACAGGGGGAGTTCCGGCTGCAGGGGGCGGGGGTGGAGGCTGATCTCGACGGGCTCACCGTCGCCGGCGGTCGTCGGCAGGGACTGCCCCGACCAGAGCTGCCGCACGGTCGCCAACTGCTCGTACATCAGTTCTCGGTGCCGGCCGAAGTGCTGCGGGGCGAGAGAGAAGTCGGTGGCGTGCCAGCCGCCGGCGACGCAGAGACCCGCCCGGCCGCCGGAGATGTTGTCGACGACCGACCATTCCTCGGCGACCCGCACCGGATGGTGCAGCGGCAGGACGACCGAGCCCGCGTGCAGCCTGATGCGGCTGGTGTGGGCCGCGAGCGCGGCGGCGAGCACGGAGGGGTTGGGGAAGAGCGCGCCGAAGGAGTTGAAGTGACGCTCCGGGAGCCACAGGGCGTGGAAACCGTGCTCGTCCGCGTACTTCGAAGCCTCCATGATCAGCGCGTACTTGTCGCGGTCGGCGTCCTCGGGGTAGTCGCCGAAGAAGTACAGGCTGAAGTCGCACCCGGCGGTGGGCGCGGACACGGACCGCTGCTGCTCGCGATCCGGTTCGGGGGAGTACGGCGTGAGGGGCGTGCTGGGGGCCTGGGTGTGGGCC
>NZ_MAPV01000215.1 GCF_001700505.1 Streptomyces mutomycini
AAAAACATAGAGGCACCCCCCCCCGTACGCCCTGACGCGGTACGGGGACGGGGAGCAGAACAGGGAGCGCGCGGTCGCGGCGCGGGACGGCCGCTTCCGGCCCGCAGGTCCCCCGGCTGACCGCCGCCCGATTTGCGCGGCCGAACTCCTGGCGACCGGCTGACAGCCAACTGGCGATCAGCTGACGATCAACTGGCGAAGACGCTAGTCATGGCAGGTACATGACGTCATTCTATGAGCAGCCCCGCGCGACCCGCGAGGAGCGTTATCGGCACAACCCCCTTTCATCCCACGGAGGTTGCTCATGCGTCGCAGATTCACCGTCCCGCTCACCGCAGTTGCCATGGCACTACCGCTCGCCCTCGTACCCGCGGCCTCCGCTTCGGCTGCCCCGTCGGACAAGCCGCAGGTCCTCAGCTCCTGGACCCAGACGAGCGCCTCCAGCTACAACGCGTGGAACGCCGCCCGCAACAACCAGGGCGCCTGGTCCGCGTACGGCTTCAACTGGTCGACGGACTACTGCAGCACCTCCCCCGACAACCCGTTCGGCTTCCCCTTCCAGACGGCCTGCGCCCGCCATGACTTCGGCTACCGCAACTACAAGGCCGCCGGCACGTTTCCCGCGAACAAGTCCCGCATCGACTCCGCGTTCTACGCGGACCTCAAACGCGTGTGCGCCGCCTACACCGGCGCAAAACTGACCTCGTGCAACAGCACGGCATGGACGTATTACCACGCAGTGGACATCTTCGGCGTCGCACCGGCCAAGACGGCCCCCGAGGGGCTCCCGCAGGCGGCCTGACCGTCGCATCCCGGGCCGGACGGCGGGCCTTGGGTCTGACGGTCACGCCGCGACCAGCGTGTGCGCCAGGGGGCTGGGACCTCTGGCGCACACGGATCTCACGCCGGCAGCCGCAGGAGAAGGGCCGGGGCGATGTCGTCGAAGCGGTCCCCTACCAAGCGTCGCAGGAAGGCGTCTCCCGGCACCTGACGCTGCGCTTCGAACCACCGGGTGCCGAGAGCCGGCCCACAGTCCGCCGCTCGTCCGGTCGGCTCAGTACGCCCCGAAGGACCAGAAGACGCCGACCTCGCCATCGTTCACCGCGATCAGGCCCAGGTCGTCGAACAGGTCGAGACCGTTGATGTACTCCCCCGTGAGGAAGAGATGGGACTCGGTTCCCTGCAGGCCCGCCGCGACGAAGTCCGGGGCCGGGTCCGAGGCGGCGGCAGTCGCGTTGGTCCAGTAGCTCGCGGTGGGTCCGTACCGGTCGAGCAGGGTCCGTGCGTCCGCCAGGACGGCGTCCCGGTCCGGGCGGGAGCGGACCGGGGAGAACTCCGCCTGCCACTCCTCGGTCATGACGGCGAGCGCGGCGACCGCCCCCTCCGCCTCCAGGGGATACAGCCACTTGGGGAACTCCGAAGCAGCCGGCGGATCGAAGGGATAGTCGGGCACCGTGTGACGGGCTGTGTTCTCACGGTCCCAGTCGAGCCTGACCCAACCGCGGGGGTCGGGGACCGAGCGGTGCAGCACGGCGAGGACGTCGTGCGCCCAGTCCTCATGGAGCCGGGGTCCGGTGGCCGCGAAGTTGTAGGAGTCGTCCAGCAGCCGCAGCGCGGCCGCCTCCCACGAACTACGGGAGCTGGACGGCACGTTCAACACCACAGCGGCCTCCAAGCAGGCGTCGAGAGTCGATTGATCGGCCGGCCGGACAGGTACTCGTGCATTCTTCCCGAAACGCAGGGGTACGCCGCAGTCCCCCCGCCCCGTGCCCAGGGTCAGAAAGGGGTCATCGGAGCGGCCCTCGTTCGTCGATGAGGACGGTGGGCGTGGACAGGAACACATGCGCGTTCACCGGGCCATAGGCGATGTTGAACGTGTCCAGCCAGTACGACCAGCCCCGGATCCCCAGTGCACTGCTGAAGCGGTAGTTGAGCTGCCACCGCACCCACTGGCCAGGGGCGAGGCGGACGCCTGGGGGTCGCCGCTGCCGAGGCGGCAGGGCGAACAAGGGCTGCACCCGTGGAAACACACGGAGCCGGCCGTCTGCCTCACGAAGCTGGACATCGACCTTGCTCAGGTCTTCCTGGCTGTCATACGGCTCGAAGCCGTCACACTCATGCATGCGGATCACGTGCGCGCGGGACGCCACCGTACGCGGGAGAGCGAAGCCGACCGGGGCGGCGTTCCTGCGCGCGGCGGCCTCCCCTCCGCGGGATTCCTTCGTCCAGGACGTCCGTATCCACTGGACGGTGATCTCCACGCCGTACTCCCGCCGAGTCGTCAAGGGACTCACTGCAAGTTCCTCAATCGCGCGGCGTGAGTGGGGACCACATGCCGAGCCACTGCTCCGCGTCCCATGCCTCGAACCGCTCCACCTCGGTGAATCCCAGTTTGGCCGCGAGACGCATCGAGCGGGTGTTGGCGGTCTGGGTGGCGAGCACCACTGGTTCGCCGGGAAGCGCGTCGGCGAACCAGTCGAGTGCCGCCGCGCACGCTTCGGCGGCGTACCCGAATCCCCACGCCTGCGGCAGGAACAGGTAGCCGAGATCGACCTTCCCCACGGCAGCCGGGCGACGGTGCTCCGTTGCTCTCCTGAGCAGGATCTGGCCGATCATCGCTCCGTCGAGATCGACGACGAAGCTTCCGGGCCACCGCTCGGGCGCCGCAGGCGTCTCGCGCTCGAGCCCGTCACGCGGCCGGGGGCCGCCGAGGTAGGTGTGCACCTCCGGCGAGGCCAGCAGATCGATGAACGCCGCACGGTCCCGGGCCTCGGACCCACGGAGCACGAGCCTCCCGGTCCTGATCGGGTCAGGTGGCCAGGCGACGGGTCCGAGCTCAGTCATGCCGCCAGTCAATCAGCAGGCCCGACGGCCATCAAGACTCATGGACCGCTTGACCCTCACGCCGCGTGAGGCTGAAAGCTGGGACGCATGAGCGACTACTACAACGCGTTCGAGACAAGTCCCGTGCCCGCTCCCGGCCCGGACGCGGTCCCGCCGGAGCCGTTCCGTGGCATCTACGGAATGCCCGCGTTCGTGACGATCCCCACGAACGACATGGAGGCATCGGTGGACTTCTGGACTCGTGGCCTCGGTTTCTTCGACCTGTTCAGCGTCCCCGGCAGGCTCGTGCATCTGCGCCGGTGGGCGTTCCAGGACGTACTTCTCGTCCAGGCGGCGAGCGTTCCGGAGCAGGCGCCGGCGATGAGCGTCAGCTTCTCGTGCGTGCTCAGCCAGGTCGATTCCCTTGTCGAGGCCTGTCGTGCGTTGCGCCCGGACTCGGTCGACGGCCCACGGGACACTCCCTGGAACACCCGCGACGTGGAGGTGATCACCCCCGAGAACGCACGGGTCGTTCTCACTGCGGCCAAGCCCTTCGACCCGGCCAGTCAGGAGGCACGGAACCTTGAAGCCATGGGGATCACTCCACCGGCCGTCGGCCGCGACGACAATGGGGAGCATGCCTGATACCACTGACGCCGATGGCCTGACCGTGGGCCAGGCCTCGGCGCGTCTGGGCGTGACGGTCCGCGCGCTGCACCACTGGGACGAGATCGGTCTGGCGCCACCGTCACTGCGCACCGCTGCCGGATACCGGCTCTACACCGCTGGTGATCTGGAACGCCTGCACCGCATCGTCGTCTACCGTGAGCTCGGCCTCGGCCTGGACAGGATTCGAGCCGTCCTGGACGACTCGACGGCGGACGTGCCCGGCGCGTTGCGCGCACAGCGCACCCAGGTCGCCGATCGGATCGACCGCCTCCAGCAGCTCAGCGCCGGGCTCGACCGGATGATCGACGCCCACGAGCGCGGCCTGCTGCTGACCATCGAGCAGCAGGCCGCGATCTTCGGCCCGCAGTGGAACCCGGACTGGCCGGCGCAGGCCCGTCAGCGCTACGGAGACACGACGCAATGGCTGCAGTACGCCGAACGCTCCGCCTCCCGCGGCCCGGAGGAATGGCAGACCGTCGCCGACGCCGTCGCCGGCCTCGACCGCGCCCTCGGGGATGCGATGGACGCAGGCGTCACACCTGGCAGCCCAGAAGCGAATCAGCTCGTCGAGAGGCACCGCGAAGTATTTGATTCGTACTTTCCGCTCTCCAGGCAGATGCAGGTCTGCCTCGGCCGCATGTATGAGGCCGATCCGGCATTCGCCGCACACTACGACGGCATCCGCGCCGGTCTCGCCACGTGGTTCCGCCGAACAGTCGACGCCAGTGCACGCGCACACGGCATCGACCCGGACACCGCCACCTGGCAGTAGAACGCGGTCCCGGAGGCCCGCGCTTATGGGGGGCCTCCTCCCCCGAACGGCTGTTTCGTCACCGTGCAGACGGGGGAGCACCAACACCTCGGATGCTTCGAGTCGCAGGGCGTCGGATGCACCGTGAGCGATCCGGCGGAGGTCAGTTCCTTCGGGTTGCGATATGGCAAGCTGCGATCGCAGGCACTGAACGTCGAGGAGTCTGCACGGCTCATCGAACGGCTGGTGGGAGAGACATGAGCCAGGCAAGCGGGGACATGGACGGGCTGCGCTGGTTCAAGAGCAGCTACAGCGGATCGGACGGCGGCGACTGCGTAGAAGTGGCCGCCGGCCACGGCGCGGTCTACGTACGGGACTCGAAAGCCACGAGCGGCGGTCCGACGTTGCGGGTCGGCCGGGGCCAGTGGACTGCGTTCCTGGCACTTGCGCGGGGGTAGCGCCGACGAGGCTTCCTGAAGGGAAACTGTGGGCCGGTCCGCGTCACGCGAGGTGATGCGGACCGGCCCTCGTGCCGGGAAGGCAATCAGGGCGAACTCCCCCGGCGGGGAGACCCGCACGAAAGACGGAAGGCCCGCCCCTCACGTGGAGGGGCGGGCCGGCCGGCTCGTCAGGAGCCGGACCGTGGGTCAGCCGATCTCGGCGCCGTACGCCGCCAGCGCCTCGGGCACCGGCTGGAAGAACGTCTCGCCGCCGGCGGAGCAGTCACCGCTGCCGCCCGAGGTCAGGCCGATCGCGGTGTCGCCCGAGAAGAGCGAGCCGCCGCTGTCGCCGGGCTCGGCGCAGACCGTGGTCTGGATGAGGCCGTTGACGATGTCGCCGTTGCCGTAGTTGACGGTGGCGTCCAGTGCGGTGACCTCACCGTCGTGGACCTGAGTGGTGGAGCCGCTGCGGGTCACCGACATGCCGACGGTCGCGTCGCCCGCCTTGGTGATCGCCTGGGTGGAGCCGTCGTAGAGGTCCACCTCGCTCGGGTGCGCCACGTCGGACGTGTACTTGACCAGGCCGTAGTCGTTGTCCGGGAAGCTGGAGCCCTCATTGGCGCCGATCTCCGCGCCGCCCTGCGAGTCGGACCAGCTGGTGATCCCCTCGGTGCAGTGCCCGGCGGTCAGGAAGTACGGCTCGCCGTCCTTGACCACGTTGAAGCCGAGCGAGCAGCGTCCGGTGCCGCCCCAGATGGCGTCGCCGCCCGCGATGAGGGGCTTGAACTCCCCTTCCGACTTCTTCAGCTCGGCCTTGGAGCCGAGGCCCTCGACCACCTTGCTGAGCTTGTCCCAGGCCGCGCCGTCGACCGTGCGGTCCGCCGTGACGACCATCTTGTTGCTGACCGGGTCGACGGCCCAGGAGGTGCCCGGGATGGTCGCCTTGTCGGACAGGGTCTGGCGGGCGTCCTTCAGCTCGGCGAGCGTGTTCTGTACCAGTCTGGCCTTGCCACCGGCCTGGCGGACCTGCTCGGCCGCCGCCTCGTCGACGACGTTGACGACGAGGTGCTTGGCCTCGGCGTCGTAGTACGCGCCCGCCGAGTCGCCGCCCAGCTTCTTGTCCAGGCTGGCGGCGAGAGTTCCGGCCGCGTGGGCGTTGACGGTCCGTGCGTCGAACTGCGGTACGGCGTCACTGGCGTTCGCAGTCTGGAACGTCACTCCTGCTGCGACCAGAGCGAGGACGGCCGATCCGGCCATCGCCACACGCTTGCTGGATATGCGTCGGTGCTTCAACTTCGACCTCCTGTGGGGCCGTGCACGGACAAGTGGGGTGTCCGGAACACGGAGGATGGGGCGCCCACTATTCCTATGCGGCGGATAGCACACAAGGTCGACTTCCGGACGCGCACACGACGACGACCGTTCACCCGCGAGGTGTTCACAACCCGGGCGTCGCACCACGTCGGTTCCGATTGCGAACACCCCGTGCAACGGTCCGTCGGCAGCGGGTGAGGACTAGTCCTGTCCTGTAGTCGCCCATGGAGTCCGGATGCCGTGGAGAGCACTCCTGAAGCCGAACACCACCGAATGCCCCCGAATGTCCCGAACACCACCGGCTCTTCCCGACGGGGAGTGCCGATGTCGCCACGGATGGGTCATCATCGAACAGGCAGTGGACACCGGGCACTTGAGGCCCGGAACGGGGCGGGGTGACCGAGCGGAGGAGCGGCGTGCGGAGTCGGGTGCGCGTGGCGGACGGACGGCATGTGATGGTCGAGCGTCAGGGGGACCCCCGGGGCAGACCGGTGTTCCTCCTGCACGGGATGCCGGGCAGCCGGCTGGGTCCCGCTCCCCGCGGGATGGTCCTGTACCAGCGGAAGATGCAGCTGATCGCCTACGACCGGCCGGGATACGGCGGCTCCGACCGGCTCCCGGGACGCCGGGTGAGGGATGTCGCCGAGGACGTGCGGGCGATCGCGGACTCGCTCGGCCTGGAGCGCTTCGCCGTGGTCGGCCGCTCGGGCGGCGCACCGCACGCCCTGGCCTGCGCCGCGCTGATGCCCGACCGGGTCACCCGCGCCGCCGCGCTGGTCAGCCTGGCTCCCCGGGACGCCGCGGGCCTCGACTGGTTCGAAGGCATGGCCGAGTCAAACGTACTCGCGTACTCCACGGCGGCGGCGGATCCGGACGGGCTGGCGGAGTCCTTCATCAGCCGCTCGGAGGAGATCCGGCAGAACCCGGTCCGGCTCCTGGACGACCTGCGCCGTGAGCTGACCGACTCCGACCGGACCGTGGTCAACGACGCCGGCATCCGCACCATGCTGCTCGCCAACTACCGTGAGGGGCTGCGTACGTCCGCGTACGGATGGATCGACGACGCGATCGCCTTCTCCACGCCGTGGGGGTTCGATCCCGCGGACATCACCTGTCCCGTGATGCTGTGGCACGGCGAGAAGGACGTGTTCTCGCCCGTGGGGCACTCCCGCTGGCTGGCCGGGCAGATCCCGGGTGCCACCACCGTGCTGGAACCCGCGGCGGCACACTTCGACGCGCTGTCCGTGCTTCCCGACGTGCTCAACTGGCTGCTGGACGAGGGGCAGGCGGCGGCCTGACGACCGCGGCGGGCCCCGGTGCCGGACGCGTCACGACACGTCCGGCACCGGAAACCCCCGGGCTCACACCGCCATGGGCTCCAGCTCACGGCGGAACCTTCGCTCGGTCCTCGCTATCCGGGTCAGCGGATGCTCGTCACCGAGCTGCCGGGCCAGCTCGTCGCCGGTCTCCGCCCGCAGCCTCAGCGCTTCGTCCTCGCGCCCCATCGCGTCGAGCGTGACCGCTGTGTTCGAGGTCATGGCCAGGGTCTCGGGGTGGTGCGCCCCGAGGACCTCCCTGAGCTGGCCGGCCACCGTGCGCTCCGTCTCCAGCACGATCTCGAGCCCGCCGCGGTCGGCCGTGGCATTGGCCAGGTTCATCACGGAGAACAGCGTGTTCGGGTGCTCCCGCCCGAACACCTCGCGCATCGAGGCGACCACCCGGGTCAGCAGCGTCTCCGCGTCCAGGGGCGCACCCGTCCCCGAGAGGTAGATGCCGAGGTTGTTCTGCGCGGCCAGGGTGTACGGGTGCTGCTCCCCCGGCACCTTCATGTACTGGTCCACCACCTCCTGCGCGGTGTCCCTCGCCTCCACGGCCTCCCCCGCGGCGAACAGGTCGGCCGCCATGTTGAGGTCGCAGGCCAGGGATTCGGGGTTGGCCGAGGTGTACTTGGCCCTGTACCTGGCCCGGGTGGCCACCGTCAGCCTCCGCGCGTCCTCCAGCTGCCCCGCCCTGCGCAGCGAGACCGCCAGGCTCTTGGCGGCGCTCAGTGTCGTGGGATAGGTCCGGCCGAGGGTGGCCTTGAAGCTGTCGTACGTCCGGCTGAGCAGGCCGACCGAGTCCTCGTAGCGTCCGACCTCGCGCAGGTCGCGAGCCAGGCACATCGCGGAGGACAGGCTGTACGGATGCTCCGGGCCCAGGACCTCGGACCGCAGGTCGTAGACGTCCTGGTCGATCTCCCTGGCGCGCGCGTACTGCCCGACGCTTCTCAGGTTCAGCGCCAGGTTGTTGGCCGCGGCCAGCGTGCGGGGGTGCCGGTCGTGGAAGATCTGGCTGAACCCCTCGTGCGCCGCGGTCGCCAGCTCGATCGCCCTGCCGTAGTCACCGAGCAGCCCCAGGTCGATGGCCAGGCTGCTGGTGGTCATGTACGTGTGCGGGTGCTCCGGCCCCAGCACCTCCCGCTGCCGGCTGAGGGTCAGCTCGTCCAGCTCCTTGGCCTCCACGTACCGGCCCCGGGTACGCATGATGTTGGAGAGGTGGAAGCAGAGGTAGAGGTACTGCAGGTCCTGGTTGCCGAGCATGTCGCGCCACGTGTCGCGGAGTTCGTCGCCGAGCCTGCTCGCCGTCCGGATGTCTCCGCGCTTCCACAGGTAGCGCACCCGGTCGATCAGCAGCCTGCGGGTCTCCGGGTCCTTGCAGTTGCGCGCGTCCGACGGGCCGAGGTGCGGCCAGATCGTGGCGAAGCGCGGCCAGGTCCCGGGGTTGTCGATCGGCTCGTCGTCATCGGGCCGGGCGCCCGCCAGGATGCGGTGGACGACGTGCCTCGCCTCGCGCTGCTCCTCCTCGCTGAGCTGGGCCCTGATCACCGCCTGCACCAGGCGGTGCACCTGGATGGAGTTCGACACCTGGTCGACCTTGGCCAGGGCGAACCGGCCGATCTCCCGGATGACCCGGCCGAGCACCAGCTTCTCCTGGAGCGAGGCGTCGTACGGCTTGAGGGCCTCGATCATCTCCTTGCTGTAGAGGAGGTTGGCGGAGATCGGTTCGGGCGCGAAGAACGCGCAGAGCTGGAGCAGCCGCACCGCTGCGGGCGAACGCTCCTTGAGGCGTTCGATGGAGATGTTCCAGGTGGCGGCGACGGGTTCCGGGTAGCCGGCCGGCTGGTTCAGGGCGAGGACCTGGGGTGCCTGGCGGGCCAGCTGCTCCAGGTAGCTGTCGATGGGGGTGGCGGTCTCCGCGATCCATGCCGCCGCCTGTTCGACCGCGAGCGGCAGATCTCCGACGGCGGTGGCGACCTGGGCGGCGTCCTCGTCGCTCAGCCCCGGCGCACGCCGCTGGAGGTGCTCGATCGACTCCTCCCGCAGGAACACGTCGACGGGCAGCGCGTCACCGTGCTGGGACCATGTCTGGTTCCTGGACGTGACGAGGATGTGGCCCGATCCGCCCTGCGGGAAGTAGCGGCTGAGGCGTTCGGGGTCGTCGGCGTTGTCGAACACCAGCAGCCAGCGTTCCGAGGGCACGCCCCGCCGCAGCAGGTCCACGGCCTCCTTCGATGCCGCCGCCATGTCGTCGCCGCCCTGGGCGCCGAGCCGTACGGCGAGCTCGGCGAGGCTGGCCACCACGTCGTCGATCTGCTCGGACGATATCCACCACACCAGGTCGTAGTCGGCCATGAAGCGGTGCACGTACTCCAGGGCCACCTGGGTCTTGCCGACGCCACCGAGGCCGTACAGCGCCTGCGGCTGCGGCAGCACTACGGCCATGCCGCCGCCGAGCTGGTCACGCATCCGTTCCAGGACCAGGGAGCGGCCCGTGAAGCCGGGGTTGCGGGGCGGGGCGTTCCAGATCCTGGGGACGGTTCCGGGGAAGCGGGGCCCGGGCGACATCCCGTCGCCGAGCTGCACCGGCCGGTCCAGGGCGCGCAGCAGGGCCGTGGTGGCGTGCACCTCGTCCAGCCGGAACAGGTCGACCGGATTGCGGTCGATGTAGGGCGCGGAGAGCCTGACGTCGCTGACCCTGAGCGGCAGCAGCTGACGCCGCCCGCCCCCGGGGTCCTCGGAGACCGCTCTGTCCCACAGGTCCACGGCGCGCTGCGACTTGAGATAGGCGCTGGAGAGCAGGACGACCGTACGCGTCGCGGTCTCGGCCGTGTGTGCGGCGTCCCCGGGGCCGGCGGAGACGTCGCGCGGGACCACCCGGAAACCCGCCCGGGTGAGGACCGATTCGATCCAGTCGGCCCACATGCGGTTCTCCGCCACGTAGCTGAGGAAGAGGTCGGCGGGCAGCGCGGGCCTGCGGCGGGTGAAGGCGTCACGGATGCGCAGCCGGACCTCCTCGCCCACCGGGGGCATCGAGGTGACTTCCTGCTGCGTGACGACGGCGGTGAGCCGCTCGAAGGCGGACAGGAGCGAGTTGCTGAGCCCTGCCTCGTCGCCGAAGGTGGCGAGGGTCTCCTCGTAGGCGTAGTAGGGGCGGTAGGGGATCTCCACCGCGCCCCAGTAGGCGGTGAGTTCGTCGCCCGAGAGGTCACGGGGCAGCCGGTCGAACTTCAGCCGGGCCAGCGCCCTGCCCGCGTCGGCCTTCTCCTTCTCTCCCTCGTCGATCCGCATCGGGACGGGGAAGATGGAGATGGGCCGGCCTGTGTAGCGTTCGGCGATCTGCCGGGCGACCGAGGCCGCGCCGTCGATGGACTGGTCGCTGAGGGTGAAGCAGTCGACGAGTACGTCCGGGAGGTGGACGGTGCAGATGTCGGCAATGTCGCTGAGGCCCGTGCGGCTGTCGATGAGGACGTAGTCGTAGTTGGCCTTCATGTCGTCCCGCAGGGCGTCGAAGAAGTGTCCGCCGCCGAGCCGGTCGTAGAAGTTGTCCCAGTCGAAGGTGGAGACCGTCGCCGAGTACTCACGGTTCTGCCGTCCGGCGGAGACGAAGTCGAGCGTGCCGCCCCGGGGGAACTCCCAGCCGAGTGCCTCGGGGGTGAGCGAAACCGCGTGCGGCTGGATGCGGGCGTAGTCGCGGTGCCAGTCGTCCGCCCGCTGGGCGGGGTTGGTCGCGGCCCAGGCGTATTCGGTGATCAGGTCGATCACGCCGGTGGTGGCCCCGAGCGTCGAGGGGTCGAGGAAGGGGTGGAAGAACCGGTGGAGCCCCGGGGCTTCCAGGTCCCAGTCGACGGCCAGCACCCGTTTGCCGTTGGCGGCGAGGATCCAGGCGGTGTTGGCGAGGGCCATGGTGCGCCCCGTGCCGCCCTTGTACGAGTAGAAAGTGACGACGCGCCCGTCACGACCGGCTGTCATACGTCCTCCGCATCAGTCGCAGGGTCGTGCATGTCGGGTATGAACTGGGTGCTTCCCATGGGCCCCATCAGCCGCGCCCGTTCGCTGGGCCGTCCACCGGCCGGTGGA
>NZ_MAPV01000216.1 GCF_001700505.1 Streptomyces mutomycini
TCGATGTGACGCGCTCCTCGAAGGTGGTGGAGTACGTCCATCTCGACCTGGCCGGGGAGTCGAGTGTCGAGGAGCGCGAGGTGGTCAGTGAGACCATCGAGTCGGTGCGCTGCCGCTGGTGCAACGCCGTGGACCAGATCGAGCTCGTCGACAGGCCTGGTGCCGACTCCTGACGGGGCCGCGAGGCCGGACACATTGGGGTGATGGATGGTGGAGCAGCCGACAGGCGGCGCCGGACCGGCCGACGCGGCCGACGGCACCGCGGAGTCGCTCGACCGTCCGCTGCCCGAGGGCGTACGCCGCAAGGTGGTGGCGCTTGTCTCCGACGCCTTCGGCGGTCTGACCGTCGGCGAACTCCCCTCCCAGCTCCGGCAGTACGCCCGATTCACCCCGAGCAGGCGTGCCAAGTTCGCGGGCAACGCGATGGCCGCGGCCCTGGAGGCCGACCCCGCGTTCCGCCGGCGCATCGGTGAGCGGATCGGCCAGACCCAGCCGGAACTGGCCGAAGCGCTCACCTCCGGTGCGCCGCCCGCCGCGGCCGACCCCGTCGACGTGGCCGCAGCCGCCTATGTGCTGCGCCCGGCCGGCTGGGTCAAGCTGGTGGCGGCGGCCGGCGAAGAGGCCCAGAGGGCCCACGCCGAGCAGGCGGACGAGGAGACCAGGCGCGAGCTGGAGCGGCTCCGCGAGGAACTCGACCGCGCCCGCGGCCACATCAAGGCCGACACCGAACGGCTGCGCTCGGAACTGGAGGCCTCCCGCAAGGAGACCGACTCCCTGCACCGCAAGCTGCGCAGCGCCCTCAGCGAGGTGAAGCGCGGGGAGGCCGCTCTGCGCAAGGCGGGTACCGAGGCCGACGCCGTACGGGCCGAGGCCGCGGCCCAGGTCTCCGCCGCGGAGAGCGAGTCCCGCCGGCTCAAGGCGCGGCTGGCCGAGGCGGAGGCCTCCGTCGAGGCGGGCCGCCGGGCGGCGAGGGAGGGGCGCTCCGTCGAGGACATGCGGCTGCGACTGCTCCTGGACACCGTGCTCGACGCGGCACAGGGGCTCCGCCGTGAACTGGCCCTGCCCCCGTCCTCACTGCGCCCCGCCGACGGCGTCGAGGCGGTGGAGCCCGGCCGGATGTCACCGAAGGACATTGCGGCCAGGGCCCTTTCGGAGACCGATCCGGCGCTGCTCGACCAACTGCTCGCCCTGCCGCAGGCGCATCTCATCGTCGACGGCTACAACGTCACCAAGACCGGCTATCCGCAGATGCCGCTGGAGAAGCAGCGGTTGCGCCTCCTGGGCGGCCTGTCCCTCCTCGCGGCACAGACCGGCGCCGAGATGACCTGCGTGTTCGACGGTGCCGAGCTGGCCGCCCCGGTCCTGCTCGCGCCACCGCGCGGAGTACGCGTGCTGTTCAGCAAGGCCGGGGTGACCGCGGACGAGCTCATCCGGCAACTGGCGCGCGCCGAACCGCCGGGCAGACCCGTCGTCGTGGTCTCCACCGACCGCGAAGTAGCCGACGGTGTGGCGAAGGCGGGGGCGAGGCCGGTCGCGTCCGCCTTGCTCCTGAAGCGCCTTTCGCGCGTCTGAGGCGTCATGTGAGGCTTGTGCGACTTGCCGGATTTTCTGGAACGTACCGTCAAGTTGCCGCTACACGCAGTGTGATGAAAGTAAAGAAGTGCCTGGTGTGACGAGATTTTGCTTGTGAGGATTTGAACTGATCACAAGATGGTCACTAGGGTCAGCCCTCGAACCTTCGCACGGTTGATTGCCCATCCGGGGTGACGGCGAAGGAACCGCCGAGTCCGTGACGTGCACGGAGCCGGGGATCAGTTCGTGTCCCCCCACAGCCCGGTAGGCGGCTCGAGGAAGAAGGAGCTCGCCTTCGTGGCGTCCCACCGTCGTCCCAAGCAGCCGAGCCGCACCCGCGTGACCGTGCTCACCGCGACCGCCGCAGCAGCCGTGGCCCTGACCTCCCAGGCCGCCCACGCCGACCCCAAGCCGACCAAGAGCGAGGTCAAGGCGAAGGTCGACAAGCTCTACCACGAGGCCGAGGAGGCCACGGAGAGGGCCAACGGGGCCAAGGAGCAGCAGGACAAGCTCAAGAAGCAGGCCGACGCGCTCCAGGACAAGGTCGCCCGCGGCCAGGACGAGCTCAACACCCTGCGCGGTGAGCTCGGTTCGCTCGCCACCGCGCAGTACCGCTCCGGCGGTCTCGACCCGTCGGTCCAGCTGCTGCTCTCCTCGGACCCGGACAGCTTCCTCGAGCAGGCCTCCGCTCTCGACCAGCTGACGGCCAAGCAGGCCGAGTCGCTGCAGAAGATCCAGGCGAAGCAGCGCACCCTCGCGCAGCAGCGCAAGGAGGCGCAGGGCAAGCTCAGCGACCTCGACGACGTACGCAAGACGCTGAACGAGAACAAGAAGAAGTACCAGGGCAAGCTGGCCGACGCCCAGAAGCTGCTGAACACCCTCACCGCCGCCGAGCGCGCCATGATGGCCGAGGAGGAGCAGCGCGCCAGCCGCGCCGCCGGTGACCGGGTCGAGCTCGGCAACGAGGTCGCCGCATCGGGCCTCGGCGCCGCCGCCCTCCAGGCCGCCTCCACGCAGCAGGGCAAGCCGTACGTCTCCGGCGGCACCGGCCCCAACTCCTTCGACTGCTCGGGTCTGACCCAGTGGGCCTACGCCCAGGCAGGCGTCCAGATCACCCGCACCACGTACACCCAGATCAACGACGGCGCGCGGATCGGCCGCGGGGCACTGAAGCCGGGCGACCTCGTCTTCTTCAACAACACCTCGCACGTGGGTCTGTACGCGGGCAACAACCAGATCCTGCACGCCCCGAAGCCCGGAACCGTGGTCCGCTACGAGTCCATGGACTACATGGGCACCTTCCAGTTCGGCGTGCGCCCCTGACGCCCGAACGGGCGAATCACCGCATTCCCTCGGACAAGCCCCGCCCCGCCGGAGACCACAGGTCACCGGCGGGGCGCGGTCGTTCGGGTCCTTTCCGCCTCCTGGCGTGGCCCTTGGTCCCGTGTGGGCGAGCGCCGGGCCGGTGACGCTGCACAAGCTCCGCCGGGCCTGCGGGGACGCGAGCCACATCGGGATGCACGCAGGAAACGGGCAGGTCGTCCACGCTCCGTACCCGGGCGCAGCGGTGCGCCACGACCCCGTCGGCATGGTGCCCGTCTCCTCGGTCACCCGCGTCCGACCGTACGATCGGCGTGATGGCTGTTCGGGCAGGGGACGCGCGGCGGGAGAGAACCCGCGGACGGCGCACGGCGGGTGCCGTGCTCGCCGTGCTGCTGCTCGCGCCCGCGTGCGCCGGCCCCCGGGACCCCGCCACCGGCATCACCGCCGAGGAGGTCGGTGCCACCCTGGACCGGCGGGCCGCGGCAGTCCTGGGGCACGACACCGGCGCCTACCTCGCCGCGCTCGACCCCCGCGCCGCGTCATTCCGGGCCGCCCAGCGCACCGAGCTGCGCAACCTCGCCGACGTACCGCTGGAGTCCTGGGCCTACAAGGTGAAGGACGTGACGGACGAGGCCGGCGGCCGGGTCACCGCCGAGGTCGAGCTGAGTTACCGGTTCAAGGGCTACGACAGGGCGCCCATGTCCTCCTCCCGGACCGTGGAGCTGGTCCGCCGCGGCGACGACCGCACCTGGTACGTCGCCGCCGACCGGGCCACCGACGGCGGCCCGGGGCAGCTCTGGCAGCAGGGCGACGTAGAGGTCGTACGGGGCACGCACAGCCTGGTCCTCGGGGTCGGCCGCGGAGCGGCGGAGCTGCGCCGGATCGCGGCAACCGCGGACCGGGCCGTCCCGGCCGTCAGTGGTGCCTGGCCGGAGCCGTGGGCGGAGCGGGTCGTGGTGCTCGTGCCCGAGTCCGTGGAGGACATGGCGGGGCTCCTGGGCTCACCCGTGGCCAGCTACCGGGGCATAGCGGCCGTCACCACCGGCGAGGTCGGCGGGGGCGGCCGGGCCCCCGCGGACCGGGTGATCGTCAATCCGCAGGCGTACGGAATGCTCGGCGACTTCGGGCAGCGCGTAGTCCTCACCCACGAGACCACCCATGTGGCGACCCGGGCGCACACCTCCGCCGCCACTCCCGTCTGGCTCTCCGAGGGCTTCGCCGACCTGGCCGCCTACCGCCTGGAGAGCCGCACCGCCCCCGAGATCGCACCGGAGCTCGCCGAGGCGGTCCGGGCCGGTGACCTGCCCGCGCGGCTGCCCTCCGACGAGGACTTCGGCTTCGCCGAGGACGCGGGGAAGCTCTCCCGGGCCTACGAGGGCGGCAGGCTGGCCTGCGAGCTGATCGCGCGGGACTGGGGCGAGGAGGAGCTGATCGCCTTCTACAAGGCCGTGGGGAGCCGTTCGGAGCGGGAAGGGGCCGTGGAGCAGGCCATGCACACGGTGCTCGGCACGACCCCCGAGGACTTCACGGCGCGCTGGCGGGAGTACCTTCGCGCCCGGCTCGGCTGACCCGCTCCGCCGCGCACCCCCGCCGCGCCCCCGGCACGGTGGCCCGCCACAGCCGCCGCCCGGCGCTCAGCGCCGCCGCGACCAGCAGACCGTTGCGCACGGCCATGAGCGCCACGCCCTCCGCGTCACTGGCCACCACGTGCGCGAAGCCGAGCGGGAACTCCAGCAGGGTGACAGCGGTGGCCACCAGGACCAGACCGGCGGGCAGCGCCATCCGGCTGCCCCGGAACACCAGGCACACCGCGGCGACACCCAGCGGCCACACCATGTACTGGGGGCTGATGACACGGCTGGTCACGGTGAACAGCAGCACCGCGGTGAACGCCGCGTCCGCCGGGGTGTGCACTGCGAAGGTACGGGCCCGCAGCCGCCACACCAGGAGCCAGCCCAAGGCGAGCAGGCTCAGCGCCAGGGCCAGGGTGCTCACCAGAGGCACATGCGGACCGGCGAACTCCATCGAGCCGTAGCGGAGCTCCACCCGGCCCTCCCAGCCGAACTGCCTGGCCACGTGGAAGACCAGCGCCCCCAACGACTCGATCTCCAGCCCCCGGTCCCGCTGGAACGTCAGGAAGGCGAACGCGCCCGGCAGCAGCACCGCGGCCGCCAGGACCAGCACGGCGGCCGTCACCGCCGCAGCGGACCAGGACCTGCGCGTATCCCTGCCCCGGGCCGTGCCCACCAGCAGCAGCACCGGCCACACCTTCAGCAGCGTCCCGAAGGCGGCCAGTGCCCCCAGCACCCTGGGGCGGCGCACACCCGCCAGCAGCGCCGCCACCGCGACGGCGGTCACCATCAGGTCGTAGCGGGCGTACACCGTCGGCCCGAGCAGCGGCACACCCACCACCCACAGCCACGCGCCCGCGCCCCGCATGCCGGGACGGCTTCCCGCGTACAGCAGCAGCCCGAACACCAGCGCGTCACAGAGCAGTACGAGGACGAAGAAGGCGGAGGCGTACTCCAGGAAGGGCAGCAGATCCGGGGAGAGCACGGCGAGCGCGGCGGCGGGAGGATACTGCCAGGTGACGTCGTCCAGCGGATACGAACCGGTGTGGAACACCTCGTACCAGCCCCGGTAGATGACCGAGACGTCGCTCGTGACGTCCGGGCCCGGCACCGTGAACACCTTGAAGACGCAGAGCAGCAGCACCGCTCGTGTGAGGGCCCAGGTGACGAGGGACAGACGCATGGGCGTCATGATGCCGCCACCAGCTGTACAGGAGCTGTCAGGCAGGGCCGCACGAACGCCCGGTACTGTCGGCGGCGATGGACAAGACGCTGATCGTGACGAACGACTTCCCGCCCCGCCCCGGCGGCATCCAGGCATTCCTGCACAACATGGCCCTGCGCATGGACCCCGAGCGGCTCGTCGTCTACGCCTCCACCTGGAAGCGTGGCGCGGAGGGCACCGAGGCCACGGCCGGCTTCGACGCCGAGCAGCCGTTCACCGTCGTACGCGACCGTACGACGATGCTGCTGCCCACCCCCCGGGTCACCCGGCAGGCGGTCCGGCTGCTGCGCGAACACGGCTGCTCCTCCGTGTGGTTCGGAGCGGCCGCCCCCCTCGGGCTGATGGCTCCCGCGCTCCGCAGGGCCGGTGCCCGCCGGATCGTGGCCACCACGCACGGCCACGAGGCCGGCTGGGCCCAGCTGCCCGCATCCAGGCAGCTGCTGCGCCGCATCGGCGAGGGCACCGACACGATCACCTACCTGGGGGAGTACACCCGGTCCAGGATCGCCGCGGCGCTCACCCCGGAGGCCGCCGGCCGCATGGTGCAGCTGCCGCCCGGGGTCGACGAGAAGACCTTCCACCCGGACTCCGGCGGTGACCGGGTCAGGGCCCGGCTCGGGCTCACGGACCGGCCCGTCGTCGTGTGCGTGTCGCGGCTCGTGCCGCGCAAGGGGCAGGACACCCTCATCCTGGCCATGCCCGCGATCCTGGCGCGGGTCCCGGACGCCGTCCTGCTCGTCGTGGGCGGCGGCCCGTACGCCGGGCAGCTGAAGAAGCTGGCGGCCGAGACCGGTGTCCAGGACTCCGTGCGCTTCACCGGCCCGGTGCCCTGGGAGGAACTGCCCGCGCACTACGGTGCCGGCGACGTGTTCGCCATGCCGTGCCGCACCCGGCGAGGCGGACTCGACGTCGAAGGCCTCGGCATCGTCTACCTGGAGGCGTCCGCGACCGGGCTGCCGGTCGTGGCGGGCGACTCGGGGGGCGCCCCGGACGCCGTGCTCGACGGCGAGACGGGGTGGGTGGTGCGGGGCGGTTCCGCGGAGGAGTCCGCCGACCGGATCGTCACCCTGCTCCGCGACCCGGCACTGCGCCGGCGCATGGGGGAGCGGGGCAGGGCGTGGGTCGAGGAGAAGTGGCGCTGGGACCTGCTCGCCGGACGGCTGAAGACGCTGCTCTGAGCACGTACGAGGAGGGACCCGCACCGGTCACCGGGCGGGTCCCTCCTCGTTGGTCCTGCGGGGTCAGCCGCGGTAGATCGACTCGACCTCGTCCGCGAAGTCCTTCGCCACGACATTGCGCTTCAGCTTCAGCGACGGCGTGATGTGGCCCGCCTCCTCGGTGAACTGCGTTGCCAGGATGCGGAACTTGCGCACCGACTCCGCCTTGGAGACCGCGGCGTTGCCGTCGTCCACCGCCCGCTGCACCTCCGCCAGCAGCTCGGGGTCCTCGCGCAGCGAGACCGCCGTCGACCCGGCCGGCTTGCCGTTCTCCTCGGCCCAGCGGGAGAGGAACTCCTCGTCGAGGGTCAGCAGCGCGCCGACGAACGGCCGCCCGTCGCCGACCACCATGCACTCCGCGACCAGGGCGTGGGCGCGGATCCGGTCCTCGATCACCGCCGGGGCGACGTTCTTGCCGCCCGCCGTGACGATGATCTCCTTCTTGCGGCCGGTGATCGCGAGATAGCCGTCCTCGTCGAGCGTGCCGATGTCACCCGTGTGGAACCAGCCGTCGGCCAGAGCCTCGGCCGTCGCCGCCTCGTTCTTCCAGTACCCGGTGAACAGGTGCTCGCCGTGCAGCAGCACCTCGCCGTCGTCGGCGATCCGCACCACCGAGCCCGGCAGCGGCTGGCCGACCGTACCGATCTTCTGCCGGTCCCACGGGTTGAAGGCCGTGGCGGCGCAGGACTCGGTGAGGCCGTAGCCCTCCAGCACCGTGAAGCCGATGCCGCGGAAGAAGTGGCCGAGCCGCTCACCCAGCGGTGCGCCGCCGGAGATCGCGTACTCGCCGCGGCCGCCGAGCACGGCGCGCAGCTTGCCGAACACCAGCTTGTCGAAGACCTTGTGCTTGACCTTCAGTCCCACCGAGGGGCCTTCGGGCGTGCCCAGCGCACGGCTGTACGCGATCGCCGTGTCGGCGGCCCGGTCGAAGATCCTGCCCTTGCCGTCGGCCTGGGCCTTGGCCCGCGCCGAGTTGTAGACCTTCTCGAACACCCGCGGCACGCCGAGGATCAGCGTGGGCCTGAACGAGGCCAGCTCGTCGGTGAGGTTCTTGATGTCCGGCACGCAGCCGAGCTTGATCGGGGCCATCACCGACGCGACCTCGACCAGCCGGCCGAAGACGTGCGCGGCGGGGAGGAAGAGCAGGACGGAACACTCGCCGGTGCGGAAGAGGGGCTTGAGCCGCTCCACGATGTTGCCGCACTCCGCGAAGAAGCTGCGGTGCGTCAGCACACAGCCCTTCGGGCGGCCGGTGGTGCCCGAGGTGTAGACGATCGTCGCCGGGTCGTCGGCCTTCGCGCTCACCATCCGGCGGTCCAGCGACTCGTCGGAGACCGCGGCACCCGCCGCCACGAGATCGCCGACGGCACCGCGGTCGATCTCCCAGAGGTGCCGCAGGCCGGGGAGCCCGTCCCGCACAGCGGTGACGGACTCGGCGTTGGCGGCGCTCTCCACGACGACCGCGGCCGCGCCCGAGTCACCGAGTATCCACTGGACCTGCTCCGGCGAGCTGGTCTCGTACACCGGCACGGTGACGGCGCCCGCGCTCCAGATGGCGAAGTCCAGCAGGACCCACTCGTAGCGCGTACGCGACATGAGCGCGACCCGCTCGCCGGGCTGGATACCCGACGCGATCAGGCCTCTGGCGGTGTCTCTGACCTCAGTGAGGAACTGGGTCGCCGTGACGTCAGTCCAGACGCCGGCCACCTTCCGGCTCATCACCGCGACATCGGGATGCTGAGCGGCGTTGCGGCGGATGAGATCCGTCAGATTGCCGTCCGTAGGGACCTCGTACAGGGCCGGAAGGCTGAACTCGCGCAAGACTGCTGCTCCTCATCGGGCTCCGGTTCCACGGCTCTGTGTGACGCACCGGATCGGTCCAAGACTGGCAGATGCTCAGTGGGGTGAGCACGACTGGACTGGCGGGACGTTACCCACCGGTACTCGGTTCCGGAAAGGGGGTTCCGGCCAGATGTCTTATGCATCACACATATCGGTGGTCCTTCGGCGCACATTAGTCCACCCGTGTCCCGATCCGGAAGTAATCGCAGGTCCGACGGCCTCTACCCAGAGCGGCGAGCGGAGACCTAGGGTGAACTCCATGCGAGTCGGCACACCGCACAACCAGCACACAACCCCCACGCGGCGGACACGCGTGCACGTGGTCAGCGACGTGCACGGAAACGCGGAGGCGCTGGCGCGCGCCGGGGACGGCGCTGACGCCTTGATCTGCCTGGGCGACCTGGTCCTCTTCCTCGACTACGCCGACCATTCACGCGGCATCTTCCCCGACCTCTTCGGCGTCGACAACGCCCACCGCATCGTCGAGCTGCGCACCGCACGCCGCTTCGACGAGGCACGCGCCTTCGGCCGCGAACTGTGGGCGGGCCGGGACCGCGACGCGGCGATCCTGTCCGCCGTACGCAGGCAGTACGCCGAGATGTTCGCGGTCATGCCCACCCCGACGTACGCCACCTACGGCAACGTCGACGTGCCGGCGCTCTGGCCCGAGTACGCCAATTCCGGCACCACAGTGCTGGACGGCGAGCGGGTCGAGATCGGAGGCCGGGTCTTCGGATTCGTAGGGGGCGGACTCCGCACCCCCATGAACACCCCGTACGAGATCAGTGACGAGGAGTACGCCGCCAAGGTCGAGGCACTCGGTCCGGTGGACGTCCTGTGCTCGCACATCCCGCCGGACGTCCCGGAGCTGACGTACGACACGGTGGCCCGGCGCTTCGAGCGCGGCAGCCGCGCGCTCCTGGACGCCATCCACCGCGCCCGCCCCCGCTACGCGATTTTCGGACATGTGCACCAGCCGCTGGTCAGCCGGATGCGGATCGGCGTCACCGAGTGCGTCAACGTCGGCCACTTCGCCTCCAGCGGACGGCCCTGGGCCCTGGAGTGGTGAGCGACACGGCCACCCCGGGGCGCGGGCGGGAGGGCCGCCGGTACGCGATAGCCTGCACACGGCAGGCTTCTGCCGAATGTGACCGGTACACCGCACTGGAGGGCCACGGCGATGGCTGAACACACCAGCTCGAGCATCACGATCGAGGCGGCACCGGCCGACGTCATGGGAGTGATCGCCGACTTCGCCCGCTATCCGGAATGGACCGGCGAGGTGAAGGAGGCCGAGATCCTGGCCACCGACGACCAGGGCCGCGCCGAGCAGGTCCGCCTGGTCCTGGACGCCGGAGCGATCAAGGACGACCACGTCCTCGCCTACACCTGGAACAGCCCGTACGAGGTCGACTGGACCCTCGTCAAGTCACAGATGCTGCGCGCTCTCGACGGCAGCTACGCGCTGGCGCCCCTGGGCGACGGCGACCGTACCCAGGTCACCTACCGGCTCGCCGTCGACGTCAAGATCCCGCTCCTCGGCATGATCAAGCGCAAGGCCGAGAAGGTCATCATCGACCGTGCCCTCGCCGGGCTGAAGAAGCGCGTCGAGTCCGTCCCGAAGGCCTGATCACATGCGTACGGTCCTCGTCACCGGCCCCGGCGGCGCAGGCCGTACCACGGTCGCCGCGGCGACCGCGCTCGCCTCGGCCCGCGCCGGCCGGCGCACCCTCCTGGTCTCCGCCGACGCGGTGCCCGCCTTCCCCGCGGGCACCGGGGCCGCGGAGGTCGCGGAACGGCTGCACTGCGTCCGCATCGACTCCGCCGCACACTTCCGCGGTGAGCTCCTGGAGCTCCAGGCCAGGGCGTCCGGGGTGCTCGACCTGCTCGGCGCCAACCGGCTCGACGGCGACGAACTCACCGAACTGCCGGGCAGCGCACAGCTCGCCGTCCTGCACACCCTGCGCCGGGCCGTCGAGGGCGACTGGGCGAATGACGGCTACGAGGTCCTCGTCGTCGACCTCCCCCCGCTCACCGACGCCCTCGCCCTGCTCGCACTCCCCGGACAGCTGCGCCGCTATCTGCGCCGCCTCCTGCCCCGGGAACGCCAGGCCGCCCGCGCGCTGCGCCCGGTGCTCGCCCAGCTCGCCGGCGTCCCCATGCCGGCCCAGTGGCTGTACGAGGCAGCCACCCGCAAGGACGCCGAACTGGCCGCGGTCGAGGCACTGATCGAGGACAACGCGACCACCGTGCGGCTGGTCGCCGAACCGGGCCGGGCCGCCGGTGAGGCGCTGAGCGCCGCCCGTACCGGACTCGCCCTGCACGGACTGCGCGTCGACTCCGTCGTGGCCACCCGTGTCCTGCCCCGCCACTCCGCCGCCCCCTGGTTCGCCGATCTCGCGGCCCGGCAGGAGAAGTGCCTGGACGACTGGCACCAGGAATGGGCGCCCGGGACCCCCGTACGCGAGACCCCGCACCTCGGCCGCGAGCCGCGCACCGCCGAGGACCTCGCCCTGCTCGCCGAGGCCTGCGCCCCCGACGACCGGGCGCCGGGACACGCCGGGAACCCCTGGTGGACCGAGGACGCGGGGGACGGCGTCCTCGCCTGGTGCCTGCCGCTGCCAGGAGCCGTCAAGGAGGACCTCAGGCTGGTCCGGCGCGGAGACGAACTGCTTCTCACCGCAGGGCGGTTCCACCGGATCGTGCGCCTGGAGTCCGCGCTGCGCCGCTGCACCGTCTCCGGCGCCGCGCTGACCGACGGCGTCCTGCGTGTCCGGTTCACGCCTGATCCCGCGCTCTGGCCCCGGACACAATGAACGGCGTACCACCGTTCGGGTAACGTCGGTAGTACGTGGCTCGTACGGCCACGCAGGCAACCGCGTCGCAGGAGTCCGCCATGAGTGAAGCCACCGATCGTCCCGTCGACGACGACGCGTGGGCGGAGGCCTGCGCCGAGGACCTCGAAGCGGAGAAGGCGCGCCGCCGGGCGCAGTACGGCCGGCAGCCGGGTTCCGCGGCCGATGAGCTGCGCAAACTCATCGACGCGATGGCCGACAAGGTCTCCTCGATGCAGTCACCTCTGCTCGGCATGGCCGCCCAGGGCACCGTCCAGCAGGTGATCCGGCAGGCCAAGTCCGCGGTCGAGCCCGTCATCGACCGCAATCCGGAGCTCTTCGACCACCTCGCCGCCGCGGGGAACGAGCTCCTCGCCGCCTACCGCTCCGTCGTCGAGGGCCAGGAGGGCCGCTGGACCCGGGGCACCGAAGGCGCCGGCGGCACCCCGGGCGGCACGGGAAACGCTCCCGGGCAGGGGAAGAAGGCGGCCGACGACCCCTCCGACCCGCGTGACGAGGGCTCCGGCGGCAGCGAACACATCGACCTGGACTGACCTCGGGCAGGAAGTACCCGTCCCCGGCTCGGGTACGGTTGGCCGTAGCGGGGCTCGACCGAAACTGAGGGATTCATGGGACTCACCATCGGCGTCGATATCGGCGGCACGAAGATCGCGGCTGGAGTGGTCGACGAAGAGGGCCGGATCCTCTCGACGTTCAAGGTATCGACCCCGCCGACCGCCGAAGGCATCGTGGACGCGATCAGCTCCGCCGTGTCCGGGGCGAGCGAGGGACACGACGTCGAGGCGGTCGGCATCGGCGCGGCCGGATACGTCGACGACAAGCGTGCCACCGTGCTGTTCGCCCCGAACATCAACTGGCGCCACGAGCCGCTCAAGGACAAGGTCGAGCAGCGCGTCGGCCTTCCCGTCGTCGTCGAGAACGACGCCAACGCGGCGGCCTGGGGCGAGTACCGCTTCGGTGCCGGCCAGGGGCACGACGACGTCATCTGCATCACGCTCGGCACCGGTCTGGGCGGCGGCATCATCATCGGCAACAAGCTCCGCCGCGGACGCTTCGGCGTCGCGGCGGAATTCGGTCACATCCGGGTCGTCCCGGACGGGCTGCTCTGCGGCTGCGGCAGCCAGGGCTGCTGGGAGCAGTACGCATCCGGGCGGGCACTCGTGCGCTACGCGAAGCAGCGCGCCAACGCCACGCCGGAGAACGCCACCATCCTGCTGGGACTCGGTGACGGCAGCGTCGAGGGCATCGAGGGCAAGCACATCAGCCAGGCCGCCCGGCAGGGCTGCCCGGTGGCCGTCGACTCCTTCCGTGAGCTGGCCCGCTGGGCCGGAGCCGGACTGGCCGACCTCGCCTCGCTCTTCGACCCGTCGGCCTTCATCGTCGGCGGCGGGGTCTCGGACGAGGGCGAGCTCGTCCTCGACCCGATCCGCAAGTCGTTCCGGCGCTGGCTGATCGGCGGCGAGTGGCGCCCGCACGCCCAGGTCCTCGCCGCCCAACTGGGCGGCAAGGCGGGTTTGGTGGGCGCGGCGGACCTGGCGCGCCAGGGCTGACCTCACCACCACGGCACATCCGACGCCCGTCGCGCCCCCAGGGGAGCGGCGGGCGTCCGTCGTATCGTGCCTCCCATGGTCACGATGCCGATGCCGATGCCACTGCCCGACTCCCGTACCGAGCCGGACGGTTCAGCCGTCATCCGGGTCCTCAGCTACAACGTCCGCTCACTGCGCGACGACACCGAGGCGCTGGCTCGTGTCATCCGTGCCTGCGCACCCGACCTGGTCTGTGTCCAGGAGGCCCCGCGCTTCTTCCGCTGGCGCAAGGCGGCCGCACGGCTCGCGGCCATGACCGACCTGGTGATCCTCAGCGGCGGCGCCACGGCGGCCGGGCCCCTGCTGCTCTGTTCCCTGCGCGCCACCGTGGAACGCACCGAGGACGTCCTGCTGCCGCTCACTCCGGGGCTGCACCGGAGGGGCCTGGCCACGGCGGTCGTACGGATCGCCGGGGCACGGCTCGGTGTCCTGAGCTGCCACCTCAGCCTGCAGCGTGAGGAACGGCGGGCACAGGCGGGGATGCTGCTGGACCGGATCGACGCGATGGACGTCCCGCACGCCGTCGTCGCCGGTGACCTCAACGACGTACCGGAGGGGAGCGCCTTCCGGCGGCTGGCCGGGCGGCTCCAGGACTGCCGGGCCGTACGGCCGTGGGGCGGCGAGCTCACCTTCCCGCCCGACGCGCCCCGCAAGCGGATCGACGCGGTGTTCGCGACCGGCGGCATCGAGGTCCTCGGCTGCGGCGTCCCGGCGGACCTGCCCGGCGTCACCGGCGCGGACCTGCGGGCGGCCACGGACCATCTGCCCGTACTGGCCGCCCTGAGGGTGCCCGCGGGCGGCTGAGCGGCGGCACCCACGGCGGGGCACCCCGAGGGCGGCCCCCCGCGCCGCAGACCGGGCCGGCCGCGCCGAGGTCAGACGACCGCGCCGCGCCCCGGATCGTCGTCCTCGTCGTCGTCGGGGGGCATGCGCGCCACCAGGGTGACGAAGCCGCCCAGGAAGCCGCCGATGGAGAGCGTGGTGAGCCACCACGTCATGTCCCACTGCATCAGCACCGCGATCAGCATCAGCACCGGGCCGCCGACGACCGCGAGCCAGGCGAACTTCGCCGTCACGTCGGCCTCGGGAAGCGGCGGCGGCTCCGGCGGGACGAAGTGCCCCTCCTCGCTGTCGTCCGGATCGTCGATGTCGTCGTCCTTGGGCTCCTCCAGGCCGTAGTCGCGCGGGCCCGCGACCCCGGGGGCGAAGACGACCGAGCCGCCGAGCGGCTGCTTCTCCGGAGGTCCGCCGGGCGTCTTCCCGCCCACGCCCTTGTCCGCGTCGTCGCCCGCGCCGGACTCGGCGGCGGGGTCCAGGACGTTGAGCTGGTCGTCCTCCAGCAGCGCCAGGTCCTCGACCGACTTGAACGGCTTGGCGCCCGGCGGGTCCGGCGGCTCGTCGCCGTATCCCGCGACGATCGCCTCCCAGGCCGCGGTCTCGTCGAGCGCCCGGGGCGCCTCCGAACCCTCGGGCACCGCCGTTCCTTCCGTGGGGCGCGGTTCGCGCTCCTCGTCACTGCCCGCGCGCTCCGCGTCGTGCTCAGCCACCGGACGTGCTCCCCTTCTTGCCAGCGTCGGTTGCGAGGCGGTCGATGAACCGGTAACTCTCGTCGAAGATCCGCTCCGCATCGTGGTCCAACGTCGCCACGTGGTAGCTCTGTTCCAGGAGGATCTCCTCGACCTCCCTGGACGAGACCCGGCTGAGGATCCGCGCCGAGTCGGCCGGCGGCACGACATGGTCCTGCGGGCTGTGCAGCAGCACGAGCGGCTGGGTGACCTGGGGCAGATCCGAGTCGACCAGCCGGAAGAACGCCCGCACGGAGTGGGCGGCGTGCAGCGGCACCCGGTCGTAGCCGACCTCCTCGGCGCCCTCCAGCGCGATGTCGCTGGTCAGGCCCTTCGTCGTCCGCACCAGATGGCGGGCCACCGGCAGGGCGTACGCCGACAGGCCGTGCACCTTGTTCGCCGGATTCACGAGGACCAGGCCCGCGATCTCGTCCCCGTGCTTCGCGGCGAGGCGCAGCGCCAGGGCGCCGCCCATGGAGAGGCCGAAGACGAAGACCTGCTCGCACCGCGCCCGCAGCGCGCGCAGCTCCCGGTCCACCTCCGCGTACCAGTCCTGCCAGCCCGTGACGGCCATGTCCTCCCAGCGGGTGCCGTGACCGGGCAGCAGCGGGAGGGACACGGTCAGTCCGCGCTCCGCCAGGTAGTCGGCCCAGGGGCGCAGCGACTGCGGCGAACCCGTGAATCCGTGACAGAGGAGGACGCCGACCTCTCCGCCCTCATGGCGGAACGGCTCGGCTCCAGGGAGGACCGGCACCGGGGTCTCCTGTTCATGAAGCGGGCGGGGGTGCGGGGGGTGTGCAAAAGGATTACTTCACCGTACGCGACCGGGCCGACACCGACCAGGGCCGTCACCGTCCGAGCAGCCGTCACCCGCGGGGCAGCGGGCGGGGGAGGCCGAGGTTGCACAGGCTAAGGTCTTCCGGACGGCACACAGGAGGCACCAGAGTTGATCTACGGCGCAATGAAGTTCTCCATCGGCGGGTCACTGAAGCTCGCCTTCAGGCCGTGGGTGGAGGGTCTGGAGAACATTCCCGCACACGGGCCGGCGATCCTCGCGAGCAACCATCTGTCGTTCTCCGACTCCTTCTTCCTGCCGGCGGTACTCGACCGCAAGGTGACCTTCATCGCCAAGGCGGAGTACTTCACGGCGCCCGGGGTGAAGGGCAGGCTCACCGCCGCCTTCTTCAAGGGCGTGGGCCAGCTCCCGGTGGACCGCTCCGGCGGCCGCGGTGCCGGCGAGGCGGCGATCAGGTCGGGCATCCAGGTGATCGAGAGCGGCGGGCTCTTCGGTATCTATCCGGAGGGCACCCGGTCGCCCGACGGACGGCTCTACCGGGGCAAGCCCGGAGGCCTCGCCCGGGTGGCCCTCGCCACCGGCGCGCCCGTCATTCCCGTAGCGATGATCGGCACGGAGAAGATCCAGCCGCCGGGCCAGGTGGTGCCCAAGCTGATGCGGCCCGGCATCAGGATCGGCAAGCCGCTGGACTTCAGCCGCTACCAGGGCATGGACGGCGACCGGTTCATCCTGCGTTCGGTGACCGACGAGGTCATGTACGAGATCATGAAGCTCTCCGGCCAGGAGTACGTGGACATCTACGCGACCGTGGCCAAGCGGCAGATCGCCGACGAGGCGAAGAGGAAGGGAACGGACCGGTCCGGCGCGTAGGGGGCGTCGCCGGGGGTCCGGAGGGGGCAGCGT
>NZ_MAPV01000217.1 GCF_001700505.1 Streptomyces mutomycini
CGGCGGCCCTCGCTCCGGTGGTGATGGCGTGTACGGCGGCCTGTTCACCCTGGGCGGCGCGGTCGGCGACCGTTTCGAGCCGGCCCGCCGGGGCGCCGGTGAGCCGCTCGTAGTGCGCGGTGATGCCCGGACCGGAGGCGATGACCTCCAGATGACCGGTGGCACCGCAGGTGCAGGGAAGCCCCGTCGCCTCCGCGCTGGGCAGATGGCCGAGGTGGCCGGCGATACCGGACGCCCCGTGCAGCATCTGCCCGTCGACGGCGAGGGCGCCGCCCACGCCTGTGCCGACGGCGGCGAACAGCAGCGAACCATGGCGGTCCGCCAGCGCGGCGAGCTCCGGCCCGGCGGTGGCGCGTACGTCGTTGTCGCAGGCCACCGGCAGGCCCGTACGGTCCGCGAGGCCCGCGCCGAGCGCGGTTCCCGCCCAGCCGCTGATCGAGTCGGTGGCACTGGTGACCATGCCGCTGCGGGGATCGACGACCCCGGCGGCGGCGATACCGAGCGCCGAGGCCAGCCCGCCGGGGTCCACCTCGGCGGCCGCCGCGGCGAGCGCGTCGAGCACCGCCGCCGCACCGTCCCTGGCCGGGGTGGGCCTGGTGTGCCGGTCCAGCACCGTGCCGTCGGCGGCGAACAGGGCCGCCGCGATCTTCGTGCCGCCGAGATCGAGGCCGATCACCGCGGCACCGGTCGCCGCGTTCATCGGACCGGCGGCAGACCGGCGCCGCGCAGCCGCTCCGCGACGAGCGCGACGGAGTCGGCGGAGAGCGGGATCTGCGGGAAGGCGGTGGCCCCGTTGTCGATGACACCGAGCAGTCGCAGCGCCTCCTTGAAGGAGCCGAGTGCCGAGGAGCTGCGGCCCATGTCCTGCTCCGGACCGGCGTCGACCATGGCGAACAGCCCGATGAGACGCTCCTGCTCCCGGGCGGCGAGCACCCAGTCACCGGCGCGCGCCGCGTCGTACAGCCGGACGTAGCCGGCCGGGTCCACGTTGCCGATGCCCGGCACGACGCCGTCGGTGCCGGCCAGCAGGGCCGCGTCGACGGTGAGTTCGGAGCCGGTCAGCACGCTGAAGTGCGGCACCGGGCCCTGCGCCCGGCCCTCGCGCCCGCCGAACTCCACGATCAGCCGGCGCAGCCCGCCCTCGTCACCGCTGCTGTCCTTGAGGCCGGCCAGGGTGCCGTCCTCGGCGAGCTCGCGCACCAGGGCGGTGGAGAGCTTGGAGTGCACGGCCACCGGGATGTCGTAGGCGAACAGCGGCAGGTCGACGGCGTCGCGCAGCCGGCGGAAATGCCCGGCGGTCTCCTTGGGGTGCGTGCGGGTGTAGAAGGGCGCGGTCGCGACGAGGGCGTCCGCGCCGAGCCGGGCGGCGGTCCGGGCGTGCTCGGTGACCCGCGCGGTCGTCGTGTCGATGACCCCGGCGAGGACCGGGACCCGCCCGGCGGCGGCGGTGACCACGGTCTCCAGGGCGGTGGCGCGCTGGGCGTCCGTCAGATAGGCGACCTCGCTGGTCGAACCGAGGGCGAAGAGCCCGTGCACACCGCCGTCGACGAGGTGGCCGACGAGCCGGGTGAGAGAGGCCGTGTCGACCTCCCCGCGGTCGTCGAGCGGGGTGCAGACCGGCGGTACGACGCCGTGCAGCGGTGCGGTCAGGGGCATGGTGAAGAGCTCCAGCTCGTTCGGAACGCGGGTCCGTCGCCGGAAGGGGAGACAGGACCGAGACATGAGACGTAAGATGTCCTATGTCTGGACTCACCTTAAGCAGATGTCCCGGCGGCCGGTCAAGAGGTGCCGGCGGCCGGCGACACCCCAGGAGGACTGTTGTGGCCCGCCCCACCATGGCTCAGGACATCGAGCGAAGGGTCAAGGAACTGATCCTCGAACGCCGGCTCGGACCGGGCGACCCGCTGCCCACCGAGACCGAGCTGATGGACGTGTTCGACGCCGGCCGGGTCTCGGTGCGCGAGGCGCTCAAGGCGTTGCAGGCCATGCACGTCGTCGAGATCCGGCGCGGCTTCGGGACCTTCGTCGGCTCCCTCTCCCTGTCGCCCTTCGTCGAGGGGCTGGCCTTCCGGGCCGCCGTCCGGCACGGACAGGGCGAGCCGGGCCTGCTGGAGCTCATGAAGGTGCGTGAGGCGCTGGAGGCCGGACTGGTCGGCGCCGTCACCGCAGGGGTCCCCGCCGAGGACCTCGCCGTACTGCGGGCGCTCGTCGCCAGGATGGAGTCCGACGCCGCCCGCGGCGGACGGGTCGCCCGGACCACCGACCGGGCCTTCCACCTCGCGCTCTACGCCTCGCTCGACAACCACCTGCTCAGCGAGGTGCTGGACGCGTTCTGGGCGGCCATGGACCGAGTGCGCGAGGACATGGACGACGGTCATCAGGACCCCGCCGTCACCTGCGCCCAGCACCACGAGATCGTCGAGGCACTCGCGGCGGCCGACGGCGAGCGCGCGGTACGCGCCATGCGCACCCACTTCGACGGCATCCGCCACCGCCTCGAACCTCATCCCGTGCCGGTGCCCGCACCGGCACCCGGTTCCGTACCCACGTCCGCGTAGAGGTAGCTGCTGCTGCCCGCCAGGGTCGCGCGGCACCACGCGTCCACCGCGCCCTGGTCCATCACGCTCCAGTCCGGGGTCCGCTCCACCTGGGCGCGGCCCAGCCTGCGGCCCAGCTCCACCAGCCGTGCCCCCTCCGGGGTGCGCTCACCTGCGTAGAGCCGCAGCGCGTCGGCGGGGGAGGCGGCCGCCCGTAGCGCCCCCTCCAGACACAGGGCGTCCTGCAGCGCCTTGACCGCCCCGCTCGCCGTGTGCGGGCGCGTGACCCCAGCGGCGTCGCCGGCGAGCAGGAACGGCGGGTCTGCGGCGAGGGGCGCGTGCAGGTCGGAGACGGGGTGGCAGGTCATCGCGGTGTGCTCGCCGCGGGCCACGATCTCCGCCCATTCCGCCGGGAAGTGCTCATCCGCCAACTGCCGTACGTATCCTGTCTCGTCCGGCGACCGGCCGGTGCCGGGCGGGGTCGCGTAGACCGCGTAGGCGAGCAGCCGGTCGTCCGGGCCGGCGCCGTTGCCACCGGGGATCAGGTAGAAGATGCCGTGCCCGCCCGGGTAACCGATCGTGACCCAGGCGCCGCGCAGCAGCTCCAGAGGACCGCGATGGTCCGCGAGCGCGCTCAGCGGTAGCGTGCCACGCCACACCGCGTACCCGGCCGGAGCGGGCCGCAGGCCGGGTGCCAGGACGCGGCGGGTGAGCGAGCGGTGCCCGTCGGCGCCCGCGACGACGTCGTACGTCTCCTCGCCCTCGGCCGTACGGACGACAGCGCGCCCGGCGGTGGTCCGCCCGACGGAGGTGACCGGGCGCCCCCGGTGGTAGCGCGCGCCGGTGGCTGCGGTGCGCAACGCCTGCCACAACAGACCCCAGTTGCACGGGGTGACCGGACTGGGCTGGCGGGCGAACTCGCGCGCCGACCGCCCACCGGGCGCCCGGGTCAGCCAGACGCGGGTCGCCACGGGAGCGGTCGGCATGGCGGCGCCCAGATAGCCCGCGGCGACCAGCCGCTCGTGCAGAGCGGGTGGGATGACGATCCCGAGCCCCCGGTCCTGGAGCGCGCCCGCGCTGCGCTCGTACACGGTGACGTCCGCCCCCGCCCTGATGCCCGCGACCGCCATCGCACACCCGGCGATGCTGCCGCCGACCACGCCCATCCGTAAGCCCGTTGCCGCCATGCCGATGCCGCCTGTCGTCGTCCCGGGAGGTGCCGTTCCCATCGTCGCAGCCGGCGGGGTGCGACCGGGGGAACAACACCTCCCTCGTGACGGGGCGTCACGGGGTCACGGTCACCGTCCTGCTGCCGGACGCCTGCTTGCCGTCGGCCTTGTAGGTCACGGTGAGCTTGTGGTCCCCGGAGGCGCCGGCCGGAATCGTGACAGGGACCTTGATGTTCGCGCCCTCACCCGGCCGGGTCGCGGGGAAGGCCACCTGCCTGGTCGTCCAGCCGGACGGCACCGTCAGGTCGAGCGTGCCCGCGCTGCGGGTCACGTCCATCCGGTTGACGACCCGGACGGTGACCTCCGTGGTCGTACCCGCCTTCATGGTCGCAGGCGGGGTGATGGTGATGTCCGCGCAGGTGCCGCCGAGCCACTGCAGGTCGAACGAGGAGTAGGTGATGTTCTTGTAGTTGTCACGCTCGTAGAGCAGTCCGACCCGGCCGTCCGGCAGCCGTGTCAGCGTCGAGTACGCGGCACTGCCGGGGTTGACGACCTTGCGGATCGGCCAGGTCTTCCCGCTGTCGCAGGACATCTTCACGGTGAGGTTGATCCGCGAGGAGGTGCTCTCCGTGTTGCTGAACAGCAGCCACGAGGCCTTCGGATCGGACGCGGGGGCGTCCGGGGCGTAGCGGATGACCGAGCCGTTGTTCGCCGGGTCGGGCAGGTTGGTGTCCTGGGTGAACGGCGTGTAGTTGACGCCGCCGTCCGTGGAGTACGCGATCGTGCGGTAGGGCGCGGAGCGGTTGTTGAGCATGATCCGGCCGTCGGACAGCTCGACGGTCTTGTTCTCGTCCCCGCCGGGACCGACCGGGTTGCCCGTCCTCCAGGTCGCGCCGTGGTCGTCGCTGTAGGCGCTGACCGCGTAGTTGGCCCCGTTGCTGCGGATCGCGTACTGCTGGATCAGCCGCCCCTTGTACGCGCCGTTGCGCACCTGGATGCCCTCGCCGGACGCCGCGAACATACCGCCCCAGGCCGGGTTCTTGATCTGGCTGGTGATCCGCCGGTGCGTCCAGGTCACCCCGTCGTCGTCGGAGTAGCTGTAGTCGGCCTGGAGGACGTTCGGATCGGTCTCGTCGTTCCCGGTGGCCGAGCCGAAGAAGCCCTGGTTCACGGAGCCGGCGTAGAAGACGAAGATCCGGCCCGTGGTGCGGTCCACGAGCAGGCTGGGGTCGCCGAATCCCTTGGGTGCGGCCTCCTTGCGGACCACCTGCTGGGTCTGCCAGGTGGTGCCGCCGTCGGTACTGCGGCGCAGGACGATCCCGAGGTTGCCGGGCAGGTCGCCCAGCGTGGGACGGGAGTCGTAGGCGGCGAGCAGGGTGCCCTTGACGGAGGTGGTCAGCGCGGGAATGCGGTAGTAGGGGGATCCGACGCCCTGGGTCGCGATGTCCTGGGAGGTCAGTTCGCCGGCCGCGGCCGCGGCGGAGGGTGCGCCGTGGGCGGTGCCGGCCGCGGTGGCCACCATGACGGCGGCGGACAGCATGGCGACGGTGACTCTGCGCTGCATGAACAGTCTCTCTTCTTGTGAGGGGGGAGAGGTGCGGAGATGGAGCGGAGCGTGGCGTGGGCGCCGGCGCGTCACGGGCTTCCCGCGGTCAGGAGAGGCCGGCCTGCCCGGTCGGGAGGCCGGCGAACAGCGAGCGCACCCAGGCCAGTTGTTCCGCCCGGTGGTGCTCGCCGCCGCCCTCGTGGCCGTTGAACCCGTAGACGCGTACGTCCTTGGGGCCCGCGTAACGGTTGTAGGCCGTGAAGCAGGTGGAGGGCGGGCAGATTTCGTCCATCATCGCGATGGAGAACAGTGCGGGCGCGGTCGCCCGGGTGGCGTGCTGTGCCGCGTCGAAGTACGCCAGGGTGCGGAAGACGGACTCGGCGCGGCCGCGGTGGAGCCGGAGGTAGGCGGCGATCTCGGTGTACGGGGGCATTCCGGCGATCCGCGCGCCCCGGGGGATGTTGCACAGGAACGGCACGTCCGGCATCACTCCGGCCAGCCCCTCCACCAGCCCGGACACGGCCAGCGCGATACCGCCGCCCTGGCTGACCCCGGTCACCACGATGCGGGAGGGGTCGATCTCGGGGTGCTCGCGCATCGCCTCCACGCAGCGGACCGCGTCGGTGAACACCCGCCGGTAGTAGTAGGTTTCGGGGCTCTCGATGCCCCGGGTCAGGAAGCCCGGCACGGTTCCGGCCGCCCCGGGACCGGTGTCGTCGGTGTCGCCGCCCGCCGTGGACCACCCCTGCCCGCGGGTGTCCATGATCAGGTGCGCGTATCCGGCGCACGCCCACATCAGCTGCTCGTGCGCGAGACCCCGGCCGCGCCCGTACCCGAGGTACTCGACGACGCAGCCGAGCGGTTCGGTGGCGCCGGCGGGCATGTGCAGCCAGCCGCGCACCGGCCGGCCGCCGTATCCCGGGATGCTCACGTCGTACGTACGGACCCGGGTCAGCCCGCAGTCGACCTGTTCGTACCGTGGCTTGTCCGGGGCGCCGTCCAGGAGCGCCTCGCTCAGGGTGCCGGACCAGAAGTCGTCGAAGCCGTCGGGCAGGGGCAGTTCGGGCCGGTAGGCGTGGCAGTCCTCGAGTGGGAGATCGGCCAACGGCATGGCTGTGCCCTCCAGGGGTGCGGGAAGCGACAGGACAGAAGACGTCAGATGTCCTGGTGGCAACCGGACCTTAGGGAGCTTCGCGGCCGGACGTCAAGAGTGAGGTGGGGCGGGAGCCCCCGCCACGGGGGCGGGGGCGGAGGGCGCGGCGCCCCGCGGTCAGGACTGGTTCGCCCCGCGCGCCCTGGCCTCGGCGATCCGCCGCCTGACCGGTGCGTAGTGCTCGTCGAGGGCCTTGAGGAACGCGGGGACGTCGCCGGCCCGGGCCGCGTCGACGATGTTCTGGTGGGCGGCGACCGTCGCCGTCTCGTCGGCGTGGGTGAATCCGTCGAGGTGTGGTGCGACGATCGTGTAGACGTCCCAGAAGGCCATCGAGAGCTGGCCGATCAGGTCGTTGCCGACGGGGGCCACGAGCAGGGCGTGGAAGGCCCGGTCCGCGGCGACGAAGCCGTGTCCCTCGCCCGAGCCGGTGGTGCGCATGGTGGCCACCAGGCCGTCCAGGCTGTCGAGCTGCTCGGTGCTGAGCGAGGAGATGATCCGGTCGGCCATGCCCCGCTCGAAGAGTTCGCGCACGTCGACGAGGTCGGCCAGGACCTGGAAGTCGTCGTCGGGGGAGAGCAGACCGCGGAAGGTGAGGCTCTCCACCAGTGCGGACAGGCTCAGCCGGCCGACGTACGTCCCGTGGCCGTGGCGTACCTCGACGATGTCCAGGGCGGCGAGGATCTTGACGGCCTCCCGGACGCTGGACCGGCTGGCGCCGAGCGCCTCGCACAGGGCCGGCTCCGTGGGAAGCGGGTCCCCGGGGCGCAGCCGTTCGTCGAGGATGTAGCGCTTGATGCCCTCGACGACTTCCTGTCGCAACAGGGTGCGACCGGGTCGCGTGCCGGACATATGTGAACTCCCCACCTCTTGACCCCTCTCGATTGTCAAGCTACGTTCCCACGCTATCAAGGCATCAGACATCTGACGTCTGATGCTCAGTGGTTCCTCGGGATTCCGAAAGCCACCGAAACAGCTGTTCTCCACCCATCGCTTCCCCTCAACGTCCCCTGGAGGACCCGTGCCCGAGCTGAGGCCAGCCGGCGTCGAGCGCCGTACGTTCCTGCGTTACACAGGCTTCATCGGTGCGGCCGCCGCCATCACGGCAAGCCTTTCCGCGTGCGGCGGCCCCTCCTCGACCGCCGACGGCGAGACGGGTGAGAGCGACGGAAACGGCACGATCGAAGCCGGCATGTCGTACCCCCTGTCGACCGGATTCGACCCGATGATCACGTCGGGGGCCACGCCGTACGCGGCCAATATGCACATCTTCGAAGGCCTGGTCGATCTCGATCCGGTCACGCTCGTGGCCCGCCCCGCGCTCGCCACCGAGATGCCGAAGAAGATCAACGCCACCACCTACCGCGCCACCCTCCGCGACGGCGCGACCTTCCACGACGGCTCACCGGTCACCGCCGAGGACGTCGTGTTCAGCTTCGAACGCATCCTCGACGAGAAGAACGCGTCGCTGATGGCGCAGTTCGTGCCCTTCATCGACACGATCACCGCCGTCGACGCGAAGACGGTCGAGTTCAAGCTCAAGTACGCCTTCGCGCTCTTCCCCTCCCGCATCGCGGTCGCCCGCATCGTGCCGAAGAAGATCGTCGAGGCGGACGTCAAGGGGTTCGACGCCAAGCCCGTCGGCTCCGGGCCGTACAAGTTCATTTCGGCGACCCGCGAAGACAAGATCGTCTTCGAGAAGTACGACAAGTACAACGGCTCGCACCCGGCCAAGGCCAAGAAGATGATCTGGCGCCTGATATCGGACCAGTCGGCCCGAGTCAGCGCCATGCAGTCCGGCCGCGTCCAGGCCATCGAGGACGTCCCGTACATCGACGTGAACGGGCTCTCCGCCGCGGCGAAGACCGAGGCCGTGCAGTCCTTCGGCCTGCTCTTCCTGATGTTCAACACCGCCGACAAGCGGTTCGCCGACAAGCGGGTCCGCCAGGCCCTGCACTACGCGCTGGACACCGAGAAGATCATCAAGACAGCCATGGTCGGGAACGCGACGGCCGCCACGGGCTACGTCCCCACCACCCACCCGGACTACCACGAGGCCGCCACGGTCTACACCCACGACGTGGCCGAGGCCAGGAAGCTGCTCGCCGAAGCGGGGGTGAAGAACCTCAAGTTCACCGTCCTGACCACCGACACCGGCTGGGTCAAGGACATCGCCCCGCTGCTCAAGGAGAGCTGGGCGGAGGCCGGCATCGAGGCCACCCTCGGCATCGCCCAGTCCGCGGCGCAGTACGCCAAGGTCGACGGCGGCGACTTCGAGGTCCTCGTCGCACCCGGCGACCCCTCGGTCTTCGGCAACGACGTGGACCTCCTGATGCGCTGGTTCTACTACGGCTTCTGGCCGGAGAAGCGCTACGGCTGGTCCAGGACCGCCGAGTACAAGAAGGTCAAGCAGCTCCTCGACAAGGCCGCCCAGGCCACCGACGAGGCAGCCCGCAAGCAGCTGTGGGGGCAGATCACCGACATCGTCGCCGACGAGGCCGCGCTCTACCCCATCCTCCACCGCAAGCTGCCCACCGCCTGGAACGAGAAGGCCCTGCCCGGCTTCAAGCCGCTGCCCACCACCGGCCTGTCCTTCCTGGACGTCGGCCGCGCCTGACGCCCACCGGCCCGGGCCGCCCTCCCCGGCGGCCCGGGCCCGCCGTCCGCCCACCTCGCAAGGAACCCGACGATGGTTGCTTTTCTCCGGCTCGCGCTGCGCCGCGTCGCGATGATGCCGGTGATGATCCTCGGCATCGCACTGCTCGTATTCGTGGTGCTGCAGTTCTCGCCGGCCGACCCGGCCTACAACGCGCTCGGAGAGAGCGCCGGCCCCGAGGCCAGAGAAGCCTTCGCGGAGGCCAACGGGCTCAACGACCCGTTGCCCGTCCGCTACTTCGACTTCCTCGGTCAGCTGCTCCACTTCGACCTCGGTATGACCGTCCCGCCGAGCCAGCCCGTGATCGACCGGATCACGGCGGCGTTCCCCCTCACGCTCCAGCTGACCTTCCTGGGCCTGCTCCTCGCCGTCGTCCTCGCCGTCGTCGGCGGTGTCCTGGGCGCGATGTACCGCGACCGCTGGCCCGACCAGCTCTTCCGGGTCCTGTCCATGGCCGGGGTCGCCGTCCCGTCCTTCTGGCTCGGCGTCCTGCTCATCCAGCAGTTCGCACTGAACACCCGCATCTTCCCGACCGGCGGATACACCAACCCCGCCGACTCGTTCAGCGGCTGGCTCACCACCATGGCCCTGCCCGCCGTCTCGCTCGCCGTGCCCGTCGCCGCGTCGCTCGCACGCCTCGTCCGCACCTCGATGGTCGCCGAACTCGACCGCGACTACGTCCGTACCGCCCGGGGCAACGGCCTGCCGGTCCTCCTGGTGATCCGCTCGGTGCTGCGCAACGCGCTCGTCACCCCGCTCACCGTGCTCGGCGTCAAGGTCGGCTACCTGCTCAGCGGTGCCGTCGTCATCGAAGCGATCTTCGACCTGCCCGGCATGGGAAAACTCATCCTCGAAGGTGTCACCGGCGGCGATGTCGCCCTGGTCCAGGGCACCGTACTGACCATCGCCATCGCCTTCCTGGTGGTCAACGTCATCGTCGACCTGCTCTACCTGCTGGTCAACCCGCGCATCAGGACGGTGTGACATGTTCGCCACGGGCCGTCTGGCCACCAAGCTCTCCCGACCGGGCATCGCGTTCCGCGCCCTCCCGGTCACCTCCCGCATCGCCCTCGGGGTACTGATCGCCGTGATCCTCGGCGCCGTGTTCGCCCCCCTGCTCACCCAGGATCCGCTGGCCACGGGCACCCCCGTCCAGGCCCCGAGCGGCGACCACTTCTTCGGCACCGACCGGGCGGGACGCGACGTGTTCGCCCGTGTCATCCACGGTTCGCGCTACTCGCTGGTCATCGGCCTCGGCGCGACCGCCTGCGCCCTGGTCGCCGGGGCCGTCCTCGGCTCGCTCGCCGCCACCTCGCGCAAGTTCGGCGACGAGTCCGTCATGCGCGTCCTCGACGTCGTCATGTCGTTCCCGCCGATCGCGCTCGCGGCCGTCCTGGTCGCCGTCTTCGGCACCAGCGTCCCGGTGATCATCTTCACCATCGCCTTCGTCTACACCCCCTCCCTCGCCCGTGTCGTACGCGCCAACGTGCTCGCGCAGTACGGCGAGGACTACGTGGCGGCCGAGAAGGTCATCGGTGCCCGGCGCGGCTACATCGTGCTCCGTCACGTCGCCGTCAACTGCATGGCCCCGGTCATGGTGTTCGCGACCGTCATGGTGGCCGAGGCCATCATCTTCGAGGCCAGCCTCTCCTTCATCGGAGCCGGCGTCCAGGACCCCGACCCCAGCTGGGGCAGCGTCCTCGCCTACGGCCGGCAGATCCTCCTGGCCGGCGGCTGGTGGGCCACCTTCTTCCCCGGCCTGGCCCTCCTGATCACCGTCCTCGCGCTCAACATCCTCTCCGAAGGCCTCACCGACGCCTCCGCAGCGCCGAGCGCCCGCGCCGCAGTCGACTCCGCCACCACCACGGCACCGGACCCGGTCGAGGCCGCCGCCACCGTCGACATCGACGCCGCCCTCGCCAAGCTCGCCGGGCACATCAACGCCACCGAGCCCGCCATCACCCCGGTACGTGAGGACGCCGACGAACTCCTCGTCGTACGGGACCTGGCGATCCGCTTCCCGGACCGCTACGGCGACATCCCCGTCGTCGACCGGCTGAACTTCACCGTCCACGAGGGCGAGACCCTCGGCCTGGTCGGCGAGTCCGGCTGCGGAAAGTCCATCACCAGCCTCGCCGTCATGGGTCTCCTCGCCCGCAACGCCGAGGTCAGCGGCGAGATCCTCTACCGCGGCCGGGACCTGCTGAAGCTCCCGCCCAAGGAACGCCGCGCCCTGATGGGCCCCGAGATCGCGATGGTCTACCAGGACGCGCTCTCCTCCCTCAACCCCTCGGTGCTCGTCGGCACCCAGCTGGGGCAGCTGACATCGCGCGGCGGCACCAAGACCCCCGCCGAGCTCCTCGAACTCGTCGGACTCCCGCCCGAGCGCACCCTGCGCAGCTACCCGCACGAGCTCTCCGGCGGCCAGCGTCAGCGCGTACTCATCGCCATGGCCCTGTCCCGCAGCCCCCGCCTCCTTATCGCGGACGAACCGACCACCGCCCTCGACGTCACCGTCCAGGCCCAGGTCGTCGAGCTCCTCATCCGGCTCCGCGACGAGCTCGGCTTCGCCATGGTGCTGGTCTCGCACGACCTCGCCCTGGTCGGCGACCTCTCACACCGGGTCGCCGTGATGTACGCGGGCCGGCTCGCCGAGGTCGGCGACACCCGCTCCGTCCTCACCGACCCCGCCCACCACTACAGCCGCGGCCTCCTCGGCTCCGTCGTCTCCCTGGAAGCCGGCGCCGACCGGCTCCACCAGATCCGCGGAGTCGTCCCCGCACCCCAGGGCTTCGGAGCGGGATGCCGCTTCGCCGGCCGCTGCGGTGCCGCGACCGACCTCTGCCGCACCACGACCCCCGCCCTCACCGGGCGCGGCACCACGAAGGACCACGGCTTCGCCTGCCACCACCCGGCCGAGGCCGCCGCCGCGAAGAAGCTGGAAGGGAGCGCCCTGTGATCAGGCTCAACGGCGTTCACGTACGCCACAAGGCACGCAGCGGAGGCCTCTTCAGCCGGGACGCCGTCCATGCGCTGACCGACGCCACGCTGGAGGTCGAGCGCGGCGAGATCGTGGGCCTGGTCGGCGAGTCCGGCTGCGGCAAGTCCACACTCGCCCGGGTCCTGACCGGACTGCAGAAGCCCACCGAGGGCGAGGTCCTCTTCCACGGGCGCGACCTGTGGGACATGCCGGCCGCCGAACGGCGCAACGACTTCGGCTCGGCCGTAGGCGTCGTCTTCCAGGACCCGTCCACGGCCCTCAACCCGCGTCTCACGGTCCGGCAGATCCTGCTCGACCCGCTGGACGTGCACCGGCGCGGCACCCGCGAGGCGCGCGAGGCCCGCGTCGAGGAGCTGCTCGACCTGGTAGGACTGCCCGGCCACACCCTCGCGGCCCTGCCCGGGCAGCTCTCCGGCGGCCAGC
>NZ_MAPV01000218.1 GCF_001700505.1 Streptomyces mutomycini
CTGCTTGCCGAACTCCGCGAAGACGGTGGGGGTCGCCATCACGGCGACGCCGCCCACGAGCGCGAGGTCGCACACGCCGCTGCGCAGCGCGGACACGGCCATGTCCAGGGCGACGAGGGACGAGGAGCAGGCGGTGTCGATCGTCACGGCAGGGCCCTCGAGGCCGAGGGTGTAGGCGATGCGACCGGAGGCGACGCTGCCCGCGGTGCCGTTGCTGAGGTAACCGGCGATCTCCTCGGGGATCTCCTGGAGCCGTGCCACGTAGTCGTGGTGCATCAGGCCCGCGTACACGCCGGTCCTGCTGCGCCGCAGGCTCGTCGGGTCGATGCCCGCGCGCTCGATGGCTTCCCAGGAGGTTTCGAGGAGCAGCCGGTGCTGTGGGTCCATCGTGGTGGCCTCGCGCGGCGAGACGCCGAAGAATCCAGCGTCGAACTCGGCTGCCTCGTACAGGAATCCGCTCTCGCGGACGGATGTCGATCCGGTGTGGCCGGGCTCGGGGGTGTGGAGCCGCTGGAGGTCCCAGCCGCGGTCGGTGGGAAAACCGCCGATGCCCTCGCGGCCGTCGGCGACCATGTCCCACAGGTCTTCGGGCGAGCCGACGCCGCCGGGGTAGCGGCAGGCCATGCCGACGATGGCGATGGGGTCGTCGCCGGTGGCGCGCACCTGGGCGACCGGTGCACCCTGTTCTGCGGGATCCGCGAGGGCCTCGCTCAGGAAGCCGGCGAGCGCCTCGGGGCTCGGGTAGTCGAAGACGAGGGTTGTGGGCAGCTGGATCTGGGTGAACTCGGCCAGGCGGTTGCGGAGTTCGACGGCGGTCAGCGAGTCGAAGCCGAGGGCGTCGAATGACTGGACGGGCGCGATGTCCTCGGGCGTGGTGTGGCCGAGGACGGTGGCGACGTGCTCGCGCACCAGGTCCACGAGGGCGGCGGAGCGCTCCGCCGCCGACAGGTCGAGCAGCCTCTCGCGCCAGGCCGAGGAGGCGGCCGCGGGGGCGGCGGAGGCACGGCGCGGGGCGGACCTGATCAGGGAGCGCAGCAGCGCGGGCGGGTCGGCCTGGCCGCGCAGGTCCAGGCGTACGGGAACAGCGACAGGATCTTCGAGCCGCACCGATGCGTCGAACAGGGCGAGGCCCTCGTCGGCGCTGATGGCGTGGAGGCCGCCCCGGCTGAGCCTACCCATGTCGGTGTCGGTGAGCGTCCCCGTCATGGTGCTGGGATCGGCCCACAGACCCCACGCGAGCGAGTGCGCGGGCAGCCCCGCTGCGCGGCGGTGCCGGGCGAGCGCGTCCAGGAAGGTGTTGGCGGCGGCGTAGTTGGCCTGGCCCGGGGAGCCGAAGATGCCTGCGGCCGAGGAGAACAGGACGAACAGGTCGAGGTCCCGCTCCCTGGTGAGCTCGTGCAGGTGCCAGGCGGCATCCGCCTTGGACCGCAGCACGGTGTTCAGCCGCTCGGCGGTCTGCGCGGTGACCATGCCGTCGTCGAGGACGCCTGCGGCGTGCACCACGCCGCGCAACTCGGGAAGGGATTCGATGAGTTCGGCCAGCGCGGACCGCTGCGAGACGTCGCAGGCGACGAGGTGCACCTCGGCGCCCGCCGCGCGCAGTTCCTCGGCGAGTTCGGTGGCTCCCGGCGCGTCGGCACCGCGCCGGCCGGCGAGCACCAGGTCGCGGACGCCGTGGACGGTGACCAGGTGGCGGGCCACGGCGGACCCGATGACCCCGGTGCCGCCCGTGACCAGGACAGTGCCCTGCCCGGCGTAGGCGACGGGGGCGTCGGCGTCGGGTGCGGTGCGCACCAGACGCGGCACGAAGATGCCGCCGCCGCGCACGGCGATCTCGGTCTCCTGGTCGGCGAGCGCGGCGCGCACAGCGGGCCAGGGGACGTCGGCCGGCCCGGTGCCGGGGGCCAGGTCGAGCAGTGCGAACCGCCCGGGGTGCTCGGAGCGCGCCGACCGCACCAGGCCGTGCACCGCGGCCTGGGCCGGGTCGGCGCCCTCTCCGGGGTGCACCTCGACGGCGCCCCTGGTCAGTACGGTCAGCCTGGCCGGGGCGATGCCGTCGTGCGCAAGCCAGGCCTGGACGCGCTCCAGGGCGTGGCCCACCTGGGCCCGTACCCCTTCGAGGACGTCGGTGCCACCGCCCGCAGCGCAGTCCAGGAGCACGGTGCCGGCGGCCGTCAGCTCTTCGAGACCGGTGTCCGCGCCCCAGACCTGCGGAGCTGCTTCCCCGGCGGCGTCCTGTACCCCCGCCTTCCGGGGTTCCCACGCCTCGGTGAACAGGGACTCTGTGACCCGGGCGCGCCTCCGGCCCACGGGGGTCTCCGAGACGGGCCGCAGCACGAGTTCGTCGATGCCGACGACGGGGGTGCCGGTGGCGTCGGCGATCCGTACGCGTACGGCGGCAGAACTCACGGTCGTCAGACAGACGCGGACGGTGCGGGCGCCGCTCGCCCACAGCCGCACGCCGGACCAGGCGAACGGCAGCCGCGAGGTGTTCTCGGCGTCGTCGGCCACGTCGCCGAGGCCGATGACGTGCAGGGCGGCATCCAGCAGGGCCGGGTGGACGCCGAATCCCGCGACGTCGTCCGCCGCGGCCTCGGGCAGCTCCACGTCGGCGAAGAAGTCGGTGCCGCGCCGCCAAGCCTTGCGCAGCCCCTGGAAGGTGGGGCCGTAGGCGTAGCCCTGCTCGGCAAGGGCGGGGTAGAACTCCTCGATCTCGACCCGGGCCGCACCGCGGGGCGGCCACACCGAGCCGGTGACCGCGCCGAAGTCGTCGGCGTCAGGTCCCTGGTCCGGGGGAGCAACCACGCCCCGGGCGTGCTGGACCCACTCGGTCTCCACGCCACGCGTCCCGTCGTCGGACGGTTCGAGGCGCGAGTACACGACGACGTGGCGGTGGCCCTCGTCGTCGGCGGGCCCCACGCCGACCTGGATCTGCATGGCGTCTTCGGGTGTGAGGACGAGCGGGGTCTCCAGGGTGAGGTCGCGGATCCGGCCGCAGCCCACGTTCTGCCCGGCGCGCAGGGCGAGTTCGACGAAGGCGGTGCCCGGAAGGAGCACGGTGCCCACGACGGCGTGGTCGGCGAGCCAGGGGTGGGTGGCGAGCGAGAGGCGGCCGGTCAGTACGAAGCCACCGGCGGAGCTGCCGCTGCCGTCGGCGACGCTGACGGCAGCTCCGAGCAGCGGGTGGTCGAGTCCGGCGAGTCCGGCGCCGCTCACGTCACCCGCGCGGTGCGGCGGGACGCGGGGCCAGAAGCGCTGCCGCTCGAAGGGGTACGTGGGCAGGTCCTGGCTCGCGGGTACGGCGGGCAGCAGCGCGCTCCAGTCCACGTCGGCGCCACCGGCCCACAGGGCGCCGACCGCCCTCAGCAGGGAAGCGGTCAGGGGCCGTTCGCGGTGGGCGACGGAGATGACGGTGGCGGAGTGGCCCTCGGAGAGGCTGTCCTCCAGGGGCCGGGAGAGCACGGCGTGCGGGCCGATCTCCAGGAAGGCGTCCACGCGCGGCTCCGTGGCGCGCACGGCGTCCTGGAAGCGGACGCTCTCGCGGGCGTGCCGCACCCAGTAGTCCAGCGAGGTGATGTCGTCCGCCGCGAGTTCACCGGTGACGGTGGAGATCATCGGGACGGCCGGGCGGGAGAAGGTGAGGCGCGCGAGCACGGAGCGGAACTCGCCGAGCATCGGCTCCATGAGCGGCGAGTGGAAGGCGTGGCTGACCTGGAGCCTGCGAAGACGCCGCCCGGCCTGTGTGGCTGCCTCGGCCACCTGGTCGACGGCGTCCGAGGCACCGGACACGACTACGGCGGAGGGGCCGTTGACCGCGGCGACCGCCACCTGCCGCCGGTGCTGCTCGGGCAGGGCGCGCAGCCATGCGTCGGCCTGTGCCGGGGTGGCACCGATGGCCAGCATGGCTCCACCGTGCGGGAGTTGCTGCATGAGGGCGCCGCGGGCGACGGCCAGCGTGACCGCATCCTGGAGGGAGAGCACTCCGGCCACATGGGCGGCGGCGATCTCACCGATGGAGTGACCGAGGACGACGTCCGGGCGTACGCCCCACGCCTCGATGGTGCGGAACAGCGCGACCTCGACGGCGAAGAGAGCGATCTGGGTGTAGCGGGTCTGATGGATGAGGTCCGCGTGGTCCGCGGAGCGGCCTGCGGAGCCGGCGAGCACCACGTCCGCCAGCTCCACGTCGAGCTGCGGGTCGGCGGCTGCGCAGACGGCGTCGAACGCCGCGGCGAACGCGGGGAGCTGTTCGTACCACTGGCCTCCCATGCCCGCCCACTGCGCGCCCTGCCCCGCGAAGACGAAGGCAGTCCTGGCGCCGGGCTGTGCCGTGCCACGGACCAGGTGGCGGCCCGCGGTGCCCTGGTGCGCGAGGGTGTCGAGGGCGGTGGTGAAGCCCGTGGCGTCCTCGGCGAGGACGACCGCACGGTGATCGAAAGCGGTACGGGCGGTGGCCAGCGCCACCGCCGTCCCCGCCAGGTCCACATCGCGCGACACGGCGTGCTCCCGCAACCGCGCCGCCTGGGACCGCAGCGCGGAAGACGACTTGGCGGAAAGCACCCACGGCAGCACACCGACAGCCTCCCGCCCGGCCACGCCCGCACCTCGGGCCACGACCTCACCGCCG
>NZ_MAPV01000219.1 GCF_001700505.1 Streptomyces mutomycini
TGGTGGTGGTGTGTCGTGGTCGGGTGAGGGTTCGGTGTTGGTGACGGGTGGTACGGGTGTGGTGGGTGCGGCGGTGGCGCGGCATTTGGTGGCTGTGCATGGTGTGCGTGATCTGGTGTTGGTGAGTCGGCGTGGTGAGCGGGCTCCGGGGGCTGGTGAGTTGGTGGGTGAGCTTGTCGGGCTGGGTGCTGAGGTGCGGGTGGTGGCCTGTGATGTGGCTGATCGTGCCGCGGTGGAGGAGTTGGTGGCGGGGATTTCGGATGTGCGTGGTGTGGTGCATGCGGCGGGTGCGGTCGATGACGGTGTGGTGACGGGGCTGACGGCGGAGCGGTTGGTGTCGGTGATGCGGCCGAAGGTGGATGCCGCGTGGTATTTGCATGAGGCGACGCGGGGTCTTGGTCTGGGGTTGTTCGTGCTGTTCTCGTCGGCGGCGGGTGTGTTCGGTTCGCCGGGGCAGGCCAACTATGCGGCGGCCAATGTGTTCCTGGACGCGTTGGCGGTGCGTCGCCGTGCTGAAGGTCTTCCCGCCCAGTCCCTGTCGTGGGGTCTGTGGGAGGAGACCAGCGAACTCACCGCCACCCTCGGCGAATC
>NZ_MAPV01000022.1 GCF_001700505.1 Streptomyces mutomycini
GTCCTCGATCCAGGGAAGTCCGTCCGGAGCGCCTGCTCGTTCCGCGGCTGCGGTCGGTGCAGTATGCATGGTCATCCCGTCACGCTCCTCGGATTGTGGGCCGTGAGGTTGAGACGCCTGCCCGATCGGCCACAACTCATGCGCAATCAAAAGGATTTGAGTAACACGTACCCAGGAATCGGCCGCGGACAGCCTGATCGTCCCCAGGGGCCGTCGCTGCGGCACCGCGTGAGCCCGGCAGCGCACAGAACCGCCCCACCGGTACGGGGGAGCCCGGTGGGGCGGTCGTACCCAGAGTGCCACAGGCCGGTGCCGGTTGGGGCAGTATCGCGCGCAGTGGTGCACTATTCGCCGGACCGGACGCGGCGCGGCCGGCCTGACGCGGTGTGGTCTGCGGTACATGCCGGGCGCCGCGCGCGAGCGGAGAGCGCGCCGGCGACGCGGCGTCCACCCAGTTCCCCCGCCGCACGCTCGTGGACGGCCCGGCGTCCGGGTGCCCGGGTGCCCGGGAATAGGCGAGGGGCGGATCAGCCTTACATCCCTGTCGCGGATACCCGTACCGACCGGAGTGAGAGAGCCCATGCCCGAGGCCACGCCCCTGCGCACGAACCCGCCCGGGGCGGGGACAGCGAACCACTCCGCGTCGTGGGCCACCGGCCCCCGTACGGGAGCCGAAAGGCCCCATCCGCTGGACAATCCTGTCCGCGCCGCCCTGACCGGTCCGCACGCCCACTTCGCCGAACGGCGAGGGCGCATCCTGCGCTACCGCCCCGACGTCACCCCCTGGCTCGCCCTGCCGGACGACCCCGACGCCCAGGACTGGGCCGACGTCGCCGCGCTGGCGGGCCCCGGCGGGTCCGTCACCCTCACGGCCTTCCGCGAGCCCCCGCCGGCCGAGTGGGAGGTCGTCTTCCAGGCCGAGGGCGTCCAGCTGGTGAGCGAGGCGGACACCGCCCCCGACCCGGAAACCGTGGTCCTCGGCCCCGCGGACGTGCCGGAGATGCTCGACCTGGTCGAGCGCACCCGTCCCGGCCCGTTCCTGCCGCGCACCGTTGAGCTCGGCACCTATCTCGGGATCCGCCGCGCCGGGATCCTCGTCGCGATGGCGGGGGAGCGGCTGCACCCGCCCGGCTGGACCGAGATCAGTGGCGTGTGCACCGACGGGTCCGTGCGGGGCCAGGGACTCGCGACACGCCTCGTCGGGGCCGTCGCCCACGGCATCAGGGAGCGGGGCGAGACGCCCTTCCTGCACGCCGCCGCGTCGAACACCTCCGCCATCCGGCTCTACGAATCCATCGGCTTCACCCTGCGCCGCAGGACCTCATTCCTCTCGGTGACCGTCCCCGCGGACTCGGAGCCGCCCGCCGACGCCGAGACCCGGGGCCCGGGGGCGGGTAGCTTGGAACACGTGGGGCGGTAGGGACGGACAGGCGGGAGGCATGCCGTGGTCATGGGGTTCCTCCGCCCGTCGGCGGCGCGCAGACCGCCGCTGCCCGGTTCGGATCCGGGAGACACGGAGGCGGGCGCCGCCCGGATCGGGAACTGGGCACTCGCACTCTGGCTGTTCCTGCTGACCGTGGCGGTCGTCCTGCTGGACGCCCTCACCGGCGAGGACCTCCCACTGGTCCCGCTCCTGGTCGTGCTGCCCGCGCTGGCGTCGGTCTTCTGCACGGTCCGCCAGACCACCGCCGTGGCGGTATGGGTCATGCTGGTCGTCGTCGCCTCCCGGATCGCCTCGACAGGCCCCTTCTGGGACGTGGCCTTCCTCATCGGCTTCACGGCCCTCGCCAGTGGCCTGGGAGTCGCCGCCTGCGCCGCGCGGATCCGGCACGCCACCGAGGTCGCGCGGCTGCGCTCGGCCGCCGTCGCGCTGCAGCGCCAGATCCTGCGCCCGCTCCCCATCGTCACGCGGCAGCTCCGTGCCCACGGCCTCTACGAGCCGATCGAAGGGGACCGTTTCGTCGGCGGTGACATCTACGAGGTCGTGCAGTCGCCCCACGGGACCCGGGTGATCATCGGGGATGTCCAGGGCAAGGGGCTCCCCGCGATCGGGGCAGGGTTCGCCGCGCTCGGCGCGTTCAGGGAGGCGGCCGTGAGGGAACCCGAGCTCACCGCCGTGGCCGACTCCGTCGAGGACGCGGTCGTCCGGCACAACGCTTTCTCCGCCGAGACCGGTGAGACCGAACGCTTCGTCACCGCCCTGGTCCTGGGGTTCGACGGCGGTGACCGGATGCAGGCCGTCAACTGCGGGCATCTGCCGCCCCGGCTGCTGTGCGACGGGGCTGCGTCGGTGGTCACCCTGCACCGTACGTCCGTACCCCTGGGCATGGCGGATCTCAGCGGTGAGGCGCGCGCCACCGAGTGGGTCGGCTTTCCACCGGGAGCGTCCCTGCTGGTCTGCACCGACGGGGTGACCGAGGCGCGCGACGCCACGGGTGGCTTCTACCCGTTCGACGAGCGGCTGGGACGATGGGTCGGCCGCGAGCCGGACCAGGTCCTGGACGCGCTCCAGGCAGACCTGGAGACTTTCTCCGGCGGAGTGCGCCGTGACGACGTGGCGGTGCTCGTCCTGAGCAGGCCGCCGGTGTGAACACGGATGAAGCACGTCGTCACCTACTTCAGTACTCCAGCCGGAACGGCCGCGGCACACGAGCCGCCCTGCGGGGCGTACACCGACCCGGTTCAAGCCCTCACGCGCGCTCGCGGCCCAAGTGCAGAAAGTGCCATGGGTTCGTACTACGACTTCTCTGATACGCGGCCGGGACGCCGACCACTTGCCGCCTGACTCACCGGAGCGCCCTCTCAGTCGTCGGCGATCTGCAGGACCAGTGTGAAGTGCTGACCGTCCATTCCTGCGAGCAGGCTGTCGAACAGTGGGGTGAGTCCATTCACTGCGCCGCATTCGGCGTCGTGGTTGGTCCACCATCCGGCCGTCGGTCCGAGCAGGGACACCACCCGGTCCGCCGCGCGCTTGGCGGTCTCGACGGGCAGGTGCCGGTGGCTCGGCCAGACCAGGTCGACGGCCGCGACCTGGGCCAGGAACGAGGCGGCTCCGTGCGTCTCCACCGCTTCCAGAGAGGCGCAGATCTCCGGGACGGACGCCGGGGTGTACCCGGGCAGGAATCGCCGCCAGGCATCGTCCGCCGCGATCGCGGCCAGCAGTGTGCGGATCCGGGCTGCCAGCTCTGGAAGGTCGGGTTCCGGCTCGGTGAATCGCCCGGCTGCCACGTACACCCGCATGGGCGTGGACAGCTCTGCCATGCCGGCTTCCAGCTCGGTCAGCACCCCCGTGGATGTCACAGCGTGATTCTGCCGTACACCATCGCTCAGTCACATGGGGGTCCGGGACCGTACGGTCCCGGACCCCCACGAGGGGACTTCCGTCGGCGGTTGGCCGGTGGTCACGCTTCCTTGAGCTTGTTCACGATCCACTCGCCGAGTTCGCGGGTCATGGTGGTGTGGCCTTCGTTGGTGGTGGCGCAGTGGTAGTCGTGGAGGTCGCTGTGCTGGGGGTCGATCTTGCTGTAGAGGGCGTCGTGGTTGTCGATGCGGGCTGAGGACACGGCGCTGACGGTGGGGACGAAGGTGGAGGCGTTGTGCGTGAGTTCAGCCTCGGTCTTGTTGACGAGGCCGGCCAGCATGGCGGCGATGCCGAAGTTGGCGGCGTGGTTCAAGGCGGGAGCCTGGGGGAAGAGTCCGCCGGGTGCACCGTCGAGTTCGGGGAAGCCGGTGGTGCGGATCTCTGTCGGCTCCTGGCCCGGCCTGTCCATCCGGGCGACGGTCTGCGAGCCCGTGCCCTGGGCGTCGAGCCGGCCGATCAGATGCGGTCCGTAGGCTTCCATCGCGGGGTGGCCGGAGGGGATGTCGTTCCCGGCACCGGTGCCGGTGCCGTTGGCGACGCCGAGCAGGCGGGGAATCTGGGGCCAGTCGCCCATCTGCTCCAGGGCTTCCAGGAAGTCGGTCCGGTCCTGGTGCTGGCCGGAGGCGACGTCGAGGGTGGTCCCGGTGGCGCTCTCCAGGTGCCAGCGCAGCATCTGGCGGGCGGCGGGGCTGTTGACCAGGTTGGAGAAGGAGTTGAGGACCGGCTTGCCGACGCCTCCCCAGTTGTCCTTCACGTAGTGGGCGAACGCCTGGACTCCCAGGGGCAGCCATGCGCCGCGGTGCGGGGTGTCGTAGGAGAGGTAGGTGGCGGTTTCGTGCCGCATCCGCTGGCGCTCCAGCTTGGCAAGCGCGTAGCGGGTGATCAGCCCTCCCATGCTGAAGCCGCCGACGGTCAGCGGGTGCTCGCCCTCGCGGTCGGCGATCGCCCGCATGATGCACTGGATCGCTACCTCGGCGTTGTCGAGGATGGAAGCGGTGCGGTCGGCGAAGCCCAGCAGCACGACGTCGAAGCCGGCCTCGCGCAGCGTGGAGACGAACGGGTACTCCCCGTTCTGCAGGCCGTCGTACAGATCGTCGACGTTGGTCCCGCCGGGGGCGAAACCGTCGGCGAGGATCACCGGACGCTTGAGGGTCTTGTCGCCAGGTGAGCAGTAGAAGACCCAGGCGGTCCCGCTGGTGGTCCTGCTCCCGAGGTCCCACTTCGTGTCCCAGGGGGCGGGGGCGGCTTGCGCGGCTGCGGGCGCAGCCTCTTCAGGGGAGCCCCAGATGTTGACGACAGGCTTGGACATGCTTCGGCGTCTCCTTGGCGGTGCGGACGATCATGGCGATCACCGCCATCGTGTCGACGTTCGTGCCCGCCTACCACCCGAATCAGGTCGAATCACTCTCGCGGGTACGAAACGCCCTGTTCATGCCCGCCCGCCCGCACATCTCGCGTATGCGGGCGGAGCGGCGGACCTGGCTGGTCAGGCGTTGAAGAGGGCTGACGGGTGACCCCTCCACTGCGATCTGGAACGCGCCGGGCATCAGGGGCGGTGCAGTACGCGCCCGGGTTGCCGGTTGGGCGCTGCCTCGGGGAGGTGCCACAGGATGGGCAGAGCGGTGACTGCGACGAGGGCGACCATCGCTCCGGGCACGAGGCTCCAGCCGGTGGCCAGGATGGGATCGTCGCTCGTCACCAGGCCCGCGGCGGCCTCACGTTCCTGCACAGCCCGGCGGCCCTGTGCCTCGTCGGGGACCGACGTCACGTCGGACCACCCCGGACGCAGGCGCTGCAGTTCCTCCATCGCCTGCGGCTCGGCCCCTGTGACGGCGATCTTCGCGTGATGGGGCGTGCCGTGTGCCGTGACGCCCGCAACCAGCGGGTGGGTCCGGTCGGACGCTCGTCCCGCGGGGTGGGGGGTGAAGCGGAAAGCCTCGAACTGCGGGCGGGCCGGGCCGTGACGGACCTCTACGCATCCGAGGGGGCGCGCCCCTCACGCACGTAGGCACGCAACCGCTCGACGAAGACCCGCTGGCCCGCCACCAGCCGTGCGAGGGCGACGTCCGGTGCGCACCAGGCGAACCGGTCCATCTCCGGGAACTCACGCAGCACACCGGACCCCTTCGGCCACTCCATGCTGAAGGTGCCGGGGACCGCCGCGTCAGGGTCCAGCCCGGCTTCCACGGCCCATACGGTCACGGTCTTGCCCCCCGACTGGCGTGTCTCACCCAGCGACACCCAGGTGCCGTCCGGGAGGGGCAGGCCGAGTTCCTCCTCGAACTCCCTCCGCGCGGCGGCGGCGGGCTCCTCGTCGGGTCCGTACTCGCCCTTGGGGATGGACCAGGCGGCCGTCTCACGGCGGGCCCAGAACGGTCCGCCCATGTGGCCGATCATCACTTCGGCGTCCGGGTGGCCGTCCCTTCCGGTGACGACCCGGAAGAGCAGAATCCCCGCGCTGCGCCTGACTGTCGACATGTCGTCAAGTGTGCGGGGCTGCGGGGCGGAAGGCCACCGGCGCGGGGATCAGTGAAGCCCCGCCGTCCGGGACCGCGGAGGTCACCCCTCTGCCGCGCGCTGTTCCTCCTGATGTCCCCGTTGTCCTCTGGTGCGTCCCACCGAGCCCGGTCATGCTGTCCGCCGACACCGTATTCCGCGTGCAATCCGCTCCGCACCAGGAGGATTTGTGGGCCCAGGCACTTTCCGCGGCACCCGGCGGTCACTCGTGCTGCTGGCGGCCGTGGCGGCGACGGCGGCCGGGGCCGTCGCACCCGCAGCAGCCGACTCGACACCCGACCCCCGCCCGCACACCACCGCCGAGATCCTCAGACCCGTCGCCCCGCCGGCCGCGAGCGGCTCGTCCGGGCAAGCGAGATCCGTCGTGGACGGCGACGGCATCGAGACCGCTCGCGCCTCCCGCCCCGTCGCCCCCGGCGTGCGTCTGAGCTCGTACGACCGCCTCGAGTCCGACAAGTGGCTGCGGGTCGACACCCTCTCGGTCGACCTGGACGGCAGCGGAGTACGCGCCGACTACCTCTCGTCGGGCAAGGTCGCGGACCGGCACACGGTCTCCGAGCTGGCCGCCGGGCATGACGCGGGGAAGGGGCGTCGTACAGTCGCTGCGATCAACGCGGACTTCTTCGACATCAACCAGACCGGAGCGCCCCAGGGGCCCGGGATCAAGGACGGCCGGACGGTCCACTCCCCGGCCCCGGGTGTCAACCGAGCGGTGGGCATCGGGCCGCAGAACGCCGGCCGCGTCCTGCAGCTGTACTTCGAGGGCACAGTGACCCTCCCTTCCGGCGCGCACCCGCTGGCGGCGTACAACGCGGCGAACGTTCCGGCCCAGGGCGTGGGCGCATACACCTCGGCCTGGGGCAGTGCCGACCGGGCGCTGACCGTCGACGGCGCACAGCCCGTGGCGGAAGTCGCGGTGCGGGACGGCAAGGTCGCCTCCGTGTCGGACACCCCAGGAGCGGGCCCGGTGCCCGAGGACACCGTGGTCCTCGTCGGCCGTGAGGCGGGAGCGGGGCTGCTGGCCGCCCTGGAGCCCGGTGACCCGGTCGGCATCGAGTACCGGGCCCGCACCGACAGCGGAGCCGTCCCCCGCACCGCCGTGGGCGGCCGGGAACTGCTCGTCGTCGACGGGGTGGCACAGGACCACGAAGGCGAAGGCAACAACACCGCGGCGCCCCGCACCGCGGTCGGGTTCTCCGCGGACGGCCGGACCATGCAGGTCATCACAGTCGACGGCCGCCAGACCGACAGCGGCGGTGTCACCCTCACCGAACTCGGTGTGATGATGCGCGAGGCCGGCTCTCACAGCGCGCTGAACCTCGACGGGGGAGGCTCGTCGACCCTCGTCGCGCGCGAGCCGGGCAGTGACGCGCTCCAGGTCGAGAACAGCCCGTCCGACGGCAGCGAACGCACCGTCCCCAACGGTCTCGCCCTGACCGCTCCCGACGGCAGCGGGCGGCTCGAGGGCTTCTGGGTCGAGACCCGTACACCGTCCGGCGCGGCCCCCGGCGACGACCCCGTCGGCGGCGGGCACCCCGAGCGGGTCTTCCCCGGCCTGACCCGGCAGCTCACCGCCGCAGGCCATGACGAGACGTACGGCCCTGCCGAGGGCGCCCCGCACTGGCGTGCCGTCAGCCCGGCCGTCGGCATCGTGGACGCCCGGGGCACGTTCACCGCGCACCGCAGCGGCACCACCGACGTCCGCGCGGAACGCGCCGGCGTCCATGGCGACACCCGGCTCACCGTCCTGGACCGGCTGGACCGTATCCGGCCCACCACCGCGCGCGTCGGACTGGCCGACGAGGAGGCCACCGGCAGCTTCGGCATCGTCGGATTCGACGCCCACGGCACGAGCGCGCCCGTCGAGCCGGGTGACCTCACCCTCGACTACGACCGCACGCTGTTCGCCGTCGCCGACGACGGCCTGGGGTCCTTCACCGTCAGGTCTCTCACCGGCTCCGGGGCAGGCCGGATCAAGGCCACGGTGGCCGGCGTGGCCACGACCCTCGCCGTGAGCGTCGGCCTCACCGAACAGCCCGTGTCGGACTTCGACGACGCCGGATCCTGGAAGTTCAGCCAGGCCCGCGCGGACGGCGCGCTCGCCGCTACGCCGGACGGGCACACGGGCACCGGCCTCCGCCTCACCTACGACTTCACCAGGTCGACGGCGACGCGCGCCGCCTACGCCGCTCCGCCGCAGCCCGTCGCGGTGCCGGGCCAGCCGCAGGCGTACACCCTCTGGATCAAGGGGGACGGCAACGGAGCCTGGCCGACCCTGCACCTCAAGGACGCGGCAGGCTCCGACCAGCTGCTGCGGGGTCCGTACATCACCTGGACCGGCTGGCGCCAGGTCACCTTCGCCGTGCCGCCGGGCGCGGCGATGCCTTTGTCGGTGCACCGCTTCTACCTCGCCGAGACGGCGGCGGCCCGGCAGTACACCGGCGAGGTCGTCATCGACGACCTGACCGCCCAGGTGCCTCCCACGGTCGAGCTGCCCGAACAGAGCCGATCCGCCGACCCGTTGATCGACACCGCGGCGGTCACGGAGGGCCGGGACTGGCAGTTCGCGGTGATGTCCGACGCCCAGTTCGTCGCACGCGACCCGGACAGCGCGATCGTCGAGCAGGCCCGCCGCACCCTGCGCGAGATCAAGGCGGCGCGTCCCGACTTCCTGGTCGTCAACGGCGACCTCGTCGACGAGGGTTCGCCCGCCGACCTCGCCTTCGCCCGGCAGGTCCTCGACGAGGAACTGGGTGACTCCCTGCCCTGGTACTACGTGCCGGGCAACCACGAGGTGATGGGAGGCAGCATCGACAACTTCATCACACAGTTCGGTCCGGCCCGGCGGACGTTCGACCACAAGGGCACCCGGGTCATCACGCTCGACACGTCGAGTCTCAGCCTGCGCGGCGGCGGATTCGCCCAGATCAAGGAATTGCGCGCCCAGCTGGACGCGGCGGCGAAGGACTCATCCGTCGGCTCCGTGATGCTGATCGAGCACGTGCCCCCGCGCGATCCGACCGTCCAGCAGGGCAGCCGGCTGAGCGACCGGAAGGAGGCGGCCCTCGTCGAACAGTGGCTCGCCGGCTTCCGCCGTACGACGGGCAAGGGCGCGGCCTTCATCGGCAGCCATGCGGGGGTCTTCGACGCCTCGCGCGTGGACGGAGTCCCCTACCTGATCAACGGGAACTCCGGCAAGGCACCGGCAGGGCCCGCGGACGAGGGCGGATTCACCGGCTGGTCCCTGATCGGCGCCGACCGTGTGGCGCCCGGCGAACAGGCGACGGCGCGCCGGCAGCCGTGGCGGGGCGGATCCGACTGGGTCTCCGCGCAGACCCGCGCCCACGTCGACGCGCTGGCCCTGGACGCCCCCACCGCGCTCGTCGCGGGGGAGCGCACGACGGTCGGGGCGTATGTCACCCAGGGCACACGGACCGTGCCGGCGGCCTTCCCGCTGAGCGCGGACTGGACCGGCTCACCCAACATCCGCATCGGGAAGCCGGACGGCGCCCGTCCACGCCACATCGCGACGCTGGACCCCGCGACGGGCACACTCACCGCGCTCCGGCCGGGCAGCGTCACGCTCGCGGTGACGGTCAACGGCGTCACCCGGCAGACAGAGATCCGGATCGCGGCCACGGCGGTGACACCCGCCGCCTGACGCCCGCCGCTCCGCCGCTCGAAGCCCCACCGCACGGCTCCCGGACCGCTCCGGGAGCCGTGCGGTGTCCCCGGTCCCGTACGCACCCGAGTCGCCGCGTCCTGCCGTGGCCCGGCCTGGTGCGCCGCCCTCGCCACCACGGTGAGGCCCGCCCACGCCCGGCACCCTGCTGTGCGAGGGCCGTGTCCGGCTCGCGACGCCGTCGGGGCGGGTTCACATCAGGGGGACGAGGACGGTGATCCGCTTGCCGTCCGGGCGAGGGCTGATGGCCACGTGCCTGGACAGACGGCAGACGAGCGGCCATCCGAACCCACCTCGCGTGAGGCCGTCCGAGGCGGACGGTGCCGATGTCGTCGGTTGTTCCGGGGAGCCGTCCTCGATGTCGAGGCGGAGTCCGTCGTCGACGAGCGCGGCCCTGAAGCCTGTCAGGCCCCTGCCGTGCCGAATCGCGTTGGTGACGAGTTCCGAGGTCACCAGCAGTGCGTCCGCGACGACGACGTCGAGGTCCTCGTTCCTCAAGTCGCAGAACGCGGCGCCGAGAAGCTCGGCCACGCGTTCCCTTGCCTCACCGGGGGTTCTGGGAACGGCTTGCCGGGCGAAACCGTGATCAGCGCTGCCGGCGGTGCGCCCAGCGATCGCTCCGGGCATCTCACCGCCCTCGGGGAGCGCGCCTGTGTCTGTCATCGTCTGCATCGGCTGCCCCATTCCCGCCGTCCCATGCCGGATGGGGCGGACCTGGTCCGAGGAGCTGGGAGGAGTCGTGACCCGCTCCCACCGGCACTCCCACCAGGGCGATCGGGCTTCGGCTCCTCACGCTTCGGTGCCCAGGCCGTTGTGTAGCCTGTCGATCTGTTCGAACGGGAGGGCTGGACGTGGAGCAGCTGGTGGACCCGACTGTCGCGCAGGCGCTTCACGCCGGAGGCGGCGAGGCCGTCCGCCTGTACGTCGCCTGATGAACACCGGCTCCAGTCCCACTCGCTGAGCGGTGACGCCTCAGATCTGTGGCACACGAACGTCAGGGCCGGCCGGGACAGATTCCGTGCGGTAGTGCGCCGCCTGCCCCGCTGAAGCGTGTGCAGAAGGCGCGCGGAGGTCTCGTCACCTCTGCGAGCCCCCCGACCGCGTCATCGACCACCGCGCCCGATGTCCACCGGCGTACGGAAGCCGGCTCGGCCACCCTCATGCCTTCCGGTAGTCGTACGCGTCCGTGGCCGCGGCCTCCACGGTCCCCAGATCGCCCCCCGCCGACGCCGTCACCAGTGCCGCGACCGCGCCCTCCACGAACGGGGCGTCCACCAGCCGCGCCCCTTCGGGCAGTTCGTCGCCCTCCGCCAGCATGGACTTCACCGTGAGCACCGCGCTCCCGAGGTCCACGATCAGCGCGACCCCGGCGCCCCTGTCGACCGCCCTCGCAGCCGCGGCGATCAGTTCCGTGCTCGTCCCCAGGCCGCCGGCCGAGGTGCCCCCCGCCGCTGCCACCGGTGCCGTCGCACCACCGGCCGCCAGCCCTCTGGCCAGCTCGGCGACGGCCTCCGCCACCGGCCGGCTGTGCGAGACCAGCACGATCCCGACCTGCTTCTCCTCGCTCATGCGCCGCCTCCACCGTTCGGTCCGGCGGCCTCGGCGAGTGCCCCGACCAGCAGCGCCGCCGAAGCCGCCCCCGGGTCCTGGTGCCCGATGCTGCGCTCGCCCAGATAACTCGCCCTGCCCTTGCGGGCCAGCAACGGCACGGTCGCCAGGGCGCCGGCCAGTGCCGCGTCCCGGGCCTCCCCGAACGAGCCGCCCAGCACCTCCACCGCAGGGAGCAGTGCGTCGAGCATCGTCTTGTCCCCGGCCTGCGCCCCGCCGAGCTGCGCCACCGCGGCCACCCCTGCCCCGAGGGCCTCGGCCAGCTGATCCGAGGTCACCTCCGGCGCATCGCCCAACGCCTTCCCGGTACGGCGCAGCAGCGTCCCGTACAACGGCCCCGACGCCCCGCCGACCGTCGAGATCAGATGCCGGCCGGCCAGTGTCAGCACGGCCCCCGGTGCGGCGGGGGCCTCCTTCTCCAGTACGTCGCTCACCGCGGCGAAGCCGCGCCGCATGTTGCTCCCGTGGTCGGCGTCCCCGATCGCGGCGTCGAGCTCGGTCAGCCGGTCCGCCTCACGGTCGACGGCGGCCGCGGTGGCGGCCATCCAGCGACGGAAGAAATCGGTGTCGAGCACAAGATCTCCTGTTCCTCGTACGGTGGAAAGTCCGTTCACCGGCCCCAGCGCAGCGCGGGCGTCCGTACCGGTGCGTCCCAGAGCCGCACCATCTCCTCGTCCACCTGGCAGAGCGTCACCGAGCAGCCTGCCATGTCCAGCGACGTCACATAGTTGCCCACCAGCGTACGAGCGACCGCCACCCCCCGCTCCGACAGCACCCGCTGCACCTCCGCGTTGAACCCGTACAGCTCCAGCAGCGGGGTCGCGCCCATCCCGTTGACCAGCACCAGCACGGGACCGCTGGGGCGCAGGTCCTCCAGCACCGCGTGGACCGCGACATCGGCGATCTCGCCGGACGTCATCATCGGGCGGCGCTCCCGGCCGGGCTCGCCGTGGATGCCGATACCCAGTTCCAGTTCGCCGGCGGGCAGGTCGAACGTCGGCGTGCCCTTCGCCGGAGTGGTGACGGAGCTGAGAGCCACCCCGAAGCTCCGAGAGGACTCGTTCACGCGCCGGGCCATGCACTCCACCCGCTCCAGCGGCGCACCCTCGTCGGCGAGGGCACCGGCGATCTTCTCGACGAACAGTGTCGCCCCGGTGCCGCGCCGGCCCGCCGTGAACGTGCTGTCGGCCACCGCCACGTCGTCATCGACCAGGACCCGGGCGACCTGGATACCCTCGTCCTCGGCGAGTTCGGCCGCCATGTCGAAGTTCAGCACGTCCCCCGTGTAGTTCTTCACGACGAACAGCACGCCGGCGCCGCTGTCGACCGCGGCGGCCGCCCGCACCATCTGGTCCGGCACCGGCGAGGTGAACACCTCCCCGGGACACGCCGCGGACAGCATCCCGGGCCCGACGAACCCGGCGTGCAGCGGCTCGTGCCCCGACCCGCCGCCGGACACGAGTCCCACCTTCCCGGCCACCGGGGCGTCACGCCTGACGACGACGCGGTTCTCGACGTCCACGACGAGCTCAGGGTGGGCGGCGGCCATTCCGCGGAGTCCGTCCGCGACGACTGTCTCCGGCACGTTGATGAGCATGCGCAACGGTTCCTCCTGGGGAGTGCGTGACGGTCGGCCGTCAGCGTGAATCCGGTCCTCTTGTCTCAGGTGCGTACGGCACCAGTATCGAAGAGACCCGGATGACGGGGAAGCGACGCGTCCGAGTGACCTGCCCCGAGCAGTCGGAGAGCGGCTACGGCCTGACCACCTTCCGGGCGGAGCCCGGCGGATCCGCGTCCCGTGGGCGTTCTTACGGTCCGGTGACGTGGGCGTGCCGCACCGTCCGTCCCGGCTTCCGGCGGCCTAGCGTGGCGGCCATGCGCGTACTGGTCACCGGCGGAGCCGGGTTCATCGGGTCACACATCGTCCGGACTCTCGCCTCCGCCGGGCACGAACCGGTGGTCCTCGACGCACTGCTTCCTTCCGCGCACGGACCGGCCGGGTCCAGCGCTTCGGCGGCGGGTGACCTGCCACCGGGTGTCCGGACTGTCGTCGCGGACGTGCGGGACGGGGCGGCGGTGGCAGGAGCGCTGTCCGGGATCGACGCCGTGTGTCATCAGGCGGCGATGGTAGGTCTCGGCAAGGACTTCGCGGACGCGCCGGAGTATGTCGGGTGCAACGACCTCGGCACCGCAGTGCTGCTCGCGGAGATGGCGGCGGCAGGGGTCCAGGGCCTGGTGCTCGCCGGTTCGATGGTGGTCTACGGCGAAGGGCGCTACGACTGCCCCCGGCACGGGTACGTCAGGCCCGGACCCCGGGCGGTGGCCGACCTGGACGCCGGCCGGTTCGAGCCGCGGTGCCCCGCCTGCGGTGCGGAGCTGGTGCCGGGGCTGGTCACCGAAGCGGCGGCGGGCGACCCGCGCAACGTGTACGCGGTGACCAAACTCGCGCAGGAGCACCTCGCCGCCGCCTGGACGCGGGCGACGGGCGGCCGGGCCGTCGCGCTGCGCTACCACAACGTGTACGGCCCCGGGATGCCGCGCGACACGCCGTACGCCGGTGTCGCGTCGTTCTTCCGCTCGGCCCTGGCCCGGGGTGAGGCACCCCAGGTGTTCGAGGACGGCGGCCAGCGCCGCGACTTCGTGCACGTACGGGACGTGGCGGCGGCCAACGCCGTGGCTCTCGCGGTACTCGGGGAGCGGGGGCCCGGCACCTTCGACGCCTACAACACGGGCAGCGGCACTCCGCACACCATCGGCGAGATGGCGTGCGCCCTGGCAGCGGCCCATGGCGGTCCGGCACCCGTCGTCACCGGTGAGTACCGGCTCGGTGACGTCCGCCATGTGACCGCGGATTCACGACGCCTCCGTGAGGAGCTCGGCTGGAAGCCGGAGACGGATTTCGCCGAGGGCATGCAGGAATTCGCCCTGGCGCCCCTGCGGAACACCGGCCGAACGGACGGGTAGGGCGGCGGGCCGGCCGTCCTGGGCCGGTGCCGCCGGGTGTGTGCCGTCGCTGCCGGGCCGGGCTTCCGGCCTCAGCCCGATGCGGCCGGGAGGGTGACTTCGAAGCAGCAGCCACCGGCCACGTTCCGCACGGCCGTCCGGCCGGAGTGCGCCTCGACGATCCCGCGGACGATGGCGAGTCCGAGGCCCGCTCCCGCCGGCGGGGTGCGGGCCGGGCTGCCCCTCCACCCCGTGTCGAACACGCGCGCGAGATCCTCCTCCGGGATTCCGCCGCACCCGTCGGTCACCGACAGCACGAGGCCGTCGGGCGACCGCCGCGCCGTCACCGCGACCGTGCCATCGGACGGGGTGCGCCGGATCGCGTTGATCAGGAGGTTGCCCATGACCCGGCTCATCTCCTTGCTGTCGACCTCCACGGGCACCGCGTCGACCTGGTCGCCCACGAGGAGGACCCCGCGCTCGCGGGCCAGCGGATCGGCCCCGGCGAGCGCGTCGCCCACCAGGTCGTGGGCGGACACCCGGGTGGGGGTCAGCGTGAGTGACCCCGCATGGATCCGGGAGAGCTCGAAGAGGTCACCGACCATGTCGTTCATCCGCTCCACCTCCCTGCGGATCTGCCGCAGATAGCGCCCGGAGTCCGCGGCCATGCCGTCCTCCAGAGCCTCGGACATGGCACGCAGACCGGTCAGCGGGGTCCGGAGATCATGTGAGATCCAGGCGACGAGTTCCCGGCGCGAACTCTCCAGGGCACGCTCGCGCCTCCGGGAGCTCTCCAGTTTCGCGCTGGTGGCCGCCAGCTCACGCGTGAGCGCGTCGAGTTCCGCGGTTGCCTGTCCCTCCGGGGCCGCGAACGTACCTCCCTCGCCGAAGGAGCGAGCGGCCAGCGTCAGGTCCCTGCTCCTGGCTGCCACCCAGCGGCCCAGCAGCATCGCCGTCGCGAAGGAGACCGAGGCGGCCATGGCGACGACGGTCGTCACCACCGTCAGATCGTGAGGGGAAAGGAACATGGCCCAGGCCACGGTCAGGGTCCCGGCGAGCATCGCCGTCACCGCCACCGCGGCGACAACGGTCAGGGAGACCACCAGGGGACGGTGCCGTAGCAGCCGCAGCGCCAGGGCGCCCAGCAGCCCGGCCGCGGCGGCGCCCAGAAAGGCGAAGAGAGCGATGAGCAGGATGTCGGCCACGTCGCTCAGTACCCGGAGGCGTCGTGGTCCGGCAGATCCATTCGGTAGCCCACACCCCACACCGTCTGGATGAGACCGGGACGGGCCGGCTCGGTCTCCACCTTGCCGCGCAGCCGCCGCACATGGACCGTCACCGTCGACAGATCGCCGAAGTCCCAGCCCCAGACCTCCCGCATCAGCTCCTCACGGGTGAACGCCTGTCCCGGGTGGCTCAGGAAGAACGCGAGCAGATCGAACTCGCGCAGCGTGAGGCACAGGTCCCTGCCGTCACGTGTCGCGCGGCGGGCAAGAGGCTCCAGACCGATGCCGGCTCCGCCGAGCCGGGCGGGGGCGGCGGAGCCGGCGCGCCGGCCCCGCCGCAGCACCGCCTCGACCCGCAGCACGAGTTCGCGCGGGCTGAAGGGCTTGGTCACGTAGTCGTCCGCACCGGTCTCGAGCCCGAGGATCCTGTCGTCCTCGTCCCCTCTCGCCGTCAGCATGATGACCGGCACGGGGCCCTGGGCGCGCATCCGGCGGCACACCTCGAAGCCGTCCATGCCGGGCAGCATCAGGTCGAGCACCACCAGATCGGGCCGCAGTGCGGCGAAGCGTTCCAGCGCCGCGGGCCCGTCCTCCGCCTGCTCGACGTCGTAGCCCGCGCGTTCCAGATACCCGGCGGCGACCTCGGCCACGGTCGGATCGTCATCCACGACGAGCACGCGGCCGTGCGGCACAACGTGCCCGCGACCGGTCGGTGCCACGGTGTCGGGGTCCGGCGGGGAGGAGATGTTCTGCATGGTGTCACTGTGGCACTACCGGCCGTTCGCACGCATGGTCCCGGGCTGCCACATGGCCGACGTCCACGTTTCGTAAGAATCCGAAGCCCGGAATGTCGGTTTTCGCTCCGTAGGGTGATCGGCGTGACTCACTACGCACCGGCTGAACCCGCCGGCCCCGTCCACGCCGACATCGTGTTGCCCTGCCTCGACGAGGCCGAAGCCCTGCCCCGGGTACTGGCGCGCGTTCCCGAGGGGTGGCGGGCCATTGTCGTCGACAACGGCTCCACCGACGGGTCGGCGGACATCGCGCGCTCGCTCGGCGCGACCGTCGTGCACGAACCCCGCCGCGGCTTCGGCTCCGCCTGCCACGCGGGGCTGCTCGCGGCAGAGGCGGAATACGTCTGCTTCTGCGACTGCGACGGCTCGCTTGACCCGGCGCTGCTCCGCGGCTTCGTCCGACGGATCGCCGACGGGGAGAGCGACCTGCTCCTCGGCCGGCGCCGCCCCACGACCCGCGGTGCCTGGCCTCTGCACGCGCGGGCGGGCAACACCGCCCTGTCCAGCATGCTCCGCCGCCGCACCGGCCTGCGGCTCCGCGATCTCGGGCCGATGCGGGCCGTACGCCGTGAGACGCTGCAGGCGCTCGGCCTGACGGACCGTCGCAGCGGATACCCGCTGGAGATGGTCGTGCGCGCCTCGGACGCCGGACTGCGCGTCACCGAGACGGACGTGCCGTATCTGCCCCGGACAGGGAAGTCCAAGGTCACCGGCACCTGGCGGGGGACCTGGCACGCGGTCCGGGACATGAGTGCGGTGCTCCGGCAGCCGGGGACGCCGGCCCCGATCAGCGCCCGGACAGAGGCGACCCGATGAGCGCACGGACACCGCAGGCCGGCGCGACGACGCTGCTGGTCATGGCCAAGGAGCCGGTCCCCGGCCGGGTCAAAACCCGGCTCACGCCGCCCTTCAGCCCGGCCCAGGCCGCGGAGATCGCCGCCGCGGCGCTGGAGGACACGCTGCGGACCGTGCTCACCCTGCCCGCCCGGCGGCGGGTCCTGGTCCTCGACGGGCGCCCCGGTCCCTGGATGCCCCCGGGTTTCGACGTACTGCCGCAGAGGGCGGGCTCCCTCGACGAACGCATCGCCACCGCATTCGGCGCCTGTACGGGACCGGCCCTGCTCATCGGGATGGACACGCCGCAGATCACCTCCGCCCTGCTGGGCCCCGCGCTCTCCCCGGGCGGCTGGGACGGATGCGACGCCTGGTTCGGACCGGCCGAGGACGGTGGCTTCTGGGCCCTGGGCCTGGCCGCGCCCGACCCCGCTCTCGTACGAGGCGTCCCGATGTCCCGCCCCGACTCGGGCAGACTTCAGCGGGCCAGGCTGACGGACGCGGGCCTCGACGTCCGGGACCTGCACCCCCTGCGCGACGTGGACACCGCCGAGGACGCGCGGCACGTCGCCGCCGCCGCGCCCCACGGCCTGTTCGCCGAGGCATTCACCCGCATGGGCGGGGCGGTGGTCCGATGAGCACGCTGCTGCCACCGGCAACCCCGGGCCCCGCGCCCTGGGCGACCGATCCGTACGCGCGAGCTCTGAGCCAGGGCCGGGGCCCGCTCTTCCTCCGCCGGGACGACGGGTGGCTGCTGCCACTGGACGTCGAACGCTGGTGCGCGGACGCCGACGCGGCGGACCTGTCGGCACTCCACCGCGCTGAGGGGCCGGTTCTCGACATCGGCTGCGGGCCCGGGCGGCTGGTCGCCGCGCTGGCCGCGCGAGGACACCGCGCCCTGGGCATCGACGTGAGCGAGGCCGCCGTCGGCCACACCCAGCGGATCGGCGGATCGGCTCTCCGCCGCAGCGTGTTCGAACCGCTGCCCGGGGAGGGCCGCTGGGGCACCGCCTTGCTCATCGACGGCAACTTCGGAATCGGCGGCGACCCGCGGGCCCTGCTCCGACGGGTCGCCACCGTACTGGCACCGGGGGGACTGCTCATCACGGAGGCCGCGCCCCACGACGTGGATGAGCAGGTCCAAGTGAGTCTCGACGACGGCCGGCCACAGGCAGGCACCGCACCCCACTTCCCCTGGGCCCGTGTCGGCGCGTCCGCGCTGCTCGGGTACGCGCGGTCGGAACACTGGAGGCCCGTCGATCAGTGGGAGGCCGACGGCCGCCCGTTCCTCGCGCTGCGCCGCCGCGCCCGGACGGTGCACAGAATGAGCCGGAGCGCCGACACCGCGAACAGCGTGGCCGTGATCAGAAGCCAGTTCCCCAGAAACCTGTCGGGGGACATCCCGCTCGCCGGTTCGTAGCGCTCCGTGTGACGTGTGATCAGGGGAAACCACACCAGTAGGAGCAGCCCGGACATGAGCAGCGGCACACGTACGAAGTTGACCGCACCGGGCCGTCGCGCGAAGGGGAGCCGCAACGCCCGGTCCGCCACCGAGTACAGCGGCACCAGCACCAGGTCGTGCACGAACGCGGCGCCCACGAACCACACCAGGATCATCAAGGTGTCCCCGTCGAGCAGCCGTACCCCGGCGTAGCCCGCGAGGGCGAACGAGGAGACCATCAGCAGCAGGTGCAGTGGCCCCTCCCCGTACCAGCGGCGCAGCAGCCTCGTCACAGCTCTCCGAACGTCAGGCGGCCGACCCATTTGGTGTTCATCACGCCTGGGGCGGCCGGCACGATGACGCGCGCCGGGTAGCCGTGATCCGGTGACAGGTCCTCACCGTTGACGCCCAGCGCCAGGAGTGAACGCGGATCCCGCACCTGGTTGTCCCGGAGCGCCACCGTCCGGAACGGCCCGCTGCGCTGGATGGACGCCACCAGCACCCCCGGCGGTCCGTCCGGGAACCCGGCGAGCGCGGCGAGGTCGCGCAGGCGGACCCCGCGCCACCACTGGTCGGAGGTCGACCAGCCTTCCACACACGCGATGGGCAACGACGCGCTGTGCTGTCGCATGGCCAGCAGTTCCGTCCGCGACAGCCGGATCTCCCCGGCCGGTCCGACGACCGTGAGCCGCCATGGATCCCCCGTCACGTCCGGGGTGATGCCCGCCTTCGCCGCGGTCTTGTTGATCTGGAAGCCGTTGGGTCCGGAAGCCGGCTCGGCGCCGCCGCGCGGCGTCAGCAGGGCGGTCCGCCGCAGCCCGCCGTCGAAACTACGGCCGGCGGAGGTGGCCAGCAGAAGCAGCGACCCCGCCCCCACGACGGCCAGGGCACTGCGCCGGGAGACGGTCGGCTCCGAGGGACGCGGTGAGGCAAGTTCGTCGTCCTGCCCCGTGGGGAGCCCCTGGCGCAGGACCTGCAGCGCCCGGGGGAGCTTGAGGCAGGTATGGGCGAGGAACGCGGCGAAGAAGACCCAAGCACCGTAGAAGTGCAGTGGGTAGAAGGACCCGGGGAACAAGTACTCCAGCTGGATGTTGAGCAGGCCCGTGACGAACTCGAAGAGCGCCCCGCCCACCAGCAGCAGCAGCGACAGCCGCTCCAGCGCATGACCGGCCGACCGGGCCGGCGGCAGTGCGAAGAGCTTCGGTGCCACCGACCACAGCTTGGCCAGCAGGACGGGCACGAGCACGATGCCGAGGGTGACGTGGATCCCTTGCGTCATCCGGTACAGCCAGTGGGGGCCCGTGGGCCAGGCGAACAGGTAGAAGCCCAGCCACCCCTTGTCGGGCGTCTTGTCGTTCACGGCGGCCAGGTCCGGGTTGTACGCCGCGTACGACAGAAGGCCGGTCACGAACAGCAGGGTGATACCGGCGAGGAGTGCAAGGCCGAGTACGGCCGTGAAGCGGACCCCGCGCACCGGACTGCGCCAGAACGCGGGCTCGGTGGGAAGAGGAGGGCCGGGGGAGGGGAGGCGCACTCCGGCGTAAGGGCGTCTGTCGCGCATGTCGTCGACGCTATGCCGTGCACACCGCCCCAGGGGCGTACGACTCCTGACGAAAGTCTGACATCGGCCCACGCCGGGGCGGGCGTCCCCGCAGCGGATCTGACGGTTCGGTGACGCGGGGGCGTCGTACCTCACTGGGGCCCCGCCGGTGCGTAGCGTGCCAGCGTGACGACCGAGGAACGCAGCGCCCCGACCCGTACCGCCGAACCCGCCGAACCTGCCGCCCCGACCGGTACCGCCGGAGGGCGCCGGGACCTGGCAGCGGCCGCAGCCGGAGTGCTGCTGGTCGCCCTGGCCATCGGGGCCGGATGGCTCATCCAGCAGGGTGACGGCAGCCTGCAGGTCCAGTGGCCGCCTCTCCTGGCCTCCTGGGACCCGCACCTCGGTCCGGGCACCCCGGCCGCCGTGGCCGTGGCGGTGGCGGTGGTCGCGTACGGCCCACGGCTCGCGGGCCGACTCCCCTGGCGGGCGCTGCTCCTCACCTGCTGGGCCGGCTCGGTGGCCTGGATCCTCTCGCTCGCCCTGATCGAGGGCTGGTACCGGGGGGTAGAGCGCAGGCTGACCACCAAGCACGAATACCTGCGGGTGATCGACCGTTTCGACGACATCGGCGCCGCCCTGCGCGGCTTCACCGACCACATCGTGATCGGACCGCCGGGCAACTGGCCCGCCCACGTCGCCGGGCACCCGCCGGGCGCCACGCTCACCTTCGTCGGCCTGGACCGGGCCGGACTCGGGGGCGGCGCCTGGGCCGGTACGTGGTGCATCGTCCTCGGAGGCTCCGCCGCGGTGGCCGCGATGGTCGCGCTGCGTGCCCTGACGGGCGAGCACCTCGCCCGGCGCGCGGCTCCGTTCCTCGTCCTCGCCCCGTTCGCCGTCTGGACCGGAACCTCGGCTGACGGCTACTTCACCGCCGTAGCGGCGTGGTCCGTGGCACTGCTGGCCCTCGCGGCCACCCGCACGGCCCGGCACCCGGCGGGCGCGGCGCTGGGCTCCGGGCTGCTGTTCGGGCTGACCTGCTACCTCAGCTACGGTCTGACGCTCCTCGCCGCGCTCCTGACAGCCGTCCTCCTGCTCGGCCGCACTGCTCGTCCGATCGTGCCCCTCGCGCTGGGCGCACTGGTCGTACCCGCGGCCTTCACCCTGGTGGGCTTCAACTGGTGGGCGGCCTACCATCTGCTGGTCGAGCGCTATTACCAGGGCGCGGGAGGAACCCGTCCATATTCCTACTGGGTCTGGGCGAACTTCGCGTGCACCACGCTCGCCGCGGGGCTCGCCACCGTCGCGGGTCTGCGGCGTGCGGCGGTGGCGAGCCCCGCCGCCGTACGCGGACTGCGTTCCGGCGCGTCTACCGGCGCCCAGCGGCTGGCGTTCCTCACCCTTGCCGCACTCCTGACGCTCGTCGTCGCGGACCTGTCCGGGATGAGCAAGGCGGAGACGGAGCGCATCTGGCAGCCATTCGTCGTCTGGCTGATGCCCGCCGCCGCTCTGCTCCCGGACATCGGCCGACGCGGCTGGCTGACCGCCCAGGCGGTCGTAGCGCTGCTGGTCAACCACCTCCTGTGGACCGGGTGGTGAGCGACGGGCGGGGCAACAGCGGGGAAGGGCCAGGCAGACAGCCCCTCAGCCGGGCAGACAGAATTCGTGATCGGTGAGCCACTGGCCGAACCAGTCGCTCAGCGGGAACGCGGCGCACCATCCGGTCTCGTTGGGGTCCGGTGCCGGCTCCGTCGGTGCGGGCTTGCCGGGCTTGGGCGCCGTCGGCGTCCCGCTCGGGTCCGGCGCGGGTACCGACGGCCCGGCGTCCGGCAGCCCGCTCAGCATCTCCCTGAACACCGCGGAGGACTCGGGGTTGTCGGCGCACTGCCACACCCCGTGCGGGCAGTAGTCCGTGATCGTCTGATACACCGGCTTGTGCTGGTCCATCCACTCCAGCATGCGGCGCATGTACTCGGGGTTGTCGCCGTTGCGGAACAGGCCCCACTCGGGGAACGAGATCGGCTTTCCGTGCTCGGCCGCGAAGTCGACCTGCTTGCGCAGCCCGTACGGTTCGTTCACCTGTTCGTCGAAGGTCCGCGCGGGAGGCTGGTCGTAGGAGTCCATGCCGATGATGTCCACGACGTCGTCACCCGGATAGCACTCCGTCCATGGCACGGCGTCCCGCCCTCTGCTCGGTGCGAAGTCGAAGCGGAACTCCTGGCCGGAAACGGACCGCATCGCCGTGACGATGCGCTTCCAGTACGCCTTCCACGCGGCGGGATCGGGGCCGCACCGGTGTGTGTACGTCGTGCCGTTCATCTCCCAGCCGAGGACGATCACGGTGTCCGGGACCCCCCGCAGGACCAGGCGCTCGGCCAGTCTGCGGAAGTGCTCGTCGAACTGCCCCTCGGCGCCCGCCCGCAGCAGGCCGCGCACCTCGTCGTCGGGGACTCGCTCCTCGTTGCGCTCCAGCATCGGCGTGTTCAGTACGAACATCCGGTCCTCCGAGGCCTTGCGCCAGGCCGCCCACGAGGAGAGGAAGCCGGGACGCCCCTCGATGTTCTCCCACAGGTCGCCCGGGAGGTAGCTGTGCCCGACGCGCAGCTCTGTACCGCCGAGCCACCGCGACAGCTCTTCCATCCGCTGTACGCCCTTCGGCCCGTAGTCCAGATAGGCACCGATGGCGGTCGCCCTGTCCGGCTCCGGCGCTCCCCGGGCGGCACCCTTGCCGGCCTGGCTGTCCGGCGCGTCGTGGCCGGCGAGGACCGCGCCGCCCACGAGGAGGCAGAGCGCGGTCGCCCCGATGCCGAAATTGATGAGACGGCGCTGTGCGGGCACGGCTCCTCCTAGGATTGCGGGCCTGACTGCGACCCTGCCGACCCTATGGAGAAGGATTCAACGATGGGCTGTGGGACCGCCCGTGAATAGACCATTCGCTACGCGTGTCGGTTTCGGTGTGCGCCGTTCGGGTGACACATCTAGAAGGTGAAGGGAAGTGATCCGACGCGGTTGTCGAAATTCGAATCGACCAGGCCGGGTTCGCCCGATGTCCGCACCCCTCCGAGCCGTGTCAGCATTTCGCGGAACAGAGCTTTCATCTCCAGCTTCGCCAGGTGCGCACCCAGACAATGGTGAGGACCTCCACCGCCGTATCCGAGGTGCGGATTGGGGGACCGGGTGATGTCGAAGGCGTCGGGGTCGCCGAAGACGGAGGCGTCCCGGTTCGCGGACGCGTAGAGGAGCACGACCTTCTCCCCGGGCAGGAAGGTGTGACCGCCGAGCGCGCATTCGGCTGCCACCGTCCGGCGGAACTGGATGATCGGCGTCGAGTGGCGGACGATCTCGTCGACCGCGCCGTCCGCATACCGGTCGAAGTCGGACTCCAGCAGGGCCCGCTGCCCCGGATGCGCGGTCAGCAGGACCATCCCGTGGGCGATCGCGTTCCGGGTGGTCTCCACACCGGCCACGAGCAGCAGCGAGAAGAAAGCGCCGAGCTGTCGCGAGGAAAGGGCCTGTCCGCCGACATCCGCGCGCACGAGCGCCGAGATCACGTCGTCCGCAGGGACGCGACGCCGCTCACGTGCGATGCCCGCCATCTCCATCTGCATCCGGGCCAGTGAGCGCAGACCACGTCCCGGGACCCGCAGCCGGGCGCGGCCGCGCCGCTGTACGCCGACGTACTCCGAGGCGTGATCGATGCGCGCGGCGATGCCGGCCCGGTGGCGCCCGGGGATGCCCATCAGGTCGCAGATCACCTCGAACGGCATGCGCGAGGCCGCCGAGCGCATGAAGTCCCCCGGGCCCTCGGCGGTCATCTCGTCCACCAGCCGCCGGGCGACGGCGCCGATGTTCTCCTCGGCGGCCGCGAGCAGCCTGGGTGTGAAGGCGCGGGAGATGGTCCTGCGCAGCCCCGCGTGCTCGGCGCCGTCCATGTTGACCATGGAGTTGCCGAACACCGCCTTGGCCCAGGGCGCCGGTTCCGGCGTGGTGACACCGGGCGCGCTGGCGAAGACCTGCGGCTGCCTGCTGGCCGCCCTCACGTCCGCGTACTTCACCAACGCGTAGAACGGCGTGCGCGAGCCCGTACGGGGAACGAACCGTACCGGCGCATCGAGCTCCCGCAGGCGGGTGAACGCTGACAGCCGCTCCTGCCGCGGCAGACGCCAGAACGCGGGATCGGCCAGATCGGCGCCGCCCGTCACTCGCACACGGTCCGTGGGCACCTGCGTCGGCGCGTTCATGCACAACCTCCGGGAGTTCGAACGGCCATGCTGGCCCGGCGGGCGGCGCGGAACGGCCGACACGGCCGGACCGGCATGAGAATTCCCACGGTCGCGTGATACCCCCGGACGAGAACCGTTCGCGCCCCGTCTCGTTGCCCATGCGAGCGAGACACCTCGCAGGAGCGGACGAGAAGGAGGTACACCCCCCATGAATCCGACCACCGGCACGCCCAGGGAGCCGGCCGGCGCCCCGCGGCCGGCCCGCCGCGCGGTGCTGCGCACCGTCTTCACCGCGGCCGTGATCGCCGGCACAGGCGCCGCGCTCGCCCCGGTGCTTCTCGAAGGCCACGGGGCCGCAGGCCGCGCCCAGGAGCGCGACGCCGTGGGCCCCGAGCGATTCTCCGAGCTGTACAGGGGCCGCGAGATCAAGGGCACGGCCACGGCCGTCGTGGCGGCCGGCGCACAGGCCGACGCCGGAGAGGCCGGAGCCGTCACCGCGGCGCCCGGCATCGACGTCCGTGTGGACGGGAGGGCGCTGCACGTGATGCGGCGCGCCGACGGGAGCTATCTGAGTGCCGTCAACCACTACGAGTCCTTCCCGACACTCCTCGAAACGGCCCGCGCGGCGGTCGACGAACTGGGCACCGCCCAGTTGTCAGCCTCCTCCCCGCACACGATCTGAGCCGAAGGGCGAGCACGCGTGTACAGCCGCAAGAATCAGCGAGACCTCACGCGCACCGAGAAGAAACGCCTGGTCGACGCGATCCTGGAGCTCAAACGCACGGGACGCTACGACGAATTCGTCACCCAGCACCGGCAGTACTACGTCACCGACGCCCAGAGCGGACCGCGGCCCGCCCATATGACCCCGTCGTTCTTTCCCTGGCACCGCAGGTACCTGCTGGAGTTCGAGAAGGCGCTGCAGGCCGTCGACTCCCGTGTGTCGATTCCTTACTGGGACTGGACGCGGGACAGCACGGCGAGCGCGTCCCTCTGGGCCGAGGGCTTCCTCGGTGGCAACGGAAGGCCGGGCGACCGGCAGGTGATGACCGGGCCGTTCGCCTACCGGCAGGGGAACTGGCGGATCCGTGCGGGAGTCACCGACGACCCCTTCCTGCGGCGCAACTTCGGCCGGCCCTCCGCGCCCGTCACACTTCCCGTGGCCGCGGACGTGAAGCGCGCGCTGAGCGATCCCGTGTACGACGCCGCACCCTGGAACAGCCTCAGTACCACCGGCTTCCGCAACAGGATCGAGGGCTGGGGCATCCGAGGGGGCCGCGGTGTGGCCAACCACAACCGGGTGCACCGCTGGATCGGAGGGTCGATGGCAGGCGCGGCATCGCCCGACGACCCGGTCTTCTGGCTGCACCACGCCTTCATCGACCTGCTCTGGGCCCGCTGGCAGAAGGCACATCCGCGCTCCCGCTACCTGCCGGCCCGCGCGCTGCCTGCCGAAGACCCGCAGCGGGGCCGGATCTTCACGCTCGATCAGCCGATGCCCCCGTGGGACGTGGCTCCCTCACAGCTCATGGACCACACCCGGTACTACCGGTACGTCTGAGCGGCGCCGGGCCGTGCCCGGACCGGTGCCGGCGGGATCAGTGGCCGTAGCCGTACTCGCCCTTGTCCTCGTGGCTGTCCGACACGTTCGCGCAGGTGTTGCCGAACGCCGGGTTCAGCAGGGCGATCACGTTCACCGTGTTGCCGCAGACGTTGACCGGGATGTGCACGGGCACCTGGACGGCGTTGCCCGAAAGGACACCGGGGGAGTGGGCCGCGACGGCCCCCGCTCCGGAGTCGGCGGTAGCCATGCCGGCACCGCCGGCGATCAGGGCACCGGTACCGGCCATGACGGCGGCCACCTTCGAGATACGCGACATCAGTTCTCCTTGAGAGGGTTGAGACCGGCTGCCGAACGTGCGGCCGGTATGCCTTGAGAACGCGAAAATCGACAGACGGTAACGGACCAACTCAAAAGTCATCATCCCGGGTCAACTCCGGCCGATGAACGCCAACCCGTCCGGTAGCGCGCTGAGCCGCCCCCGCCAGTCCCGCGCGGCGGGAAAGCGTGACTTCACCGACTCGGCCGCCCGGTCCCGCACGGTCAGTTGCGTCTCGCGCAGTCTCAGCAGCGGTTCGAGCGAGGAACGGGCCAGCAGCAGACGCTGATTGACCACCGGAACGGGCGCCCAGTGGTTCTTGTACTGCTCCGAGCCGCGCAGGAGACTGAGCACGCCGCGGTCCAGGCCCTGCGCCTCCCGCGCGATCTCACGCAGCAGCATCGACGAGACGTCCACCTTCCTCTCCCTGAGCCGGGGGTCGGCGCCGTAGAGGTAACCCCCCGTCAGGTGCGCCGACCGGAACGACAGGTCGGCGGCAACGACCTCGCCGTCGAGCACGAACTCCCTGACCGAGGCCTCGCCGTCGCGCACCATCCGGCGGGCGGAGCGCACCAGATGCGCGCAGAAGCGTGGCCGCAGGTGCTCCGGGTTGACCGCTCTGCCGGCCCACTGGAGCTCGTGGAGCCGCAGCAGGTTGCCGATCGCGACCGACACCCGGTGGACCGGGGCCGTGCGGCACTCGATGCCCAGCGAGTCGATCCTGCGCAGCTTGGCCCGCGCACGCTGGGCACGCGGACCCGGCATCCGTCCGACGAGGACGTCGATCGGCTCGGCGGGCAGCTCCATGCACGTCGAGTCGGTGCGGCTGCTCCGGGCGCCGGACCACGCCTCGAACAGCAGGTGTGCCGAGGCGCCGGGACGCACCTCCCGCAGGTCCACGACCGTGTGCGCGGCCGCCCGCCCGACCCCGTGCTCCAGCGCGGTGACGGCTGCCACGCTGTCCTCGCCGTCCACCAGGATGTCGAAGAAGTCGGAGATGGCACCGCCCATCGGGACCAGCAGAGGCATCGGACGGTGCGCGAGCATCAACGGGACCGCGCCGATCAGACGTCCTCCCCGGCGCGCCAGTACGACGCGGAGCCGGCCGGGGGTTCCGTAGGAGAGCCACCAGGAGTGGAGCCACGCGTGACTCTGGAACGGTGTGGCGGTGGGGCAGCGGCGATGCAGGTCACCCCACTCCGCGGCGAGGTCGGCGAAGTCCGGCAGGTCCCTGCAGAGTGTGACGGTGAGCTGCCCATTACGGTCTGTGTTCATCGTGCGAACTCCCTCTCGTCGGTGGTCCCGCCCTGTGCGGGGCCCGGTACCTGGGCTGTGGCGCCCCGGCGTCCGGGGCGGGGGCGGACGAGCAGGACCAGCCCGCCCACCAGCCCGCCGGCGCCGGCGCCCACAGCCGTGCCGAGCGGCACGGAGGGGGAGACGGGTTCGGCCGGCGGCACGGCGTGCGAGAACTTGATCAGCTTCACGCCGGTGTCCTTCGCCACGTGCCCGCTGCTGACGACGACTGCCTCGGTCACCGCGTTCGCGATGTCAGCGGCACGGTCCCTGTCGTCCGACGTACCGGTGACCGCGATCATGGGTGAGTCGGGGGAGGTCTCGGACCGCACATGAGTGCGCAGTTCACGCACCGGCTCCCCGGCCGCCCCCTTGGCGTAGGCCAGGGTGGCGTCGCTGGTGGCCAGCCGGCCGTACGACTGCGCGTACCCCAGCGCCGCCGCCGGATCGATGTCCTTGCCGGCGGTGACCACCGCGTAGCTGGTCGCCGCGTACTGGGGCTGGGCGAGCATGCCGTAGGACAGTCCGCAGGCCGCTCCGAGCAGGACACAGGCAGGCAGGGGCCACCAGCTGGGCCGTACGAATGCGGGGCGGAGCCGGCGGAAGTGTCCGGGGACGGCCCGCTGCTGCTCGGGAGACTCGGTCATGGGTGTGCTCTCTCGGTCGGGGGAACTGGGGCGGTGCCGACGGCCTGCGCGTAGACGTCCATGAGGCGCCGGCTGCTGAGCCTGATGTCGTAGTGGGCCACGGCGGGGGGCGGCGCCAGCCTGCGGACGCCGCTCTCCATGCGGTGCCGCAGCACGGCGGTCAGCTCGTCCGTGGGATCGGCGGCGCCGGAGGCACGTCCGATACGGGTGGCACCGGGCACGCGGCCGCCGCCCGGCAGGTCCTCGATGGCGGGGCAGGCCGCGTGCACCACGGGGAGCCCCGCGGCCAGGGCCTCCACGACGGCGAGACCGAAGGACTCCTCGCGGGACGCCGAGACGAAGGTGTCCACGGCGCCGAGCACCGCGGGGATGCCGGGAGCGGCGTCCATGGTGCCGCACTCGCCGAGGAACGTGACACGCCCGGACACACCGAGCCGGGCGGCCAGGGCGCGCAGCGATCCGGCCTCCGGGCCGTCCCCGGCCAGCAGGAGCCGGGCGCCGGGCAGCGAGGCGACGGCGCGGATCAGCAGGTCGAAGCGTTTGCCGGGGACCATCCTGCCCACGCCGCCCACCACGAAGGCCGCGTCGGGAAGGCCCAGCGAGGCCCGTGTGGCGCGCCGTCGCACGGGGTCGAAGCGGAAGGCGGCCGCGTCGATGCCGTTGGGCACGGTATGGATACGGGCCGGCGGCACACCCCAGTCGCGCAGTCTGCCCGCGACGGTGTCGGAAACGGCGACCGTCGCCGCCCCGAGCCGCTCGGTGCGCAGATAGAGCTCCCGCGTACCACGGGTGAGGGGCCGCCCCTCGATCTCCGCGCGCCCCAGCGAATGCTCCGTCGACACGACGGTGGTCCCGGCGAGCCGCGCGGCGATCCGGCCGTAGACACACGCCCGGTAGAGGTGCGTGTGAACGAGGTCGTACGCACCCCGGCGGATGAGGCGGGCCAGCCGGGGCACCGCGCCCAGGTCACGGTTGCTCCGCATCCCCAGGTCCCGGACACGGACGCCGTCGGCACGCAGCCCCTCCGCGACCGCTCCCGGGTTGGTGAGCGTCACGACGTCGCAGCGCACCGGCAGATGACGCAGCAGCAGCCGCAACTGCTGTTCGGCCCCGCCGACACCGAGTCCCGTGATGACGTGCAGTGCCTTCACCCGGCGTCACCCGGCCCCATGGTGCCGGCCGACCGGTACCTCAGCCGGTGCCGGATCTCCTTCGCCCGCATGCGTGCGCCTTGGTCGGCGTGGCTGATGTGCGTGCGGGGAAGGGCGAGCGGTCCTGACAGTGCGCCGGGAGACAGCGCGCAGCCGTAGGTGTATCCCGCCTCCCGTACGGACTCGGTCACCCGCAGGTCGGCCGTTCCGTACGGGTAGCAGAAGCCGGACGGCGCCTGCCCGGTGATGCGGCGCAGCGCGTCCCGGCTGCCGAGGGTCTCCCGGCGCAGTTCGTCGTCGGACAGCGCCGTCAGGTCCTGGTGGAGCATCCCGTGCGAGCCGACCTCCATCCCCGCCGCGGCGACGGTACGGATGCCCTCCTCGTTCAGCAGCGGCCGGCGCGGGCCGAGCGGATCCCAGGCGTTGGAACCACCGGGACGGCCGGGCAGGACGAACACCGTCGCGGCGCAGCCGTGGGCGAGCAGCACCGGGAGCGCCTCGTCGACGAAATCCGCGTACCCGTCGTCGAAGGTGAGCCCGACCAGCCCCCGCTTCCCGGTGGCCCAGGCGTCCAGCAGCGCCGTGACTCCCACGCCGGTCAGCCCCCGGCGCCGCAGCCAGGTCAGCTGCTGGTCCAGGCGGTCCGCGGAGACGGTGATGCCATAGGGATCGTCGGTGGGATCGCTCACCGAGTGGTAGGTCAGGATCCACGGCTGGGACCGGAGGGGGATCGTACGGGCACGGGGCGGCGAGGTGTCAGCGGCCATGGGGGAACCTCTGTCGGATGAGGGCCAGCAGATGAACGGCTTCCGGGGCCCGGAGTGCGAGCCCCGTGAGAAGGAATGCCGTGGGTACGAGAAGGCAGCCGGCCGCCAGACCCGGCAGCGGCCCCGGCACCAGGCCCGTGGCCAGCGCGCCGGAGGCCGCGGCGACCGCCGCGGCGGCCGCCGGCCTGGCGAGGGAGAGGGCGACCGCCCCGGGCCGTACGGCGACCGCCCGTGAGCCCAGCCCCATGAGCATGAGCACGGCGGCTGCGCTGATGCCGAGGGCGTTGGCCGCCGCGATGCCGTCGACGCCGAAGGGGCCGGCCAGGAGCAGCCCGGCCGCGGTGGTGACCAGCAGCCCGCAGCACATCGCGCCGAGCGGGTACCAGGTGGGCCGGCCGGCCGAGAAGAACGGCCTGCACAGGGCACCGACCAGCGTGTGGCCGAGCAGACCGAGCGCGTAGACCCGCATGACACCGGCCGTGGCGGCGGTGTCCGCGGCGTCGAAGGCGCCGCGCTGGAAGAGGACTTCGACGATTCCGGGCGCGCAGCCCAGCACCGTCGCCGCGCCCAGCAGCACCACCGTCCCGGCCAGGGCGAGATCACGTTCGACCCGCCGCCGGGCACCCTCCCGGTCCCCGGCGGCCATGGCCCGCGCGACGACGGGGAAGGTCACCGTGCAGATCATCATGGACAGCACCATCGGCAGCTGCGCGACCTTCTGCGCGTAGTTGAGATGGGAGATCGCCCCGTCCGGCAGGGACGAGGCGAGGAACCGCTCGACCAGGACCTGCGACTGACGGCTCACCACGAACAGCACGACCGGGGCCAGGACCGTCGCCCCGAACAGCGCGGGACCCCGCTCCCGTGCCACCCGCTTCCCGCTCCGTCCCGGCATCAGCCGCAGGAACGTGGGCAGCAGGGTGAGGATCATCAGCAGGCTGCCGACGGCGACCCCCGCGGCCGCGGCGCGCACACCCCAGACGGAGTGCAGCGCCAGGGTCGTGCCGATGATGCCGACGTTGTACGCGATGTAGACACCGGCCGGCGCCAGGAACCGGCCGTGCGCCCGCAGCGCCGCGCTGAAGTACCCCGTGACGCCGAAGGTGAGCACGGTGACGGCCGTCAGACGCGTGCAGTCCACCGCGAGCCGGGGATCGTCCAGTCCGGGAGCCAGGATGCCGACGGCCCACGGGGCGCCCCAGACCAGCAGCCCGCCCGCGCAGGCCAGCGAGGCGAACAGCCGGGGGAGGGTGCCGGTCACCAGGGCGCGGACCGGATCCGTCGCGTGGCCGCCGGCGGTGCGCTGTGTCAGGGCCAGGCTGAACGCCGGCACGAGCAGCAGCGCCATGCCGTCCTCGATCAGCAGCGTGGCCGCCATCTCCGGCACCGTCCAGGCGATGAGGAAGGCGTCGCTGGCATGGCTGGCACCGAAGAGCCTGGCGACGGCCTGGTCACGGACGAGCCCCAGCAGGGCGGCGACCACGGTCAGCCCCGCGGCGCCGCCCGCCGCCCTGGCCAGGAAGCGGCCGGACCGTACCTGAGCGTCCGGCGTGCAGGGTCCGGCGGCCTTCATCCCGGCGGCCGTCGTCTCCGCGGCCGGATCCGTGGCGGTCCCGCTCACCCGGCACTCGTCCTCTCCGGTCCGCCGAGCGCCCACCACGCGGAGAGGCCGAGCACGATCCCGGTCAGGACGGTGGAGGGGCCGCCGATGTCCGCGTACAGGAAGTCGACCGTCTGCCAGGTCATCAGCCCGACGGCGGCGAGACCGCAGTCGACGGCCGCGGCCCCCCGGGCGCGTGCGGGCACCAGCCTGCGCACCCCGCCCGCCAGGAGCGCCGCCCATGAGCCCACCAGCGCGGTGAAGCCGATGAGGCCCTGCTCGCTGAGCACCAGCAGATACATGTTGTGAGGGGAGAGCAGCGGCTGCTTGCGGAACTCCTGTCCGGCCCCCGCCGTGTCACTCCCGGCGGAGAGCCCGATCGAGGCGTGCCCGTCCCGGTGCGCCGGAAAGCCCTTGAGGCCCACGCCGGTCGCGGGCTGCTCGCGCCACATCCCCGCCGCGGCTGCCCACATGGTGTAGCGGTCGCTGACCGACCGGTCCGGGGCGCTGGTCACCTCCGTGATGCTGGTGAGCCGCTGCGAGACCATCTCGGACCCGACGCCGAAACCACCGACCAGCACGACTCCTGCCGCGCCGAGCACCGCCAGCGCGCGGACGGCCTGCCGGAGCCCGGTCAGCGCGATCACCGCGAGTACTCCCGCCGCCGTCGCGATCCACGCACCCCGGCTGAAGGACAGGGTGAGCGGGACGACCAGCAGCGCGGCGGTCACGGGAGCCCACGGCCTCAGCCTGCGAGGCGTGCCGGCGGGGGTGCGGAGCGCGTACGCGGCGGCCGCGACCAGGCCGTAGCCGACGACCGTGGCCATCCCCATCACATCGCCGGGCCCGAACGTGCCGACCGCGCGGATGTCCTCCCCCATGTAGGAGGCGCCGGAACCGGTGACGTACTGGTGGACACCGGTCGCGCCCTGGACGACCGCGAGCAGGACGAGCGCGCCGGCGACGGCCCGGAAACCCCAGGCGTCCCTGACCAGGAGGAGGACGGCGGCCGGCACCAGGACGAAGACCTGCAGATACCGCACGAACCCCGGCAGGGCCGCGACCGGATCCGCGGCGGTGACCGTGGCCAGGGCCAGGCCCACGGCCGGCAGCCCCAGCACGACCGCCGCGGCGGGAGTCAGCGGGCGTCGTCGCAGGAACAGCAGACGGCCCACGCAGACGAGCACCGCCGCACCCGAGAGGAGGTCGGCAGCCGGAACGCCGAGGACGGTGCCCCCCACAGTGCCGTCGGCGGGTACCCCCACGAGCAGGACCGTCGCGATCAGCGGCAGCAACGGCCATCGGACACCCCGCCCCCCGAGGGATGTCCTCCGCCGGGTGATCGGTACGGCGGGCGCCGCGGCCTCGGTGAGTGTCACGGTTCAGCTGCCTCCGAGCCGGAACACCGAGCCGGCCGTGCGCGCAAGCACGCACACGTCCTGCCACAGTGACCAGGTCTCGATGTACCGGTTGTCGAAGCGGGCCCGGTCCTCGATGGAGGTGTCACCGCGCAGCCCGTGCACCTGGGCCAGTCCCGTGATGCCGACGGGCATCCGGTGCCGGGACCGGTAGCCCGGGTGCATACGGTTGAACTGTGCGACGAAGTAGGGGCGTTCGGGGCGTGGTCCGACCAGGCTCATGTCGCCTCGCACGACGTTCCACAGCTGGGGAAGCTCGTCGAGGGAGGTCCTGCGCAGCATCCGGCCGACGCGGCTCATGCGCCGGTCCGCCGACACGTTCCACCGGGTGGCCGACTCGTGCGCGTCGCCCGGGCGCAAGGTGCGGAACTTCAACAGGACGAACGGCCGTCCGTGCTCGCCGATCCGCTCCTGCCGGAAGATCACGCCCGGACCGTCGCACATGCGTACGGCGAGTGCGCATGCGCCCATCACCGGGGACGCCGCGACCAGGGCTACCGTGGCCAGGACGGCGTCCATCGCCCGCTTCACGCGGTGAGCCGCCGGACGGTGCGGCCGGGGATGCAGCGAATGCGCCGCGAATCCCCATACGTGGTCCGGCCGGGCCGCCGGCCGGCAGTCCGCGACCGTCCCCTGATCGGTGATCAGCCACACGCGGCAGCCGTGGCGCGTGAACAGAGCGAGGAGTTCCGCCCCGTCGGGCGTGGCCTCGGGCGGGGCCGTGAAGACGGCGTGCCGTACGGAGTTCTGCACGACCGCCCGTGCCGCGGCCTGCACCGAAACGAGGACGGGCAGCGGTACTTGTCGCGTGGACGCGCCTGCCGCCTCTTCCGCGTCCGTGCCTGAGCCCACGACCCGGCCGACCGGCCGCATCCCGTAGCGCGTGTGCTCCTGCAGGACGGCGACGACCCGGCCGGCGACCGGACCGTCGCCGATCACCAGGGCGGACTGCGGATCGCGTGCGGCCGACCACATCCGGAACCGGTGGACGAGGGCGCGTGCGCCGCAGCACACCACGGCCTGGACGCCGGACGCGCAGCCGAGCGTCACCCATCCCGCTGCACGGCTGGAGTCGTACGCGGCCACCGCCTCGGCGACGGCGTACCACTGCACCGCGGCCAGCCCGGCCAGCGCGGGCAGTTCCGCCAGGGCGGACGGGGAGAGCCCGGGCCTGTAGAGGCCCCGGTAGGCGTGCAGGAGCAACTGGACGGCCGGCAGCAGGAGGAGGACGAACGGTGGCCACCGGTCGGGGCCGGCCAGTGCCACGGCCAGGCCGAGCGCGAGCACGTCGGAGACCATCAGCGCCGCCGGTGCCCGCCGTCGAGTCGCGCCTCCGGCGGTCCGTGGGACCCGAGCGTCCTCCCCGCCGCTGCGCGGCGGGCTGATCACGGCAGCCGCACGCCGTACGGCGGTTGCCTGGGCGGCTCGCGGGGCAGGTGCACTCTCCGTCGTCATCGCTCGGTGCGCTTCCTCGTCGTGGGGCGGGACATGCCGACAAGTTCCTCGTAGAGGCACAGGACCGCCGCGGCGGTCCTCGTCACGTCGAAGACCGACCGGGCGCGGCTCTGTGCCGTGACGCCCAGCCCGGCCCGCAGCGCCGGATCGCCCAGCAGCGCGGTCAGGGCCGCAGCAAGGGCAGGGGGGTCGTCCGGAGGCACGAGACAGTGGGACAGCTGTCCGGGCGGCAGGCTCTCCCTGGCCCCGTTGACATCGGTCAGCAGGACGGGCGTGCCGCAGGCCATGGCCTCCAGGGGGGCCAGCGCCATCCCCTCCCAGCGTGAAGGGCCAACCAGCAGGTCCGCCGCGTGGATCCAGGGCCGTACATCCGCGCTGGCCCCCGCGAACAGCACGCCGGGGGGCGCGGCGCGCCGCAGTTCGTCCCCGTACGGTCCGTCACCGACCAGAACCAGCCGTGCACCGCCCACCGCTGCCGTCCGCCAGGCTCGCAGCAGCACGTCCTGGCCCTTCTGCCGGCACAGGCGCCCGACGCACACCACGAGCGGCACGCCGGGCGGGACCGCCTCCGGCAGCGGGAGCGAGGCGCGGGCCGACGCGGCGGCGTCCTCGCGCGCGGGCCGGAAACGGCCGAGGTCGATACCGTTGTGGATCACCGACCAGGGTGCGGTGATTCCCGCGCGCTGCCCGGCCAGGCGCTCCGACTCGCTGACGCAGAGGATGCGGTCGCTCCACCGCGCCCCGAACCGCTCCCACGCCCTGGCGAGTCCGGCCGCCCTGCCCTCCAGGGCCTCGAACGACCAGGCGTGCGGCTGGAAGACCGTGGGAACCCGGCCGCGTACGGCCAGGCGGCCGGCGAGCCCCGCCTTGGAGCTGTGGGCATGGATCACATCGGGAGCGCACGCGCGGACCAGACGGCCCGCCGTGAGGACCTCCCGGGCCAGCCGGGGACCGGGGGAACGCTCCGCCGGCCAGGAGCACACCCGCGCCCCCGCGGTGCGGGCCGCGGCCGCCAGCGGTCCGTCGGGCGGGCAGGCGACGACGGACCGCAGCCCTGCGCGCACCTGTGCCGCGACTAGGTCGGTCACGACCCGTGCGACTCCCCCCTCCACCGGCTGGACCAGGTGAAGGACCGTCAGGCGACTTCCGTCGGTGAAACTCTTCTGCAGCACACACGGCTCTCTTTCACATGCCCCCGAAGAGCCGGTCGGGTAAACACCGGCGGCGTTGGATATGGCGGCGGAGATCAAGTGGGTGAAACCGAACTGAACTGTGGCAGACCGTGCGTGGGAAAACACGTATGACTCGCGCTCGCGCCCGGTGAATTACCCTCGGTCAGGACGCCGCTCGTGGCTTCCCCGAATTCTGCGGCGTGTCAGATGAGCATGACTGCCGTTGCCCGTCACCGTGCCGCATGATGACGTGCTGTGCGCCTCTGCTCATATGCGGAGCGAATCCCGGGGGCGTAACAGGGAACGTATCCCGATGGCCCCGGATGCGACTGGCGTTAATGGGCGGAGATATTCCCGGAGTTGAGAGCCCGAATTGCGGCTGCCCGCGTTACGGATGCCCGGCGCGGCATTCTCCGGCCCCGTCGTCTCCGGGCGCCGCTTTACGAGCGAATCGGCCAACCGTCGCGAAACGGGCCCGGGATCCACCGTTCGCCCGATGTACTGCCGGTCCGGGCCCCGTGCCCGTAAGCGCGGTCGAAGAGGCAGTATCGGGTACAACTCGTGGTGATCGTCCGCCCTGTGGCGGTCCGCGAACGGCCGATGAGGACTTGAGGAGAAGCGATGGTTCACGAACGGGCCGGGCAGCCGGCGCAGCCGGGCGACCTGGTTGACGTGGCACGGCTGGTGACGGCCTACTACACGGTCCACCCCGACCCGGCCGAGCCCGGCCAGCGTGTGGCCTTCGGTACCTCGGGGCACCGCGGGTCGGCGCTCGCGGCGGCGTTCAACGAGGACCACATCGCCGCCACCACCCAGGCCATCTGCGACTACCGGGTACGTCAGGGCACCGACGGGCCGCTGTTCCTCGGCGCGGACACCCACGCGTTGTCGGAACCTGCCCGGATCACGGCGGTGGAGGTCCTTGCCGCCAACGGCGCTGCCGTCCTGATCGACAGCGACGACGGTTACACCCCCACGCCGGCCGTCTCGCACGCGATCCTGGCTCACAACCGGGACCGCACGGCCGGTCTCGCCGACGGCATCGTCGTCACGCCCTCGCACAATCCGCCCGCCGACGGCGGGTTCAAGTACAACCCGCCGCACGGCGGGCCGGCCGGCTCGGACGCCACCTCCTGGATCCAGGACCGGGCCAACGCCCTGATCGAAGGCGGTCTCAAAGAGGTCCGGCGCATCCCCTACGCCCGTGCCCTCGCCTCCGACACCACCGGGCGGCACGACTTCCTGACCGGCTACGTCGACGATCTCCCGGCAGTCCTCGACCTCGACGCCGTACGCGACGCCGGGATCCGGATCGGCGCCGATCCCCTGGGCGGCGCCTCGGTCGCGTACTGGGGGCGGATCGCCGAGCGCCACCGGCTCGACCTCACGGTGGTCAATCCGCTCGCCGATCCCACCTGGCGGTTCATGACGCTGGACTGGGACGGGAAGATCCGGATGGACTGTTCCTCGCCCTATGCCATGGCCTCCCTGATCGAGCGGCGCGACGCGTACACCATCGCCACCGGCAACGACGCCGACGCCGACCGGCACGGCATCGTCACGCCCGACGGCGGTCTGATGAACCCCAACCACTATCTGGCCGTCGCGATCCGCTACCTCTGCTCCCACCGTGAGAACTGGCCGGCCGGCGCCGGGATCGGCAAGACCCTGGTCTCCTCCTCCATGATCGACCGGGTCGCCGCCGACCTCGGACGGCAACTGGTGGAGGTCCCGGTCGGTTTCAAGTGGTTCGTCGACGGGCTGTTCGGAGGCACCCTGGGATTCGGTGGCGAGGAGTCCGCCGGGGCGTCGTTCCTGCGCCGCGACGGCCGGGTGTGGACCACCGACAAGGACGGCATCCTGCTCGCCCTGCTCGCCTCGGAGATCACAGCCGTCACCGGCTCCACCCCCTCCCAGCACTACGGCGAACTCACCGCCCGGTTCGGTGACCCGGCCTACGCCCGGGTCGACGCACCGGCGACCCGCGAGCAGAAGGCGGTGCTGGCCCGGCTCTCCCCGGACCAGGTCACCGCGGACACACTGGCCGGTGAGCCGATCACCGCCGTGCTCACCGAGGCGCCGGGCAACGGCGCGGCCCTCGGAGGCCTGAAGGTCTGCACCGACAGCGCCTGGTTCGCCGCCCGCCCCTCCGGCACGGAGGACGTCTACAAGGTGTACGCGGAAAGCTTCCAGGGCGCCGAACACCTGGCCAGGGTCCAGGACGAGGCCACGGCCCTGGTCTCCGACGCCCTGGGCGCCACGGGCTGAGCGGGCTGACCGGGCGGGCGGGCCGGGGCCCGCCCGCTCTCAGCCTTCCCCGCGGAACGCCCCGAGGATCCGCTCGGCGGCCAGCGTCGCCGTCAACTCGCCTTCACGAACGCGCTGTTCGAGCTCCGGGGTGAGCGCGCGCACCGCCGGGTGGCCCCGCAGACTGTCCAGCAGTTCGTCGCGGACCATCGCCCAGGTCCAGTCCACCTGCTGCTCGCGGCGCTTGGCCGACAGCCGCCCGGTGGTCTCCAGGAGCGTCCGGTGCTGCTCCAGCCGCTCCCAGAGCGCGTCCAGTCCGGTTGATTCCCTGGCGCTGCACGTCAGTACCGGGGGAGTCCAGGCCGCGTCCACGGGGTGCATCAGCCGCAGTGCGCCCGCCAGTTCGCGTGCCGCCGCGCGGGCGTCGTGTTCGTGCGGGCCGTCGGCCTTGTTGACCGCGATCGCGTCGGCCAGCTCCAGGACCCCCTTCTTGATGCCCTGCAGCTGGTCCCCAGTACGGGCCAGGGTGAGCAGCAGAAAGGTGTCGACCATGTTGGCGACCGCCGTCTCCGACTGCCCCACCCCGACCGTCTCCACCAGCACCACGTCGTAGCCCGCCGCCTCCATGACCACGACGGACTCGCGGGTCGCCCTGGCCACCCCCCCGAGCGTCCCCGCGGTGGGGGAGGGACGCACGAACGCCCGTGGGTCCACCGCCAGCCGCTCCATCCGGGTCTTGTCACCCAGGATCGAGCCGCCGTTGCGGCTGGACGACGGGTCGACGGCCAGCACCGCGACCCGGTGCCCGAGGCCCGTCAGCAGGGTGCCCAGCGCGTCGATGAACGTGGACTTCCCCACCCCCGGCACCCCGCTGATGCCGATACGCCGGGCCCGGCCCGAGTGAGGCAGCAACTCGCTCAGCAACCGCTGCGCCGACACCCGGTGATCGGGACGGGTCGACTCGACGAGAGTGATCGCTCGGGCCACGAACGCCCGCTTCCCGTCGAGCACACCCTTGACGTACGCGTCGGTGTCGATGTGTCGCGCCATCCGTCAGCGGCTCACAGCTCGTGGCCGAGCGCGGCACCGAGCCGCGTGACCAGGTCATGGGCGGCGTCCGGGATCACGGTGCCCGGCGGGAACACCGCGGCGGCCCCCGCCTCGTGCAGCGCGTCGATGTCCTGCGGCGGAATCACCCCGCCCACCACGATCATGATGTCCTCCCGGCCCTCCGATGCCAGCTCCTCACGCAGCGCGGGCACGAGCGTGAGGTGGCCGGCGGCGAGCGAGGAGACGCCCACGATGTGCACGTCCGCCTCGACCGCCTGCCGGGCGACCTCGCCGGGCGTCTGGAACAGCGGGCCGACGTCGACGTCGAAGCCGAGGTCGGCGAAGGCCGTCGCGATCACCTTCTGGCCGCGGTCGTGTCCGTCCTGGCCCATCTTGGCGACGAGAATGCGCGGACGCCGTCCCTCCGCCTCCTCGAAGTCTTCGACCAGCGTGCGGGTGCGGTCCACGGACGGGGACTCTCCTGCCTCTTTGCGGTACACCCCGGAGATCGTACGGATCTGGCCCGCGTGCCTGCCGTACACCTTCTCCAGCGCGTCCGAGATCTCCCCGACCGTGGCCATCGCCCGGGCGGCGTCGACGGCCAGCGCCAGCAGGTTGCCTTCCAGTCCCGGCCCGGGGTCCCGCTCAGCCGCTGCGGTCAGGGCGGCCAGGGCGTCCTGGCAGGCCGCCTCGTCACGCTCCTCGCGCAGCCGGCGCAGCTTCTCCACCTGCTGGGCGCGTACCGAGGAGTTGTCGACCTTGAGCACGTCGATCTTCTCGTCGGTCTCCACCCGGTACTTGTTCACGCCGATGACGGGCTGGCGTCCGGCGTCGATCCGCGCCTGCGTGCGGGCCGCGGCCTCCTCGATCCGGAGCTTCGGGATGCCCGCGTCGATGGCCTTCGCCATGCCGCCGGCCGCCTCGACCTCCTCGATGTGCTTCCAGGCCCGCTCCGCCAGATCGTGCGTCAGCCTCTCCACGTACGCGCTGCCGCCCCACGGGTCGATGACCCGGCAGGTGCCGGACTCCTGCTGGAGCAGCAGCTGGGTGTTGCGGGCGATACGCGCCGAGAAGTCCGTCGGCAGGGCCAGCGCCTCGTCGAGTGCGTTGGTGTGCAGCGACTGGGTGTGCCCCTGGGTCGCCGCCATCGCCTCGACACAGGTGCGCGTCACGTTGTTGAACACGTCCTGCGCGGTCAGCGACCAGCCGGAGGTCTGTGAATGGGTACGCAGCGACAGAGACTTGGCGTTCTTCGGCCCGAACTGCTCGACCAGCCTCGCCCACAGCAGCCGCGCCGCCCGCAGCTTCGCGATCTCCATGAAGAAGTTCATGCCGATCGCCCAGAAGAACGAGAGGCGCGGGGCGAACGCGTCCACATCCAGGCCCGCGGCCTGCCCCGCCCGCAGGTATTCCACGCCGTCGGCCAGCGTGTACGCCAGCTCCAGATCGGCCGTCGCACCGGCCTCCTGGATGTGGTAGCCGGAGATGGAGATCGAGTTGTAGCGCGGCATCTTCTGCGAGGTGAAAGCGAAGATGTCGGAGATGATCCGCATCGAGGGGCCTGGCGGATAGATGTAGGTGTTGCGGACCATGAACTCCTTGAGGATGTCGTTCTGAATGGTCCCGGCCAGCTTTTCGGGCGCGACGCCCTGCTCCTCCGCGGCGACGATGTACAGGGCGAGTACGGGCAGCACCGCGCCGTTCATCGTCATGGACACCGACATCCTGTCCAGCGGGATGCCGTCGAAGAGCTGCCGCATGTCGTAGATCGAGTCGATCGCCACGCCCGCCATGCCGACATCACCCGTCACCCTGGGGTGGTCGCTGTCGTAGCCGCGGTGGGTGGGCAGGTCGAACGCGATGGACAGACCCTTCTGTCCGGCGGCGAGGTTCCGCCGGTAGAAGGCGTTGGACTCCTCGGCCGTGGAGAATCCCGCGTACTGACGGATCGTCCAGGGCTGGTTGACGTACATCGTCGGGTACGGGCCGCGCAGATAGGGCGCGATGCCCGGATAGGTCCCGAGGAAGTCCAGCCCTTCCAGGTCCCGCCCCGTGTACAGCGGCTTGACCTCGATGCCCTCCGGAGTCTCCCAGAGCAGCTCGTCCTCGGACAGGCCGCCCGACTCCTTCACCGCGGCGTGCCACTGCTCCTCGGTGGCCCCGGTGGAGGCTCCGCCGGTCAGCGCGACGTCGGAGAAGTCCGGTACGGGGGTCCCGGGAGACACGGTGGTTGTCTCGGGGGTCTGCATCACGCCACTCCCATGCGGTCGAGTTCGGAGGAGAGGACGGCGACAACGTCGCAGCCGGCGAACACGTGGACGTCTGCGCCGGCGTACTCGCCCGGCCGCCCGGCCAGGAAGATCTGCTCGGCGCCGGCGGCCCTGAGGGCGGAGGCGACGGTGTCGCCCTGTTCGGCGTAGAGCGTGTCCGTCGAGCAAAGGCAGGCGATCGTCGCCCCACTGGCCTCGAAGGCGGCGGCAGCGGTCGACGCGTCCACGGACACCGGTTCGTGGACGGGCTCGATGCCACCGGACAGGAAGAGGTTCGCCGCGAAGGAGGCCCGCGCGGTGTGCACAGAGGCGGGCCCCAGCGCGGCCATGAACACCCTGGGGCGGCTGCCCGTGGCCGCGAGGTGCGCGTCGGACCTGGCCCGCAGCGCCTCGAACGCCTCGTCACGCCGGACCCTGGGCAGCCCGCCGGCCGGCGGCCCGGCGGGCGCGGGCTCGCGCTCCACCGGCCGCTCGTGGAGGGCCGGGAATTCGCTCACCCCGGTCACCGGCTCCTTGCGCCGCGCCAGATCCCTGCTCCGGGCCGCCCAGGTGGCCGCGAGCCGTTCCCGGACCATGCCGGAGCGAAGGGCGGCGGCCTGGCCGCCCGCCTTCTCGACCTCCTGGAAGAACACCCAGGCCGCCGCGGCGAGTTCATCGGTCAGCCGCTCGACGTACCAGGAACCGCCCGCGGGGTCCGTCACCCGCGCCAGATGCGACTCCTCCACGAGGATCGTCGAGGTGTTGCGGGCGATCCGCCGGGCGAACGCGTCCGGCAGGCCCAGTGAGTGATCGAACGGCAGTACGGTGACCGACTCGGCTCCGCCGACACCCGCGCCCAGACAGGCAAGCGTCGTCCTCAGCATGTTCACCCATGGGTCACGGCGCGTCATCATCACCGGCGACGTCACGGCGTGCTGCCGCTGCGCACCGGCGGCCGGGGCCCCGCAGACCTCGGCGACACGGGCCCACAGCCGCCTCGCCGCGCGCAGCTTCGCGATCGTCAGGAACTGGTCGGCGGTCGCCGCGTACCGGAACTCCAGCTGTGCGCAGGCCTCTTCCACGGAGAGTCCCGCGGCCGTCAGCTCCCGCAGATAGGCGACACCGGTGGCCAGCGAGAGCCCCAGCTCCTCGGCGGCGGAGCCGCCCGCCTCGTGGTACGGCAGTGCGTCCACGGCCAGGGCGCGCAGCCCGGGGTACTCGTGGGAGCACAGCCGCGCCCAGTGGACGGCGGACGCCGCGTCCGGCTCCGTGCCCGTGCGCGCCGACTGACCGAGCGGATCCACCCCGAGGCTGCCGCGCACGGCCCCCTTCGCGACTCCGCGGGCCTCGTAAAGCCCCAGCAGCTCGCGGACGGCGGGCCCGGGATCGGCGCCCGCGTCGAGCGCGACGGGCGCGAGGTCGAGATGGACACCTTCGAGTGCACGGGCGAGGCCGGAGACCGGAACGCCGCCGGGCCCGCCGACGGCGAGCCAGAGCGACGTGACGCCGTTCTCCAGGTCCCCCAGTACGGCCTCGTTCAGGCGCACGGGATCGGCCAGTTCGTGGCGCTGGCGCACGTCCCAGCCGTCCGCGGTGCTGCCCGTGACCCTGCTGCCCCGGGTGAAGGGTGCGAAGCCGGGCAGACCGGGGTCCGGCGAGGCGTCGGCGGAGGTGTACAGAGGGCGGACTGTGAGCCCGTCCCCGAGTGCGGTGGACAGCGCTTCCTCGGCGGCCGCGCCCCTGAAGTCCTTGCCCGAACGTCGCAGTACGCCTTCGACGAGGCTCTGCCACTGATCGTGGGAAGGACCGGGGAACTCGGTGGCCGGAGAAAGCCCGTCAGCAGGCTGGACCGTCATGCTCAGATGCTAGGTCAGCACTCTGACGAGCAGCAGGGCCACCGGCTGTGACCTTGCACTCTCCGAAATGAGAGGAATCCCCTGGCTGGAGCGTCCTTGTCCTTCACGGGGCCGGAGGCGAAGCCCGACGCCGGGCAAGGGGGTTGGCACCGGGCCGCCTCGCTCAGGCGCCTACGTAGGCCGCGAGGTGCTCGCCGGTGAGGGTGGAGCGGCCGGCCACGAGGTCGGCGGGTGTGCCCTCGAAGACGATCCGGCCCCCGTCGTGACCCGCGCCGGGACCGAGGTCGATGATCCAGTCGGCGTGCGCCATGACCGCCTGGTGGTGCTCGACGACGACGACCGACTTGCCCGAGTCGACGAGCCGGTCGAGCAGGCCGAGCAACTGCCGGACATCGGCGAGGTGAAGGCCGGCGGTCGGCTCGTCCAGGACGTAGACGCCGCCCTTGTCCGCCATGTGGGTGGCCAGCCTGAGCCGCTGCCGCTCGCCGCCCGACAGCGTGGTGAGCGGCTGGCCGAGGCTGAGATAACCGAGCCCCACGTCGGCGAGCCGACGCAGGATGCGGTGCGCGGCGGGCGTGTGGGCCTCGCCGTCGCCGAAGAACTCCGCCGCCTCGGTCACCGGCATGGCGAGCACCTCGCTGATGTCCCGTCCGCCGAAGCGGTACTCCAGCACCGCGGGCTGGAACCGCTTGCCCTCGCACTCCTCGCACGTCGTGGCGACGCCGGCCATCATCCCCAGGTCGGTGTAGACGACGCCTGCGCCGTTGCACTCGGGACAGGCCCCCTCGGAGTTGGCGCTGAACAGCGCCGGCTTCACCCCGTTGGCCTTCGCGAACGCCTTGCGGATCGGGTCGAGCAGCCCCGTGTACGTCGCCGGGTTGCTGCGCCGTGAGCCGCGGATCGCGCTCTGGTCGACCGACACCACGTTCTCGCCCGGAGGGATCGACCCGTGCACGAGCGAGCTCTTGCCCGAGCCCGCGACGCCTGTGACGACGGTCAGTACACCGAGCGGGACGTCGACGTCGACATCGCGCAGGTTGTGCGCGTTCGCGCCTCGGATCTCCAGGGCGCCGGTGGGTTTGCGCACCGTCTCCTTGAGGGCCGCCCGGTCGTCGAAATGACGGCCGGTGACGGTGTCGCCCGCCCGAAGTCCCGCGACGGTGCCCTCGAAGCAGACCGTGCCGCCCGCGGACCCCGCGCCGGGACCGAGGTCGACGATGTGGTCGGCGATGGCGATCGTCTCCGGCTTGTGTTCCACGACGAGCACGGTGTTGCCCTTGTCCCGCAGCCGCAGCAGCAGCTTGTTCATCCGCTCGATGTCGTGGGGGTGCAGACCGATGGTGGGCTCGTCGAAGACGTAGGTGACGTCGGTGAGCGAGGAGCCGAGGTGACGGATCATCTTGACGCGTTGCGCCTCGCCACCCGAGAGCGTGCCCGACGACCGGTCGAGCGAGAGGTAACCGAGGCCGATCTCCACGAAGGAGTCGAGGGTGCGGCGCAGCGCCGCGAGCAGCGGCGCCACCGACGGCTCGTCGAGACCGCGTACCCAGGTGGCCAGATCGCTGATCTGCATCGCACAGGCGTCGGCGATGCTGATGCGCTTGATCTTCGACGACCGTGCGCCCTCGCTGAGCCGGGTGCCTCCGCAGTCCGGACAGGTGGTGAACGTGACCGCCCGGTCCACGAACGCCCGGATGTGCGGCTGCATCGCCTCCTTGTCCTTGGACAGGAACGACTTCTGGATCTTGGGGATCAGTCCCTCGTAGGTGAGGTTCACGCCCTCGACCTTGACCTTGGTCGGCTCCCGGTGGAGGAAGTCCCGCATCTCCTGCTCGGAGAACTCGCTGATCGGCTTGTCCGGGTCGAGGAGCCCCGACTCGGCGTAGACCCGCACGGTCCAGAAGCTGTCCGACTTCCAGCCGGGGATGGTGAAGGCCCCCTCGGCGAGCGACTTGGAGGCGTCGTAGAGCTGGGTGAGGTCGATGTCGGAGACCGTGCCCCGGCCCTCGCAGCGGGTACACATGCCGCCGGTGCGGTTGAAGGTCGCCTTCACCGTCTTCTTGTTGCCCCGCTCCACGGTGATCGCCCCGCTCGCCCTGACCGACGGGACGTTGAAGGCGTACGCCCCCGGCGGCCCGATGTGCGGTCTGCCGAGGCGGGAGAAGAGGATGCGCAGCATCGCGTTGGCGTCGGTGACGGTGCCGACCGTGGAGCGCGGGTCGGCTCCCAGCCGCTGCTGGTCGACGATGATCGCCGTCGTCAGCCCCTCGAGTACGTCGACCTCGGGCCGCGCCAGAGCCGGCATGAAGCCCTGGACGAAGGCGCTGTAGGTCTCGTTGATCATCCGCTGCGACTCGGCCGCGATCGTGCTGAACACCAGCGAGCTCTTGCCCGAGCCCGAGACGCCGGTGAACACCGTCAGCCGGCGTTTCGGGATCTCGACGCTGACGTCCTTGAGGTTGTTCACACGGGCACCGTGCACGCGGATCAGATCGTGGCTGTCGGAAACATGCGGCGCGGGCGACCCCGTGTCCGTACTCGTGGTCATGCTCGTCGTCTCTCCATCCGTTCGCGGGGCCGCCTGCGCGGTCGCCGTCGGCGTCGCCCGCGCGCTCGCGGCAACGGTCGTGGTCCAGCAGACCAGCGGCGCGGGCCGGGGCGCAATCACCTGCGCGGACCCGACATCGTTGATCTCCGTACGAACGACGCTACGGGCGGCGGGAGGCTTTCGCTTCTTCATTCCTGACCGGTCGGCGACCTCCCTCGCCCTGATGCCGGCGTGCCGCCGAGGGGCGGTCCGGGCACGGCAGGGCAGCCGCCATGACACTCGACGGCCTGTTTGTCATTGTTTTTCACAGTGCGTTACTGATCGTCCGAAGTTAAGCTGCTGCTGATCCATCACCTCAGGGGAAGGACGCACCGTGGCCGTGGGACCTGTGGAGTACCTCGTCGTCACCTTTCCCGGTGGCCGTTTCGCCGACGCCATCGCGCCCGTATTGGCCGACGCCGTCGCGTCCGAGACGGTACGCATCCTCGATCTGGCCTTTGCCCGCAGCGTGGCGGGCGGCGCCCTGGAGCCTGTCGGTCTGCGGGAGATGGACCCCCAGGGCCTGGTGCCGTTCGATCCGCCGGACGACCGGCCGGCCGGGATGCCGCAGATCACCGAACTCGATGCGCTCGAACGTCTGCCGGAGGAGAGCTCCGCCGCGCTGATCGTGTGGGAGGACCTCTGGTCGGTACCTCTCACCCGGGCGGTCCAGGGGGCGGGCGGCCGGCTCCTGGCACACGAGCGGGTCCCGGCGGACGGCGGGGACGACGTCATCACGCTGCTGGAGCGGCTCGCCGATTTGAGGCAGCGCGGTGTTCTCACCGACGCCGAATTCGCGGAGCAGAAGACACGCGTCCTCGCCGACTGATCCCCCTCGTGCGCCGCCCCGGTACCTCACGTTCCCTTTGTCGATATCCGCACGCCGTGCGACGTTGATTCCGACCTGCAGTCTGTCGGGAAAGAGGCAGTTCATCGTGCAGACCGCCCGGGCCGTCCCCGCGTCAACCGTCATCAACCTGCGCGATCTGGGCGGTATCGCCCTGGGCCGCGGCCGCCGCCTGCGGCAGGGCATCCTTCTGCGCTCGGGTCAGCTGAGCGAATTCGAGCAGCACGACATGGCGGTGGCCGCACTCGGCATCCGCACCGTCGTCGACCTGCGCACCGCCGACGAGCGCCGATGGGCGCCGGACCGGCTTCCTGCGGGGGCGAGGCTCTTCGTGGCCGACGTCCTCGGCGACGATCCGGGGGTCGCGCCGGCGCGGCTCAAGGCGCTGCTCGGTGACCCGGACGGAGCAGCGCGCGTACTCGGCGGCGGGCGGGCCGAGGAGCTGTTCGCACAGACGTACCGGAGGATGGTCCTCTCACCGGGGGCGTCGGCCGCCTACCGCGCCTTCCTGGACACCGTCGCCGACCCCCGGGCGAGACCGCTGCTCTTCCACTGTGCGACGGGCAAGGACAGGACCGGCTGGGCCACCGCGCTGCTGCTGATGATGGCGGGCGCACCGCGTGATGCCGTACGCGCGGAGTTCCTCGCTGTGAACCAGGCGGTGCGCGCAGCCTTCGGGCCCGCAGTACGGCGCTTCCTCGCCGACGGCGGTGACCCGGACATCGCCTATGCGGTCATCGAGGCCCGGCCCCGCTACCTCGAGGCGGCCCTGGACGCGATGGATGAGCGCTGGGGCGGACTCGACGGCTACCTGAGCAAGGCGCTGCGCCTTCCCCCGGCGGTGGCCGAGCGGCTCCGTGCCGACCTGGCCGTCGCCGTCTGACGGACTGCCCGCGGCAGGGGCCGGCCCGGGGCCGCGTCGCAGGGACGCGGGCCCGGGCCGGTGAGCGGCGACGGGGCCGCTCAGATCTTCAACAGCTGTTCGCTGATGTCGCGGTAGCGCTGAAGCGCCACCCGCAACTCCTCCGTCTGCGCCTCTGTGTCCTGTCCCTGCCATCCGGCGCGCAGTACCCGCTTGCGTTCCGTGAGGGCCTCGGTCAGCCCGGACACGATCTGGTCGAACGTGCTGTCGGCCTCCTCGACCGCCCGGCGGGGGCTCTCGACGAAGTCGGTGACCGCCTGCTGCATGCGCCGGGACAGCTCATCGCGTTCGCCCCGGGGAACCAGATGTCGCTCGGCGCCGACGGCCTCGTGGCGGCCGGCCCGCTCGGCGGACGGCGTGTCCGGGGCCTCCCGGGGGGCGGGAGGCACGCCGAGGTCGCCATGGCCCGTGAGCTTCGGCCCGAGGCCCTTGCTGTCGCCGGGCGTGCTGTCGGCCGCCGTGCCGGGTGACCTGCCCGGCGGGTTCCGAAGTCCCCTCTCAGGTGCGGACACCGGGGTGCCGGTGTTCCGGGGCTCCGTGATGAAGACGGGCTCCGTAGTGCGCTCGGTGTGGTCGGTCATGCTGCTGCACCGCCTTTCGCCTCATGCCGGTCCGTCCGGGCCGGCTCGTCCGCTGTGTCCGCGAGAAGTACGTCGAAGAGCGCCCGGGACTCGATCAGGGCCTTCCGCATCTCCTCCGTGCCCCCCTGGCCGCGCACGGCCGTGTGCACCCTGCGGTAACCGTCGACCTGTGCGGCGTGGTGGACCGAGAGCGCGTCCGTCTGCTCCTGGAAGCTGTCGCCGTCCGGGAAGCCCCGGTCACGCGCGAGCTGTGCCAGAAGCGCGTCGGCCTCGACGACCGCGTCCCTGGGGGAGTCGATGAACCGTTCCTGCACCTCGGCCCAGCGGCGGGCGTACGCCTCGCGGGCCTCGGGCCGCAGGGGCCGCTCGGAGAGGGAGCCGTGCAGCTTCACCCGCTCGGACAGTTCGTGCTCGGCCGCTTTGGTATCGCCGTCATGACGGGCGACCGTCCGGTCGTACTCGGGTCCGAAGCGGCGCTGCAGTCCGCGCCCGCCGGTCCTGCGGCCCCGGACGAGGAAGAAGGCGAGCGCTGCCACCAGGACGACGGCGACGATGATCAGCACGGTCGTCATGGCCGACGCTCCCGTCGGCTCGCGGTCGGTGCGTCGTGCTGTTCCACTCTCGTCAACCCCTTCCGTTTCGAGCCCGGTCCGGTGTACGGCCGGGCTGCGTGCACCAGGCGTGTAACCCCCTGGACGCCGTTCATGCCGGGAACCCTCCCGGTATCGTCGAGGACACCGGACCGGACGTGCCCGGCCTGACACGGAGCTGTCCGGCACGACTTGCGAGAGGGGCACGCGGTGACCGAGCGCAAACCCGCAGGGGTCAGCTTCGAGACATGGGTGGACCGGCAGATCCGCGAGGCACTCGTCAGGCCGCCGGAGGGCCCGCCGCTGAACCTCACGCCGTTCGACATCGACGCGGTCGTGGGGGAGTGGCGGGCCGGGCGGCGCGGACACTGAGTACCTCCGTGCCGCCGTGTGCCCGGAGTGCGTGATACTCCCCGTATGAGATCGCGCATCACGGACCGGTGCGCCGGCGTCCGGATCAGGCGGGCCGTCGCGCGCGACGCCAAGCGGCTCACCCGCCTGGTCACGACCTCACGCGCCTACGAGGGCCCGTACGCGCACATGGTCGAGGGGTACAGGGTCGGCCCGGACTACATCGAGGCACACGCCGTCCACGTGGCCGTGGACGACGGAGGCCGGGTGCTCGGGTTCTACGCGCTGGTCCTGTCCCCGCCTGAACTCGACCTGATGTTCGTCGCCGACGGCGCCCAGGGGCGCGGCATCGGGCGGCTCCTCATCGGCCACCTGCGCGAGGAGGCGCGCCGTGCCGGCCTGGCCGCCGTACGCGTGGTCGCGCACCCGCCGGCCGAGGGTTTCTACCGCGGTGTGGGCGCCGAACGCACCGGCACCGTCGAGGCCCGCCCGCCCGCGGTGAGGTGGGACCGGCCCGAGCTGATGCTCATGACCGACGAGGGCACCTGAGCCGGACGGCCCGGCCGGATCCCTGATCGCGGCGGGGCCGTCCGGACTGTCCGGGCTTTCCAAGAACGGGGACCCGCTACGACCAGCCGCCGTACGGACGGGTGATGATCTCCATCCCGTGACCGCTCGGATCGGGGAAGTACACCCCGCGTCCCCCGTCGTTGTGGTTGATCTCGCCGGGGTGCTTCCGGTGGGGATCGGCGTAATACGCGATCCCCTGCTCCTCGATGTGCCCGAAGGCCGTGTCGAACTCCGCCTCCGAGATGAGGAACGCGTAGTGCTGCACGGTGATCGACTCGGCGGGCACGGTCGCGAAGTCCAGCGTGACCCCGTTCGCGAGAACGACAGGGATGAACGGGCCCCACTCGGTTCCGACGGTGAGACCGAGGATGCGCGCCAGGAAATCGGCGGATTCGCGGTTGTCCCGGCTGTGAACGATGGTGTGATTCAACTCGACTGACACTGTGGAATGCCTCCAGTGGGCATCTCACGGGCTACCTCCACGCCTCACCCGGACGGTGACCGACGCGCGATGCCGTAAGACGATCCTAGGCGAGTTGTCACGCTGCGTCGAGGTTTGGCCTCGGCCGGCTCCGGTTCCCCGGCCTGTCCTTTCGAACACCGGTGGTGCTTCTCCAGGCTGCTGCCACCATGGAGGACATCGGCAGGCGCGCCGTCCCGCGGCGGTCCGAACGCGGTGTCCCAGGATTCACTCCGGCTCCGCGGGGAACCAGTACCACCTCTGAGAGGTGGGGAGGAAGCGATGGGACAGACACCGGCGGGCCATGGCGGGACCGGGGGAGACGAGCCGGGCACCAACCCGCGCAGCGGACGGCGTGAGACCGAGGAGGAGAGGGCGGACCGGCAGTGGAGCGACCTGCTCCAGGAACTCAGGGTCGCGCAGACCGGCGTGCAGATCCTCTTCGGCTTCCTGCTCGCGGTGGTCTTCCAGCCACGCTTCGCCGATCTCTCCACCGTCGACCGGAACATCTACGTGGTGACCGTCATGCTCGGGTCGGGAACCGCCGCCGCGCTGATAGGACCCGTGTCCTACCACCGGCTGCTGACCGGACGCCGGATGAAACCGCAGACCGTCACCTGGGCCTCACGCCTCACGAAGCTGGGGCTCGGCCTGCTCTTCTGCACGATGTGCAGCACGCTGCTGCTCATCCTGCGGGTGGCACTGCACAACGTGGCGGCACTGTGGCTGGTGGGCGGGATGGCCCTGTGGTTCCTGGCCTGCTGGTTCGTGTTCCCGCTGTGGGCGATAGCCCGGGACGGCGGCCGACGGGCGACCGGCCGGCAAAGGTGACGCCCCGGACACCCCCGACTCCGACCTGCGTACCTGACGCCGTCAGTCCTCGTCCAGGCCCGCCGGGCTGCGTACGTCCGTCACGGTGAAGAGCCCGCCGTCCGGGTCCCGCAACGTCGCCTCGCTGCCGTACCGCACCTCGCGCCGTTCCATCAGCGACCCTCCGTTCCGCTCCGCGGCGAAAACCGTCGCGCCGACATCGGCGACCGGGAACTGCACCTGCCAGTGCGGACGCACCTGCGGGTCGGGAGCGGCCTCCACCGCGCCGGAGCTGATACGGGCCAGCGGGCGCCCGTTGCAGCGTACGAGCACCTCCTCCTTCACGTACGCCACCTCGCAGCCGCCGGACTCCCCGCTCTCCCAGCCGAGGACCTCCCCGTAGAAGATGGCGGCGTCGAAGGCGTCCCTGGTGCGGAGCCGGAGCCAGGCGTGTGCCCGGGTGCCGGACGGCGCGAGCGTGGCCGCGCGCCCCGTCCACTCCCACACGCCGAAGGACGCCCCGTCCCGGTCGGCGGCCAGGACCGCGCGGCCCTGCCCGACCGTCAGCGGGCCCACCGCCACGGTGCCACTGCGTTCGCGGATACGGGAGGCGACCACATCGGCGTTCCGGACCGAGAAGTACGGCATCCAGGCCACGGCCACCTGGTAGGCGGACGCGACCGCGCCGATGCCCGCCACCGGAACGCCGCCGGAGCGTGCCATCAGATAGTCCCTGCCCAGCGGCCCGCGACGGAACGTCCAGCCGAGGACGTCGCCGTAGAAGCGCTGAGCGTCGTCCAGGTCGCGGGTCACCAGGTGGACCCAGCACGGCGCGCTCGCACCGCTCAGCACCGCCGGTTCCGGTGCGGTCCGCGGATCGCGAGGAGTCATGGTCCACTGCCCTATCGGTTCTGCGGCATGACTTCTTCGGTGCCGCGCGGCCAGGACCAGCCTCATGCGCCTCGGCGACTCCCGCAACACGCGGCGGGCGCGACCGCGGCCCGCCCCGTCGCACACGTCCGGGCCCGCTCCATGGCGGGCCCGGACGTGTGCGACCCACCGTTGACCGGTGGGGGAACGGCGGGTCAGTTCGGCCGGGGCTCGTCCTCCGGCGGCGGGATCACCTCGTTACCGTGGTCGCTGAGCTCGTACGGTGTGAGGGCGCGGCCGCTCTCGGGGAAGTGGTCCGAACCGTGTCGGCCGCTCTCCTGGATCTCCGTCCGGTGGTCCGGCCGGAGCGGCTGCTCATCGGGGCGCGGCGGCCGCGATTCCTTGTCGCGACGCCTCATCCCGAACCAGAAGCCCCCGAGCAGCAGAAGCACCACGCACAGGCCGACGATGCCGATGATCACGCCTACCGCGCCCGGCCCGTCGGCTCCGCCGGTGCTGGCGAGCGATTCCCATGCTCCGTTCGTTACGTCCATGCTTGGCGCATACCCCGGGGAATCGATCACAGACAGCCATTGACATGAATTCATGTTTTATGGCGATGTCACGGTAAATGTGTTTCATATGGTTCAAATCGGCTACACGATGATGACCGAGCAAGCCGGTCCCCGCGCACTCGTCCAGGATGTGGTCGCCGCGGAGGAGGCCGGCTTCGACTTCTCCGTCACCTCCGACCACTACTTCCCCTGGCTGGCTTCCCAGGGACACGCGCCCTACGCGTGGTCGGTCCTCGGAGCCGCCGCGCAGGCCACCTCCAGAATCCCGCTGATGACGTATGTGACCTGCCCGACGACCCGCTACCACCCGGCTGTGGTCGCGCAGAAGGCGGCGACGCTCCAACTGCTCGCCGAGGGCCGTTTCCGGCTCGGCCTCGGATCCGGTGAGAGCCTCAACGAACACGTGGTCGGCGCGGGGTGGCCCGCCGCCCATGTCCGGCTGGAGATGCTCGAGGAGGCCGTGCACATCATCCGCGCTCTCTTCGACGGGGACTACGTCAACCACCACGGCACCCACTTCGATGTCGAGAACGCCAAGCTGTGGGACCTGCCCGAAAAGCGGGTCCCCGTCGGCATCGCGGTCTCGGGGGAGCGCTCCTGCGCACTCGCGGGCGCACTCGCCGACCTGGTCATCGCGACCGAACCCAGGAGCGAGCTGCTCAGCGCGTTCGACCGGCACGGCGGGGCCGGGAAGCCCCGCGTCGGACAGGTGCCCGTCTGCTACGACACCGACCGGGACACCGCGATCGCCCGCGCCCACGACCAGTTCCGGTGGTCGCTCGGGGGCTGGAAGGTCAATTCGGAGCTGCCGAATCCCCCGGCGTTCGATCAGGCGACCAAGTTCGTCCGCGAGGACGACATCGCCGGATCGATCCCGTGCGGCCCGGACGTCGAGGCGTTCGTCGAGGCCGTGCGCCCCTACAGCGAAGCGGGCTTCACCGAGGTCGCCCTCGTCCAGATCGGCGGGGCGGAGCAGCGGCCCTTCATCGAGTGGGCGCGGAGCACGCTCCTGCCGGCGCTGCGCGAACTGTAGGCGAGGACCGGCACAGGGCGCGGGCAGGCCCACGTTTCCCCGCCTCCCGCCGGGTACGAGATCTATCGCGGGGCCGCCCCGTCCGAGCCTTCGCTCGTGTCGCCGACACGGGGCCGTGGGGCGAGTCTGGAGTCAGTCCCCGGACCGCTGGAGACGACACCGCGTCGTCCGGATCGAGGGCGAACCGGACTCTCCGGCCGGCAGCGAGCCCTTGCACCACGCCCGGCCACGCGGTCGGCGCCCGGCGGCGGGAGGCCGCCAGGGGCGCCCACAGTGCTCCCAGTGAAAGGAACCCAGGGTGAACAGCACGCAGGAACACACACAGGAACACCGGGAGAGCGGCGACGTCGTGGTGGCGGTGACCGGCTGCCCCAAGGAGGACGCGCGCACCGTGTTCGACGTACTGCGCCGCTCGTTCGCCTCCGACCGTCCGGCGAGCGACGCCCCCGAGGAGGCGTCCGACACGCGCCCCACCGTGTGGACGGCGACCGTCGACGTCACCGAGACCAGGACGGGCTCCGGGCCCGCGCGGCTCTCCACCCCGGTGACGGTCGAGGCGCAAGGTGGCTACTGGGCGGTCGACCGTCTCCGCAAGCACCTGACGGAGGCGTTCACCGTCCGGCTCGTCGGGACGGCGGCGGGCGACCAGGAGCAGGAGATCCGCCTGCGGCTGGAGAGCCACCGACCCGCGTGACCACCGCACGTCCGAACCCGGAAGGTACATACCCATGGCTGCCACCCCGGGGATCACCGACGCGGAAGAGGCACACGTGCCGAATCCCGTCGACCGGTCCACCTTCACCCTGTACGTCAACGGAACGGAACGGACCCTGACGCTCGATCACCGGACCACCGTGCTGGACGCGCTCAGGGAGCATCTCGGTCTCACCGGTGCCAAGAAGGGCTGCGACCACGGTCAGTGCGGAGCCTGCACGGTTCTCGTCGACGGCCGGCGCGCAAACAGCTGCCTTCTGCTGGCCGTCGCCCAGGAGGACGCCCACATCACCACGGTCGAGGGGCTGGCCGAGGGCGACCGGCTGCATCCGCTGCAGAGGGCCTTCCTGGAGAGGGACGCGCTCCAGTGCGGTTACTGCACCCCGGGGCAGATCTGCTCCGCCGTCGGCATGCTCCGTGAGGCCGAGGACGGCTTCCCCTCGCACGCGACCCCGCGGACTGCGCTCGCCGGCGAGGGGCCGGCTCCGCTCGGCGCGGACGAGATCCGCGAGCGGATGAGCGGCAACCTCTGCCGGTGCGGCGCCTACCCGCGCATCGTCGACGCCATCGAGGACGTGGCCCCGTGAAACCCTTCGCCTACCTGCGCCCCGCAACCGTGTCCGAAGCCGTCCGAGCGGGCGCCGGGCACCCCGGCTCACGCTTCCTCGGCGGCGGCACCAACCTCGTCGACCTCATGAAACTCGGCGTGGAGACGCCCGGCCTGCTCATCGACGTCAGCCGGCTGCCGCTGGACGGAATGACACGGACGGACGACGGCGGTCTCCGGATCGGCGCAACCGTACGCAACAGCGATCTCGCAGCCCACCCCGAGGTGCGGAACCACTGGCCCGCCCTGTCGCAGGCCCTGCTGGCAGGCGCGTCCGGGCAGCTCCGCAACACCGCCACCACCGGTGGGAACCTGCTCCAGCGCACCCGGTGCCCGTACTTCCAGGACGTCTCCAAGCCCTGCAACAAGCGGATTCCCGGCTCGGGCTGCCCAGCCAGGGAGGGAACGCACCGCGATCTCGCGGTGCTGGGCCACTCGCAGGACTGCGTCGCCACCAACCCCTCGGACATGGCTGTCGCCCTCGCGGCCCTCGACGCGACCGTCCAGCTGCACGGACCCGAGGGAGTGCGGACCGTGCAGGTGACCGACTTCCACCGGCTGCCCGCCGACAACCCCGACCAGGACACGGTGATCCGCCCGGGCGAGCTCATCACGGAAGTGGTGCTGCCCCCGCCTTCCGCCGGTGCAGTCTCCCTCTACCGCAAGGCCCGGGACCGTGCCTCCTACGCCTTCGCCCTGGCCTCAGTCGCAGCCGTACTGAGCGTGCGTGACGGCCGCGTCGACCGTATCTCGCTCGCCTTCGGCGGGCTCGCGCACCGCCCGTGGCGTGCCCGGGTGGCCGAGGACCTGCTGCGCGGGGCGTCCACGACCGGGGACGCCTTCGCGCGTGCGGTGGACGCCGAACTCGCGGCGGCCAGGCCACTGCGCGACAACGGCTTCAAGGTGGACCTGGCCCGCCGGCTGGCCATCGGCGCCCTCGTCGAACTCACCACCCGGGCCGCATCCACCTGATCCGCCGGCCCGCACACCCCGACGAACCGAGGACTTCCGTCATGAGCGACTCCCCCCGGGCGCTGGGCGCGCCCGCAGTCCGCCGCGAGGGCCGGGACAAGGTCACCGGCACCGCCCGATACGCAGCGGAGCACACCGCGCCGGGCTGCCTGTACGGCTGGATCGTGCCGGCCACCGTCCCCACCGGGCGCGTCACCGCGATCCGTACAGCAGGCGCACTCGCGGTGCCCGGGGTGCACACCGTCCTGACGCACGACAACGCGCCGCGGCTGAAGGAGCCCGACGACCCGATTCTCGCCGTGCTCCAGGACGACCGGGTGCCGCACCGGGGCTGGCCCGTCGCCCTCGTACTCGCCGAAAGCCTGGAATCCGCCCGGGCCGGTGCGGATGCCGTGTACGTCGAATACGCCACCACCGAGCACGATGTCGTCCTCACCGGGGACCACCCCGGCCTCTACACCCCGAAGGAGGCGAACGGCGGCCACCCGGCTCTGCGTGAACGCGGCGACGCCATGAGCGCGTTCGACGCCGCGCCCGTGCGGATCGACGCCACCTACACGCTGCGGGGCCTGCACAACCACCCCATGGAACCGCACGCCTCCACCGCCCGGTGGGCCGACGGACACCTGACCGTCCACGACTCCAGCCAGGGGTCGACCGCCGTGCGCAACAGCCTCGCCACCGCCCTCGGGCTCGACCGGGACCGCATCACCGTCATCTCCGAACACGTCGGCGGCGGCTTCGGTTCCAAGGGCACCCCGCGCCCGCAGGCCGTCCTCGCCGCCATGGCCGCACGGCACACCGGGCACCCGGTCCAGCTCGCCCTGCCCCGGCGGTACATGGCGGCGATCGTCGGGCACCGGGCACCCACCCTGCAGCGGGTGCGGCTGGGTGCGGACCGGGACGGCGTCCTGTCCAGCGTCTCCCACGAGATCGTCACGCACACCTCGCGGATCAAGGAGTTCGTCGAGCAGGCCGCCGTACCGGCCCGCGTCATGTACGCCTCGCCCCACAGCCGTACGGAGCACCGGGTGGCGGCACTCGACGTGCCCAGCCCGTCCTGGATGCGCGCACCGGGGGAGGCCTCGGGGATGTACGCGCTGGAGTCGGCCATGGACGAGCTGGCCTGCGCCCTCGGCATCGACCCCGTCGAACTGCGGCTGCGGAACGAACCCCGGACGGAACCCGACAGCGGCCTTCCGTTCAGCAGCCGCAACCTCACGGCCTGTCTGAGCGAGGGCGCCAGGCGTTTCGGCTGGTCGGACAGGGACCCCCGGCCCGCCGCCCGTCAGGAGGGGCCCCGGCTGCTCGGCACCGGGGTCGCCTCGGCGACGTACCCCGTGCTCGTGTCGAAGGCCGCCGCGTCCGCGCAGGCCGCCCCGGACGGCTCCTACCGCGTCGGGGTCAACGCCACGGACATCGGTACCGGTGCCCGTACCGTCCTGGCGCAGATCGCCGCCTCGGTCCTGGACACGCCCCCGGACAACGTCACGATCGACATCGGCAGCAGCGATCTGCCCACGGCACCCGTCGCGGGGGGCTCCTCGGGCACGGCCTCCTGGGGGTCGGCGGTCCACAAGGCGGCCACCACGCTGGTGCGCCGGCTCGCGGAGCACAGCGGGCCGCTCCCGCCGGAGGGCATCGGCGTCACCGTCGACACCGGCGAGGAGACGGCACAGGAGCCGCCGTACGCACGGCACGCCTTCGGCGCACACTTCGCCGAGGTGGCGGTCGACTCCCTCACCGGCGAGGTGCGGGTGCGCCGCCTCCTCGGCGTGTACGCCGCCGGACGCATCCTCAACTCCCGCACGGCACGCTCCCAGTTCATCGGCGGCATGGTCATGGGCCTCGGCATGGCCCTCACCGAGGGCAGCACCATGGACCCGGCCTTCGGCGACTTCACCGAGAGCGACCTGGCCTCCTACCACGTGCCGTCCTGCGCGGACGTGCCCGACATCCAGGCGCACTGGCTCGACGAGGACGACCCGCACCTCAACCCCATGGGCAGCAAGGGCATCGGCGAAATCGGCACCGTAGGAACCGCCGCCGCGATCGGGAACGCCGTGCGGCACGCCACCGGGGCACGGCTGCGCGAACTCTCCCTCACCCCGGACAAGCTCCTGCCCTACCTGCCGTGACGCCGTCCCCCGGTCCCCTCGGTTGCGCGACCGGCCCACTCGGTCCACCCTGATGAGTGACCCAGAAGTGATGACAGCTCACGCTTCGTGTTCGGGGGTCGTTGGTTCGAACGGGGTGAAGCACGTGAGCCTCGCGATGAGGAGCCTCGACGATGACCGTTCCACTCGACCGGCACTATCTGGTCGAACTGCAGGTGTCGGCAGAGCGCATTTCCCAGTTGCGGCGGATAGTCGCCGCACACCTGCGTCACTGGAGTCTCGACCTGCACGTCCGGCCGGTGTGCCGGGCAGCGGAGGAGCTCCTGACGAACGTCCAGCGACACGTCGGCGACGGCCACGAGTGCGTCGTCGAACTCCGCTGGACCGGACGGCACCTGACGGTGTCCGTGTCCGACAACGATTCCCGGATGCCCCGGCTGCTGGACGGCGGTGGCGGCGGCCTCAGCCGCGTCATGGCCCTGAGCGACAGCTGGGGCACCTGCCGGACCACCGACGGCAAGGTCGTGTGGTTCACGCGCTACGCGGAGACCCCGGTCACCACCGGCCTGCTTCCGCGTACGCCCCTTCCCGGCGGCCGTGCGTTCCTCGGCGGCCCCGTCACCGAGAACGGCCCGTACGCCGAGAGCGGCCCCGCAGCCGAGAACGGCCCGGTCGCCGAACTCGTGTGACGAACAGCCCGGTGCCGGCCCGGCCGGCGCGGACGGTGTGCCCGCAGCACGCATGTTCCGCGCCGGCCGGGTACGCGTGCGTGAGGGGTCGCATTGCGCGCCGCGGCGCTGCGCGGCACGGTCGGAGAACAACGCAAGGAGGCACAGCCATGCCCATCGCGACGGTCAATCCCGCGAACGGCGAGACGCTCAGGACATTCGACGCACTGGACGGGCAGGAGACCGAGCGCAGGCTCGCCGCCGCACACAGGGCGTTCCGCAGCTACCGCACCACGGAATTCTCCGAGCGCGCCCGACTGCTGAACCGGGCCGCCGATCTCCTCGACGCGGACCAGCAGGAGATCGCCCGCACCATGACCACCGAGATGGGCAAGCCGGTCAAGGCCGCCCGGGCCGAGGCCGCCAAGTGCGCCAAGGCGATGCGCTGGTACGCGGCCAACGCCGCACGCCTGCTCGCCGACGAGCACCCCGACGACACCGACGTCAAGGACTCCGGTGCCTCCCGCGCCCGGGTGCATTACCGGCCGCTGGGCGTCGTGCTCGCCGTGATGCCGTGGAACTTCCCGCTCTGGCAGGTCATGCGCTTCGCCGCGCCCGCGCTCATGGCCGGCAACACCGGACTGCTCAAGCACGCCTCGAACGTGCCGCAGACGGCCCTGTTCATCGAGGACCTCTTCACCAGGGCCGGATTCCCCGCAGGCTGTTTCCAGACCCTTCTCATCGGCTCGGGCGCCGTGGAGGCCGTCCTGCGCGACCCGCGGGTCGCCGCGGCGACGCTCACCGGCAGCGAACCGGCCGGCCGCGCGGTCGCCTCAATCGCGGGCGACGAGGTCAAGAAGACCGTGCTGGAACTCGGCGGCAGCGACCCCTACGTCGTCCTGCCCTCCGCGGACGTCGGCAAGGCCGCCGAGACCGCTGTGACGGCCCGCGTCCAGAACAACGGCCAGTCCTGCATCGCCGCCAAGCGCTTCATCGTCCACGCGGAGGTGTACGACGCGTTCGCCGAACGGTTCGCCCAGGGGATGCGCGCCCTGACCGTGGGAGACCCCCTGGAGGAGTCCACCGACGTGGGACCGCTCTCCAGCGAACAGGGCCGCACCGACCTGGAGGAACTCGTCGAGGACGCCCTCGCCAAGGGTGCGACCGCCCTGTGCGGGGGCGGGCGGCCGGAGGGGCTGGACCGCGGCTGGTTCTACGAGCCGACCGTGCTCACCGGGATCACCCCGGACATGCGCATCCACCGCGAGGAGACCTTCGGCCCGGTGGCGACCCTGTACCGGGTGGCGGACCTGGACGAGGCCGTGGACCTCGCCAACGACACGCCCTTCGGGCTCAGTTCCAATGTCTGGACGCGTGACCAGGGAGAGATGGACCGCTGTGTACGCGACCTGGAGGCCGGCGGGGTCTTCTTCAACGGCATGACGGCCTCCCACCCGGCGCTGCCCTTCGGCGGGGTGAAGCGCTCCGGCTACGGGCGGGAGCTGGCCGGGCACGGCATCCGCGAGTTCTGCAACGCCACCACCGTCTGGTACGGGCCCGGCTCGGACGCCCGTTAGGCCGGGACGCCCACTGGTCCGGACACCACCCCCTCGCCATGCCCAGGGAGACGCTTCATGACCGACGCCCGAACCCCGGCCGGGACATCCGCCCTGTCCGACACCGAGATCGCCGCCCTCGACGCGCACTGGCGTGCGGCCAACTACCTGGCGGTCGGCCAGATCTATCTGATGGCGAACCCCCTCCTGGAGGAGCCGCTGGCCCCCGAGCACATCAAGCCGCGGCTGCTCGGCCACTGGGGCACCTCACCCGGGCTGAATCTGGTCCACACCCATCTCAACCGGATCGTCAAGGAACGGAACCAGCGGGCGCTGTGCGTCTGGGGGCCGGGCCACGGCGGCCCCGCCGTCCTCGCCAACTCCTGGCTGGAGGGCAGCTATTCGGAGACGTATCCGGACATCAGCCGCGACCGCGCAGGAATGGGAGCCCTGTTCAAGCAGTTCTCCTTCCCCGGCGGTGTGCCCAGTCACGTCGCCCCGGAGACCCCGGGCTCCATCCACGAGGGCGGCGAACTGGGGTACGCGCTCACCCACGCCTACGGCGCGGCTTTCGACCATCCGGAGCTCCTCGTCGCCTGCGTCGTGGGGGACGGGGAGGCGGAGACCGGACCGCTCGCCGCGTCCTGGCACTCCAACAAGTTCCTCGACCCCGTGCACGACGGAGCGGTCCTGCCGATCCTTCATCTCAACGGGTACAAGATCGCCAATCCGACGGTGCTCGCCCGGCTGCCCGAGGACGAACTCGACGCACTCCTGCGCGGATACGGCCACGAGCCCGTCCACGTGGGGGGTGACGAACCCGCCGTGGTCCACCGCGCGCTGGCCGCCGCGATGGACCTCGCCGTCGACCGGATCGGGGAGTACCAGCGCGCTGCCCGCACCGGGGGCGCGTCCGTTCGTCCCCGCTGGCCGATGATCGTGCTGCGCACCCCCAAGGGCTGGACCGGTCCCCAGGCGGTGGACGGACTCCCCGTCGAGAACACCTGGCGCGCCCACCAGGTCCCGCTGCCCGGCGTCCGGGAGAACCCCGACCACCTGCGTCAGCTCGAGGAGTGGATGCGCTCCTACCGGCCCGGCGAGCTCTTCGACTCCGAGGGCCGGCCCACCGGCCAGGTCCTGGCGTACGTTCCCGAGGGCGTCGCACGGCTCGGCTCGACGCCGTACGCCAACGGCGGGCTGCTCCTGCGGGATCTGCCGCTCCCTCCCATCGAGGACCACGCGGTACGCGTCGACAAGCCGGGAACCGTCATGCACGAACCCACCAGGGTCCTGGGCGGACTGCTCGAAGACGTCATGGCGGCCACCGCCGGCAGCAGGAATTTCCGGGTGGTCGGGCCGGACGAGACCGAGTCGAACCGGCTGGGCGCGCTCTACGGGGCGACCGGCAAGGCCTGGCAGGCGGAGATCCTCCCGACCGACGAGCATCTGGCCCGCGACGGCCGGGTGATGGAGGTGCTCTCCGAACACCTCTGCCAGGGCTGGCTGGAGGGCTACATCCTCACCGGGCGGCACGGACTCTTCTCCTCCTACGAGGCCTTCGCCCACATCGTCGACTCGATGGTCAACCAGCACATCAAGTGGCTGCGCACCTCGCGCAGGCTGCACTGGCGCGCGCCCGTGGCCTCGCTGAACTACCTGCTCACCTCACATGTCTGGCGTCAGGACCACAACGGCTTCTCGCACCAGGACCCCGGCTTCGTCGACCACATCCTGAACAAGAGCCCGGAGGTCGTCCGGGTCTATCTGCCGCCGGACGCGAACACGCTGCTCTCCACCGCCGACCACGTGCTGCGCAGCCGCGACTACGTCAACGTGATCGTCGCCGGCAAGCAGCCCGGCTTCGACTGGCTCACCCTCGACGAGGCCCGCGCGCACTGCGCCCGAGGGGCCGGGGTGTGGGAATGGGCCGGCACCGAGGACGGCAGCCGCGAGCCCGACGTCGTACTGGCCTGCGCCGGAGACGTCCCCACCCTGGAGACGATGGCCGCGGCCGGGCTCCTGCGGCATCATCTTCCGGACCTCGCCGTCCGCGTGGTCAACGTGGTCGACATGACCCGGCTGCTGCCGCACGAGGAGCACCCGCACGGGATGCCGGACGCGGAGTACGACGCCGTCTTCACCCGGGACAGGCCCGTGATCTTCGCCTACCACGGCTACCCCTGGCTGGTGCACCGTCTCGCCTACCGGCGCACGGGACACGCACATCTGCATGTCCGGGGCTACAAGGAGGAGGGGACCACCACCACGCCGTTCGACATGGTGGTGCGCAACGACCTCGACCGCTACCGGCTCGTCATGGACGTGATCGACAGGGTGCCCGGCCTCGCGGCCCGCGCCGTCGCGGTCCGGCAGGCGATGGCGGACGCCCGTACGCGCCACCACGACTGGATCCGCGAGCACGGCACGGACCTGCCCGAGGTGACCGACTGGGCCTGGGAGGGCTGACCGGCGCCGCGACGGACCCGCCTGACCACGCCGCGACGCACCGGGCCGACCGCGCCGCGACGCACTCCGGCCGGCCTGCTTCCTGGCAGGCCGGCCGGAGTGAGCGGCGACGCTCAGTTCACGGTCGTGCGGACGACCGGCGAGACGGCCCCGCCGCCGACGATCCGCAGGGCGTTCTCGCCCTGGATGCCCAGCTTCACCCGCATGCTGTACTCGCCGCTGCCCGCGGTCCTGATCGTGGCGGGCAGGGTCACCCAGCGCTCGCCCTGCTTCTGCTGCAGGGTGACCGGGGTGCCGGCACCGATGTTCCGGGCGGAGCCGTGGATACGGAACTCCTCCCAGGCCGCCACGCTGCGCGCGGTCGCGTGCGCGGAGAGGGCCGGCCGCGTCGCCAGGTCCTGCGCACGCTCACCGGACGGCGGTGCGGGGACGCCGGACGACGCCGCGGCCCCGCCCACCGCGCCTGCCAGCGCCACCGCTGCCAGCAGCGCTGCCGCCGATGCGCGCCTGAATCGGTCCATGAATGGTTCTCCTTCGTGCACGACGTGATCAGTGAGATCGCCGCGGTGAGATCGACTTCGGAGCACCAAATCTAGACAAAATTCACATAATCCTTACGCAGGGACACGCGGGTCAGAAACGCAGAACCGCTGCGAGGCGGCCGTGGTCCGCGAGGGAGTCGTCGGCCACGAAGGCGACCTCGCAGCCCTTGTCCAGCGCCGCTTCGACGAGCTCGTCGACGATGTCCTCACGGACCTGGCCGTCCATGGACGGGGTGACGTCCGGACCCACCGGCTCCAGGTGCCCGTCGGTGACCCTGACCGTCTGGTCGAAGTGCTCCTCGACGGCGATCAGGCCCGCCCTGCCCTCCCGTACGGCCAGCCACACCTCGTCGAGCCCGCCGGCGAAGGAGCGGCTGCTGTGGGCGTTGTCGAGCCTGCCCTGGATGCGGGAGGCGGCCTGCTTCCGCCAGTCCTCCAGGGCCGGGCCCAGCTCCTTGAGCAGCTCGGGCGCGGTCGTGTCCGCCGTCGTCCCCTTCGCGACCCTGCCGACGGCGGGCTTCGCGCTCTCGCCCACCTCGTCGAGCAGGGAGAGCGCGGGTGCGAGGCCGACCAGGAACAGGGGGCGCGGGTCCGCGGCCAGGGCCCCGCGCAGCTTCTCGTCGACCGTGCGCAGGAAGTTGCGCGCGTCCTCGCTGCTGTAGGTGCTGGGGGTGTCGCCGATCCGCTCCTCGCGTTGCGGGTTGGGCTCCTCGTGCGGAGCCGTGAGCGGGAAGCCGTCCCCAGGCTCGGGGCGCAGGCCGTCGCTCGTGCCGGAGAAGAGGGAAGCGTGCTCCGCGGACAGGCTGAGGACCCAGAAGGGCTGCGCCCCGGCCTTCGCCGCGACCAGGTTCCGGGTGAGGAAACTGTCGCTCAGGACCACTCGTTCGGGCGCGGTGCGCGGGAGCTGCCAGATCTGGTACCCGTCGGTGTCGGCGAAGATCACGAGGGACTCCAGGGCGCGGCGCTGGTCCACCTCGGCCACCGCACGGTCGAGCTGCGCCTTCACCGCGGTCCGGGCCTCGTGGGTCACCCGGGGGTCTGCGTCCAGCCGGTTGCCGGCCTCGGCCACGAGGTTCCGCAGCCGTACGGCGTCCTGGGCGTTGTCCGGCGCCCTGCGGTGGGTCGGCATCGTCAGGGACAGAGCCGGGTAGGGCCTGGTCGCGCGAAGGTCCTGCAGCAGGCCGGGCGTCAGGGCGTCCGTATCCATCGTTCCCTCCCGGGGGGTTCGGGGTCCGCGGTACTGGAGCCGCCCCCTGGTGCGAGGCCGGTCATCCAACGAGTCAATTCATACCTTTTGATCCTAATATGGGCGAATTATTCCCTTGCTCTTCCGGAGGTGCCCGCGATGTCCACCATCACTGTGTGGAAGTGCCGGACGGCGGAGGGCGCCGAGAACGGGGGGACGGCCCTGAAGTCCCTCCAGGAGGAAGGGCGGGCCACGATCCGGGCCGCCGCCGTCGTGACCTGGCCGGCCAAGCGCTCCGAGCCGAAGAACAGACAGCTGGTCAACCCCGTCGGCCGGCGGGGCGCCGCCATCGGCATCGACGACGACTTCCTCGCCGAGGTGAAGCAGAAGGTGATGCCCGGGACCCCGGCGCTGTTCCCTCCGGCGCTGGACGAGGTGGAGTGACGGGGCAACGGCCGCCCTCCACAGGTCTCGCCGGTGGGTCCGAGCGGCACACGTGCGGTCCCCGGTGAGCGCGTCCGAGGCCGTCACCGACGCGCTGCGCGATCTCCATGCGCGCTTCGTCGGCGTACGCGACGGCCGACGCGCCGACTACATCCCGGAGTTGGCCAGGTCCGATCCCGACGACTTCGGGCTCGCCCTCGTCAGCATGGACGGGCATTCCTACAGTGCGGGCGCGGCTGACACGCCCTTCACCATGCAGTCGGTGTCCAAACCCTTCGTCTACGCCCTCGCGCTGGCCTCGCTCGGCCTCGACGAGGTGGGCCGCTGGGTGGGTGCCGAGCCGAGCGGTGAGGCGTTCAACGCCATCAGCCTGGAACCCGGCACCGGGCGGCCCGCCAACGCGATGGTCAACGCCGGTGCCATCGTCACCACCGCCCTGGTCCCCGACAGCCGTCAGGTTCCCGCGTTCCGGCGCATCCTGGTCTGCCTGAGCCGGTTCGCCGGGCGGAAGCTCGATGTGGACGAGGACGTCTACGCTTCCGAGGCCGCGACGGGGGACCGCAACAGGGCGCTGGCGTATCTGGCCCGCAGCGCCGGGACGCTGCCCGTCGACCCGGTGGCCGCCGTGGACAACTACTTCCGGCAGTGCGCGGTGCGGGTCACCGCCGTCGATCTCGCCGTGATGGCCGCGACCCTGGCGTACGGCGGTGTCAATCCGGTCACCGGGGAGAGCGTCGTCTCCCCGGAGGTCGCGGCCCAGGTCCTCGCCGTCATGGCGACCTGCGGGATGTACGACTCGTCCGGCGACTGGCTGCTGAGGGTCGGGCTGCCCGCCAAGAGCGGAGTCTCGGGCGGTCTGATCGCCGCAGGTCCGGCCCGCTTCGGCCTGGCCGCCTACAGTCCGCTCCTGGACGCGTCAGGCACCTCGGTACGCGGCCATGCCGCGCTCGGCGCGCTCTCGGAGCGTCTCGGGCTCCACCTCATGAAGAACCCGGCGCTGCCCGGCTCCACCGTCACGCTGGTGACCACCGCGGATGTGCTTCCCTCGGCGCCGTCCGGCCGGCGGGAGCGCGCTCTGCACGAACGCGTGGGTGTCGTCGCCGCGCAGGGTGCCCTCGACTTCACCGCCGCCGAGCGTGTGCTGTACGCGCTGGACGAGTCAGGCGCTGAGGGGGCCGGTCCGGTGGTGCTCGACATGCGCGAGGTGACCGGCGCCGACTCCGACGCCCTCGCGCTGCTGCACGCCGGCCTGTCCCGGCTCGCCGGGGAAGGGCGGCGTGCGGCCGTCGTCGACCCGGGTGACCGGCTGGGTCCACCGGACCTGGTCCGGGAGCGGACCGGCCAGGATCTGCCGCGCTTCGGCTCCCGGGAGGAGGCCGCCGAGCACTGCGCGCAGGCCATGGCCGGACCGGGGTGAGTCCCTACCAGATGGCCTCGACCCATTCGGGGTGGTCGATGAACGGGTTCCGGTTGTGCTGGAACTGGTCGAATATGACCTCGTTGCGGTTCTGCTCGAAGCTGTCGGGCGGGTCCTCCTGGCTCCACTGCTTCAGCACGGAGAGCCGTCCGATCTTCGGGGCCGACCCGTTGTTCACGCTGTCGTTCGGCTCGAGATCGGCGAAGGCGTCGTCGCCCTCGTACCGCACCGCCATGTACAGGATCATCCGGGCGACATCGCCCTTCACCGCGTCGCGCGGTTCGAAGGAGTCGCCGTCGGTGTAGTTGCCCGGCGCCCCCGAGACGGCGCTCCCGCCGTTGTCGAAGTCCTTGTTGCCCCGGATGGAGTTGACCTGGACGTCCTCGGGGCGCAGGTGGTGGATGTCGGTGCCCGGACCGGTCGCGGTCCCGAAGTCACCGTGCGACTTGGCCCAGACGTGCTCCCGGTTCCAGTCGCCCACGTCGCCCCCGTTCTCGCTCTTGGACTGCGAACGGCCGGTGTAGAGGAGGATCACGTTGGAGGAGTTGGCGGGATCCGCGTCGGTCGCCTTGAGCGCGTCCCAGACCTGGCTGTAGGAGAGCTTGGTCTGGTCGCTGATGATCGTGTGCAGCGAGCTCTTGAGGGCGGTGCCCGTCTTGCCCAGGGCGGCCTGGTAGTAGGTGTCGTCGAGAGCCGCGGCAGGGGACGCGGCGCCGTCGATCGGGGGAGTGGCGGCGGGCGCCGTGGACGCGGCGCCGGTGAGAACGACGATCGAGGCGGCTGCGGCGAACAGTGGACGCGCGTAGAAACGGCGACGACTGGACATGTGGGGTGTCCTCTCCGGAGGGCGGAACGGTGTCGTGATGGCCGGACTTTGTCTGCTCGGTCGGGAGCCTTCCACACGCACGGTGCCGGTCGCGTGAACGTTGCGTATTTATCATGTGCAGGTCAAGTGACGTCTCTTCCGGGGGCTTTCCGGCATCGGATGCGGGGACGCCGACCCGGCGCGAGAATTGCCGCAAGGACGAGGAGGCGGTATGAGCGAAGAGTCCGAATCCGTATCCGTGCCGGAAGTACGGGGGGTCACCCCCGACCGTCTGCTGCACACCGGCGGCAACGATCAGCCCACCGCGGAGGATCTGGTGCTCGCCTCCGGGCGGGACCTCACCCCCCAGAGCCTGGAGTGGGCACAGCGCAGGCTGTCCGAGGAGGGCAGGTCGGCCATGGACAAACGGCTTCCTTAGCGCCTGCGGGGACGCCCCTGTGGCGGGGAGCGTGTCATCGCTCCCCGCCACTGGGCTAGCCTGAACGCCATATGAACCGTTTGACGACGTCACAGGGCGAATTCGATCTCGCCCGCTTTCCCGAGAACCCGCGCGACCCGCTCCGTGCGTGGGACGCCGCCGACGAGTATCTGCTGCGGCGGCTGGAGGGCGAGGAGGGGACCGAGCCGGTCAGTCCGGCCGGCACGGTGGCAGTGGTGGGCGACCGCTGGGGTGCCCTCGCCACCGTGCTCGCCGCACACCGCCCCGTCGTGATCACCGATTCGTATCTCGGCCTGCGCGCCACCCGGGCGAATCTGGCACGCAACGGCGCCGCCCCCGACTCGGTGCGCGTGCTGTCGGTGCGCGACGCCTTTCCCGAGCGGGTGGACCTGCTGCTCGTGCGCGTACCCAAGAGCCTCGCGCTCCTGGAGGACCAGCTGCACAGGATCGCGCCCGCCGTGCACGCGGGGACCGTCGTCATCGGCACCGGCATGGTCAAGGAGATCCACACCTCCACCCTCAAGCTGTTCGAGCGGATCATCGGGCCCACCCGGACGTCCCTCGCGGTGAAGAAGGCGCGGCTCATCTTCTGCACCCCGGATCCGTCCCTGCCCAGGACTCCCAGCCCCTGGCCTTACCGCTACGAACTGCCCGACGACGTCGGCGCGGTCTCCGGCCGCACCGTCACCAATCACGCCGGGATCTTCTGCGCCGAACGCCTGGACATCGGCACCCGCTTCTTCCTGAAGCACCTTCCGGAGCGGACCGGGCCGGACCGCGTGGTCGACCTCGGCTGCGGGAACGGCGTCCTGGGCACGTCCGCCGTGCTCGCCAACCCCGACGCCACCGTCACCTTCGTCGATGAGTCGTACCGGGCCGTCGCCTCCGCCGAGGCGACCTTCCACGACAACACCGGGCCCGGGGCCGAGGCGTCATTCCTGGTCGGCGACGGCATGGCGGACGTCCCCCCGGAGAGCGTGGACCTGGTCCTCAGCAACCCGCCCTTCCACTCCCATCAGGCGGTCACCGACGCCACGGCCCGGAACATGTTCCACGGAGCGCGCGCCGCGCTGCGCCAGGGCGGGGAGCTGTGGGTCGTCGGCAACCGGCACCTCGGCTACCACACCCAGCTGCGCCGGATCTTCGGCAACTGCGTCACTGTCGCCGGTGACCCGAAGTTCGTGGTGCTGCGGGCCGTGAAGCGCTGATCCGATTCACGGGAGGTCGTCCCGGCCCAGCCAGGACGGCACCTCGGGCACCTGCGCGTCCCACGCGGGCGGGGGGCCGGGCTCGGGTTCCGGTGCGCGGGGAGCGGCCTCCGGCAGTCGCGCCGGCTCGTCCGGCTCCGCCGCCGGAGCGGGCGGCTGTTCCGCCACAGGATCGGCAGCGTCGCTGTCGTACACCTGCTCGGCCACCGTGAACCGGCAGTGCCAGGGCCGCCAGACCCCTTCGACGACCAGCAGGAAACCGTCCGCCTGCCGGTACAGCGCCCGGTGTTTCGGGCTGGCGGGATGGACCGGCTCGAAACGCTCGGCCCGGATCCGGAGTGCCGCGAGCGCCTCCTCACGTGTTCCCTCCACGTGGTCCATCACGCCGACCGACCAGACCCGCCCCTGCCGGCCGTACCCGAGGTTCTGTTCAACGACCAGTCCCCACCTGGGCACAGCCCCCACCTCCCCGAAACGTGCGCGGTTGCGGTATGCATGTAAGCGCGCCGGGACGTCATCCTACGAGGACTTCCTGCATGCGCCGCCCGCCGGACCCAGCCCTGCAGACCCGGCGCGCGCCCTGCTCCGGCGGCGGGTGGCCGCACCGGCCTACGACTCCCTGCCCGCGTATGCCCATGAGCTGTACGGCAGGGCCGCACCGCCCCCGGCGGCGGTCGACCGCCGTCTGCGCACCACGGGAACCGCGCTGCGCCGCATCCCCGCCCGTCTCCGCCGGCGCCTTCCGCCCGGGTACGTCGTGGAGGCGATGGCGCGGCTCGGCCCCGGCAGCCGACCCGCCCCGTACGAACTCCGCAGACAGGCAGCCATACTGGACGGGCCGGGGAGGGCGCAGCAGCAGTAGCGAGCAGCGAAGCAGACGGGGGCGGCAACAGGCGATGGCGGACACCAGGCTGATCCAGAGCCGCTACCGGCTGCTCGATCTGATCGGGCGCGGGGGCATGGGCGAGGTATGGCGCGCGCGCGACGAGTCGCTGGGCCGGCAGGTGGCCGTCAAGTGCCTGAAACCGATGGGGCCGCAGCACGATCAGGCATTCACCCGCATCCTGCGCGAGCGCTTCCGCCGCGAGGCCCGGGTGGCCGCGGCGCTCCAGCACCGCGGAGTCACCGTCGTCCACGACTTCGGAGAGTCGGACGGTGTCCTCTACCTCGTCATGGAGCTGCTGGAGGGACGCAACCTCAGCCAGCTCCTCGAGGACAACGCCCAGCACCCGCTGCCGGTGGCCGACGTCGTCGACATCGCGGAACAGGTCGCCGACGCCCTCGGCTACACCCATCAGCAGGGCATCGTGCACCGGGACCTCAAGCCCGCGAACATCATGCGGCTCGACGACGGCGCGGTGAAGATCTGCGACTTCGGCATCGCCAGGCTCGGCCACGACATCGGCTACACCTCCCGCCTCACGGGCACCGGCATCGCCATGGGGACCCCGCACTACATGTCGCCCGAGCAGATCAGCGGCGGGGAGGTCGACCACCGCAGCGACCTCTACTCGCTGGGCTGCGTCCTGTACGAGATCGCCACGGGCGTGCCCCCGTTCGACATGGACGACGCCTGGGCCGTGCTCGTCGGGCACCGTGACACCGTTCCCGAGCCGCTGCGCACCCACCGCGCCGAACTCCCCCGGTTCTTCGACAAGGTCGTCCTCGACCTGCTGGCCAAGACGCCCGGCGAGCGGCCGGCCGACGCCGGTGACCTGCGGCAGCGCATCGTGCTCGGTCGCACCGGTGAACAGCCGGCCGGCGGCCGGATCCGGCTCGCCCCACCCGTCACGGCCCGGCACCCGGCGGCCAACACGCCCCGACTGCCCTCCTGGACCCGCAACATGACCTCCGGTCACAGGGCGACCGGCGCCGTCGGCTCCGGCACGGCAGCCGCCGACCACGCCGCAGCGCTGACCGGGGCATGGACCACCGGGACCGGTCACGCCTTCACCGGCGCCTTCCCGCCCGCGGGACCCGGCCGCCCCATCCCGTCGCCCGAACTGCTCGCCACCCTGGCAGGCCGGCACAGCGCCGGACTCAACCTGGGGCGCCTGGGCCACTGGGAGGAGGCGGGCGACGTGCACCGCGCGGTCGCGGACGAACGCGGACACGCGCTCGGCCCCGACCACCCCGACACCCTCGCCAGCAGGTACGAGGTCGGATTCGCCCTCTGCCGCACCGGACGTGCCGCGGACGCGCTGCGCGAATTCGACCGGGTCGCCGAGGGCCGCGAGCGCAGCCTGGGTCCCGACCACCCGGAGACCCTCGCGGCCCGACAGGAGACTGCGTACGTCCTGGGCGGGCTCGGCCGCCACTTCGAGGCGCACCAGGTCTACGCCGCGGTGCTCGCCTCGCGGGAACGCTCCATGGGCCCGGACCACCCCGACACCCTGCGCTGCCGCCACAACCTCGCCTTCAACCTGAGCAGGCTGGGCCGCCTGGAGGACTCCTACCGCATGGCCCGCGAGGTGGCGGACGCCCGCAGCCGGCTGCTCGGCGCCGAGCACCCCGACACCCTGGTCACCCTGCACGAAGTGGCGTACACACTCGGCCGGCTGGACCGTTGGACCGAAGCCCTGCAGACCTACCGCGACGTGGCGGAGGCCCGCACCACCGCGCTCGGCCCCGACCACCCCGACACGCTGTCCGCACGCTACGAGGTGGGCATCAGCCTCGGCAGGCTGGGCCGCAGTGCCGAAGCCCTCGAGCTCTACCGGGCCCTGGCCGAGGACCGCACCCGGGCCGCTGGTCCCGCCGACCCCGAGACGCTGCGCGCCCGGCACGGCCTCGCGGTCAACCTGGGGCGGATGGCTCGATGGGAGGAGGCACTCGCCGAGTCACGCGAAGTCTGCGCGATCCGGGAGCGCACCCTGGGGCCCGACCACCCCGACACGCTCGTCAGCCGCCGGGAGGTGGCCGTCGGACTGGGCTGGCTCGGCCGCTGGGCCGACGCACTGACCGACTACCGTACGGTCGCCGGGATCCGCGAACGGGTCCTGGGCCCCGATCACCCCGACACCCTCGCGAGCCGCAACGACGAAGCGCACTGCCTGGAACAGCTCGGCCGCGGCACGGAGGCGGTGGACCTCTACCGGCGGGTGGCGGACCTGCGCCGGGACCCGCCGCACTGACCGTCGGGCCAGGCCGTCCCGCACGCGGCAGAGGTCACGCGGCAGTCCGGTCTCCGTCCCGTGGCGCAGCGGCTCCCGGCTGCCTTCCCGCACGACGTGCGGGAAGGCGTCCTCCGGGTAGCTCCCGTACGGGTTGGTGCAGTACCCGACCGCGTCGGGCGCAGCGTCGCCGGCGCCGGGCAGGGCCGAACGCCACGCGGTGGCCGGCCCCTGTCCAGGGTGATCATCCCGTGCTAGGAAGAGGCATGCCCGCAGACGAGACGGCCTCACCCGGTACACCCGCGCACGCCGCATACGACACCGTGATCGTCGGAGGCGGCCACAACGGCCTGGTCGCCGCCGCCTACCTCGCCCGCGCCGGACAGTCCGTCCTCGTCCTGGAGCGCCTCGGCAGCACCGGGGGAGCAGCCGTCTCCACCCGCCCGTTCGACGGGATCGACGCCCGGCTGTCCCGCTACTCCTACCTCGTCTCGTTGCTTCCCCAGAAGATCGTCCGCGACCTCGGCCTCGACTTCGCCGTACGCAAGCGCACTGTTTCCTCGTACACCCCGGCCGTGCGCGGCGGACGCGCCACCGGGCTGCTCGTAGGCGGAGAGGGCACACGTGAGTCCTTCGCGGCACTCACCGGCGACGACCGTGAGTACGACGCGTGGCAGCGCTTCTACGCGATGACGCAGCGGGTCGCCGAACGGGCCTTCCCGACTCTCACCGAGCCGCTGCCCGCCCGCGACGCACTGCGGGCACGGATCGACGACGAGGACGCCTGGCGCACGCTGTTCGAGGAGCCGATCGGAGTCGCCGTCGAGGAGCGGTTCACGGACGACCTCGTGCGCGGGGTCGTACTGACCGACGCCCTGATCGGCACCTTCGCCGACGCCCACGACCCGTCCCTGCTCCAGAACCGCTGTTTCCTCTACCACGTCATCGGCGGCGGCACCGGGGACTGGGACGTCCCGGTCGGCGGCATGGGCGCGTTCACCGACGCGCTGGCCGCGGCCGCCCGGACGGCGGGCGCCGAGATCCGCGTGCTGCACGAGGCGACCCGCATCGAGACCGACGGCACCCGCGCCGAGGTGACGGTCCGCTCACCCGACGGGGAACACGTCGTCGGCGCGCACCGGGTCCTGGTCAACGCCTCGCCGCACGCGCTGGCCGAGCTACTCGGCGAGGCGCCGCCCGCCCCGGCCGAGGGCGCCCAGCTGAAGGTGAACATGCTGCTCACCCGGCTGCCGAAGCTGCGGGACCACTCCGTCGACCCGCGCCGTGCGTTCGCCGGCACCTTCCACATCGCCGAAGGCTACGGGCAACTGGCGGCCGCCTACCGCGAGGCGGCAGCGGGCCGTCTGCCCGGCGTCCCGCCCTCGGAGATCTACTGCCACTCCCTGACCGACCCGTCTATCCTCGGCCCCGACCTGGCGGCGTGCGGCTACCAGACCCTCACCCTGTTCGGCCTGCACACCCCCGCCCGGCTCTTCACGGCGGACCACGGGACGACGCGCACCGCGCTGCTCGACGCCACCCTGGCCGAACTCGACACCCATCTCGAGGAGCCGATCACCGACTGCCTGGCACTCGACGCCGACGGCAGGCCGTGCATCGAGGCGAAGACCCCCCTCGACCTCGAGCGCGACCTGAGACTGCCCGGCGGCCACATCTTCCACCGGGACCTCTCCTTCCCGTACGCCACCGGGGAGACGGGCCGCTGGGGTGTGGAGACCGCCCACGCCAACGTCCTGCTGTGCGGGGCGGGCGCGGTGCGCGGCGGCGGGGTCAGCGGGGTGCCCGGCCACAACGCCGCCATGGCGGCGCTGGGCCTGTGAGACCTGCGCCCTACTGTCCGAACACCCCGCGCAGTGCCCGAAGCTTGCGCGGCAGGTCGTGCTCCGCACCGCCCTCTTGACCGTTGTGCGCGAACACCTCCAGCCCGCGCCGCGAAGTCGACCCGCCGAAGTAGGACCGGTCTCCATCGCCTCCTCGGACTCGGCCCCTACGCGGACGTCGCCCGAGGGCCGTCCGGTCACCGCTTCCGGATCGGTCCCGCCGAGGGCCTTCTCCTGGAACGCGTCGAAGCCGGCGGGCTCCGCCCGGTACTCGCGGAGCCGCTCCAGGGGCATGCCGAACATCAAGGGTCCAGTTCCTCTTCAGGGTGAGGGCAAAGGTAAGGGTGAGGGTGAGGGTGGCGCCGTGCAGGCCGGCCGTGTCCGCGTGATCCGCAGGCCCGGCCAGGTCGGGCACCGCGGAGGACCGCAGCCGCGTCGGATCGGGCAGGGCCACCTGCGCGTCCCGCCGTCCGGGCGTACCAGCACCGAGGCGGGATACCGTCGGAGGCCGGCTCCTGTGCGGTGCCCGCGCTCCAAGGACGCCGGCGCGGGACGGGACGTCTCGGTGGTCGGCGGGAGCCTGTGTGCGGGAGTGCGCGGGCCTCCGCCGGGGGAGGCCCGCGCCCGCAGTCACGCCGTCGTGCGCGGCCTCAGCCGCCGACGAGCGAGAAGCCGAGGACGACCCCTGCGGAAACGGTCACCCTGCCGGGCGTCAGATCGCCTTCCCCGCCGTCCCCGTGCTGACTGCTGTGGCTGCGGTAGCTCTGCGTCTGTTCCGCGTCGACGTCCTTGATGTGAATGACGGGACCGAGCTGTACCCCGGCCGCCTCCGCGTACAGGGTCGCCTTCTCCCGTGCGGCGGCCACTGCGGCCGTGCGCGCACGGGCTCGCAGGTCCCTCTTCGTGCGCACGTCGAACTCGACGCCCGTGACCTCGTTGGCCCCGGCGTCCACGACGTCCACCAGCACCGCCTCCAGGCCGTCCAGCTCCCGTAGTTCGATCACGAAGGAGGCCGTGCACTCGTAGCCGACGAATGTGCGCTCAGTGCCGTAGGTCCACTGCGACGACAGGTGCAGCCTCGAAGTGGACACGGCGGACTCCGGTATCCCGTGCCCGCGCAGGACCTCCCGGATCCGGTTGACCCCGCTCCGGGTGGCGGCGAACGCCTCTCCCGGCTTGTTCTTGGTCTGTGATATCGCGACGCGGAGGCGTGCCAGGTCGGGCGCGGCGTCCACGCTCGCCGCTCCGAACACCGACACGCCCCACGGGCTTCCTATGGACTGGGTTCCGGTCATACCGGTCATCCAACCAGCCGGCCCCGCTCAGTCGGAGGAAACGGTCCAGCCCGTCGCCTCGATGCGTCCGGCGTCGCCACGCCTGTTGCTGTCGAAAAGCGTACGGCCGGCGTCCTTGACCCGGACGTCGTGCACATAGGCGCCACGGCCGACGTACAACTGGTCGGTGACGTACCGCCAGCGGAGACGCACCTCCTTGCCCCGCCAGACGTGCAGGTCGGCCTCCAGCCGGTGCCACACGCGCCCCGACCAGCCGGAGGCCGAGCCGTCGGGATGAGACCGGGGCTCCCCGGGCCCGTCCTCCGGCGTCGGTACGGAGGTGAACGGTACGGGCTGCCAGGTCGCACCCGAGTCCGACGAGGCCTCCAGGCGGAGGGTGTCCGAAGCGGGCTCGGTGTCCCACCAGATGGAACAGCTCAGTGAGGGGCGCGAGAAGGCCGGGCGCAGCGCGGGCAGCGCGAGTGTCGCGGTGGTGGAGCTCGCCATGCCGGAGAACCAGGCGGTACGGCCCCGTGCCGTGCGGACGGGCACCGCGCGCGCCATACGGTTGGCCGCCGCGACCCGTGGAGCGCTGCCCGACCGCCACGAGCGCACCGGGTGGACGGAGTTGCCCAGAACGATCAGGAAGGAGTCCGTCGTCGGGTCGAGGACCAGGCTCGTACCGGTGAATCCCGTGTGCCCCGCTGTGCGCGGGGTGGCCATCGCCCCCATGTACCAGTGCTGGTACAACTCGAAGCCCAGGCCGTGCTCATCGCCGGGGAACGCGGTGTTGAAGTCGGTGAACAGCAGCTCGACGGACTTCTCGGACAGGATCCGGGAGGCGCCGTAGGCTCCGCCGTTGAGCAGGGTGCGGGCCAGTACCGCCAAGTCCCAGGCGCACGAGAAGACGCCCGCGTGGCCGGCGACCCCGCCCAGGCTGTACGCGTTCTCGTCGTGGACCTCGCCCCAGACCAGTCCGCGCTCCAGCCCCGACCAGGGCAGCCGGGCGTCCTCGGTGGCCGCGATCTTCGGCTTCCAGGAGGCGGGCGGGTTGTACCGGGTGCGGTGCATCCCGAGCGGAGCGGTGATCTCGTCACGGAGCAGGGCATCCTGCGTGCGGCCGGTGATCTTCTCAAGGATCAGCTGCAGCGAGATCAGATTCAGGTCGGAGTAGAGGTACTTCGTCCCGGGAGCCGAGGCCGGAACCTCGTCCCAGAGGAGGCGCAGCTTCCCCTCGCGGGTCGGTTCCTTGTAGAGCGGGATCCAGGCCCGGAATCCAGAGGTGTGCGTCAGCAGCTGACGGACTGTGATGTCCTGTTTTCCGCCGCCTGCGAAGTCGGGGAGATAGGAGGCGGCCGTCGCCTCCAGCTCCAGCGCTCCCCGCTCGATCTGCTGCACGGCGAGGATGGAGGTGAAGAGCTTGGACACCGAAGCCAGGTCGAAGACCGTGTCCTCGGCCATCGCGATCTGCTGGTCCGGCGGGAACTCCACCCCGGTGTCGGTCGTCTCGTCGTACGCCGCGTAGCGAACAGCCCGGCCGATCGGCCGGTGCAGGGCCACGGTGCCACCCCGGCCGGCGAGCAGGACCGCGCCGGCGTACCAGGGGTGCTTGGGGGAGTCGGTGAGGAACTTCTCCGCGTCGGCGACGAGCAGGTCGAGCTGGTCCGGCAGCAACCCGGCACGCGCGGCCGACCCGCGGCGCAGCGTCGGCCCTCCCCGCCCTGATCCCATGACCGCCCCGGTTCCCGATGCCGCACCCGGAGCTCCGCCGCCCAGCGGCCCCGCGGTCCGCTCGGCGCCCGCCGCCGCTCCCGCGGCCCCCGCGAAGGGGATCGGAGCGAGCGTGAGTGCTCCGCCCAGCGCCAGTATCCCGCCGCCCAGCCTCCGGCGGCTCATTCCCTGCCCCGACACGTCTGCGGTCATCCGGAACCCTTCCCCTCACGTCGAGCGCATCCGCGCGAAAGTTACTTTCGAAATTCCGTACGGTCTTGAAACTTCCTGCCGAACCAGAGGTTACTGTCCCAGGCGCCGCTCATGGAGGTCTCTCGCGGAACAAAGAAACTGATACATCGTCAACTCACGGTGCCCGTACGTCCCGGCAGGTCCTGTCAGGGGGGCGACCGGCCCGACACACGGTTACTGACTCTTGACCCCCGGCGGGCCCGCCGCCCAGGATCACGCCATGACAGGTGTACGCAGCAGCACAGTGGACGGCGTCCTGACGCGCAGCGCACGGCGCACCCCCGGGCGCACCGCCGTACGGTACGCCGAGCGGTCCTGGACCTACGCCGCCCTGGAAGAGGCGGTCAGCACGGCGGCCACGGTGCTGACCACCGCCCACGGACTGCGCCCGGGTGACCGGGTGGCCTCCTACGCCCACAACTCCGATGCGTACCTGATCGCCTATCTCGCCTGCGCGCGAGCAGGACTGATCCACGTGCCGGTCAATCAGAACCTCACCGGCGAGGACCTGACGTACATCCTTCGCCAGTCGGGCAGCGCACTCGTCCTCACCGATCCCGGCCTCGCCCCACGCGTCCCCCCGGGCCACGCCGTACGGCCGCTGCGTGACGCGCCGGACTCCCTCCTCGGTGAACTGGGCACTCCGCGGCCCTTCACCCCCGAACGCGAACCCGGTGCCGACGACCTCGTCCAGCTGCTCTACACCTCCGGTACTACGGCCCAGCCCAAGGGCGCGATGATGACGCACGGGGCCCTGGTCCACGAGTACGTCAGTGCCGTCACCGCTCTCGACCTGCGGGCCACCGACCGGCCGGTGCACTCGCTGCCCCTTTATCACTCTGCGCAGATGCATGTGTTCCTGCTGCCGTATCTCGCGGTGGGCGCAGAGAACACGATCCTCGACGCTCCGGACGCCGGCCGGATCTTCGACCTGGTCGAAGCGGGCAGGGCGGACAGCCTCTTCGCGCCACCCACCGTCTGGATCGGACTGGCCAACCATCCGGAGTTCGCCACCCGTGAGCTGGGAGCCCTGCGCAAGGCCTACTACGGCGCGTCGATCATGCCCGTGCCCGTCCTGGAACGACTGCGTGAGCGGCTGCCGGAGCTGGCGTTCTACAACTGCTTCGGCCAGAGCGAGATCGGGCCCCTCGCCACCGTCCTCGGGCCCGACGAGCACGAAGGTCGGATGGACTCCTGCGGGCGCACCGTCCTCTTCGTGGAGGCCGAGGTCGTCGACGAGCACGGCGAAGTGGTGCCCGACGGCACAGCGGGCGAAGTGGTGTACCGCTCCCCACAGCTGTGCCAGGGCTACTGGGACAAACCGGAGGAGACCGCTGAGGCCTTCCGTGACGGCTGGTTCCACTCCGGAGACATCGCCGTACGCGACACCGAGGGCTATTTCACGGTCGTCGACCGTGTGAAGGACGTCATCAACTCGGGAGGTGTGCTCGTCGCTTCCCGGCAGGTGGAGGACGCCCTGTACACCCATCCCGCGGTGGCCGAGGCGGCCGTGGTCGGACTGCCCGACACGCGCTGGATCGAGGCCGTCACCGCGGTCGTGGTTCTCCGCGGCGAGGCCTCCGAATCCGAACTCATCGAACACGTCCGCGCGGGAATCGCCCCTTTCAAGGCCCCGAAGCGGGTCCTGTTCGTTGAAGAACTCCCACGCAACGCCAGCGGCAAGATCCTCAAACGAGAGCTGCGGGACCGGTTCTCCGAACCCGGCACCGCCACGCCCCGGCCGCCGGCGGGGTCTGCGCCGCGAAGGGAGCTCTGATCCCTTCCCTCCGCCGCGCGCACCGGCTCAGCCGTCATCCCGCACCGCCCGCATCCCGGGCGTGACCTGATTCAGGCTGCCGACGGAGGGCGTCCGGGGCCGCGGCACACGTCCGCCGCCGTCCGCCGCCGAGCACGGCGGCCGTGGGTCACGCTCCAGGGGGGATGCACGGCTCTTGGTCTCCGCACGATGCGGTCGCAGCCGGTGTAGCCCGTTCGCACTCCTGGGCGTGATCCCTCATCGGCTCTCCTCCGGGACCGGGTGACCTGCGCAAACGATCGCCCGGCGGCCGAGTCCCGCGCCTGGGCGGGTGACGTGCGGGGCAGCGCCCCGTGTTGCGCAGGTGACGGTCTGTCGGTTGCCTCGGGAACGGAGCACAGCAGAGGCGCCGCGCAGTCCGGCCGGACCCTGCTCCCGTTGGAGGATCCACATGCGCAACACACGCATCGGTGCGGTTATCTGTCTGGCCGTAGGTTCTCTCGTCCTCGCGGCCCCCGCCGCGGAAGCGGCGGCCGAACCCTCCGGTGATCAGACCATTCGCATCAGCCCGGCGAAGGCCTCGCCGGGCTCACAGGTCACCGTCAGCACCAGAGCCTGCGGCAAGGAGACCTACGGCAAGGGCACCTCGGAGGCAGGAGGAGCCTTCCACCTGTTCGAGGGCGACCGGAAGGGCGTGCTTGTCGGCGTGTTCGACATCCCGGCGGGGACCCGCCCTGGCACCGACACCGTCACGGTGAAGTGCCCGCCACGAATCAAGATCACGGACACCTACCGGATCGTCGACCGCGCTCCGACCGGCGGGGTCGACGCGGGCTTCGGGGCACCGGACGACCAGGGCGCTCAACTCGCCGCGGGCAGCGTTCTGCTCGCGGCAGCGGTCGCCGGGGGAGTGGTGCGACTGCGCCGCCGTCCGGCCGCAGCCCGATCCTGACCGCGAGACTCACGTTCGCGGGGCCGGACCGGACGCCGCACCGGTCGGGCCCCCGGCGGACGCCCCACCCCTACCCGCTGCGAAGCAGAGGCACACTGCGATGGAAACCGGGCCCACGACCAGCACATCACCCCAGCCGTTCCCGGCGGTCAAGCACCTCGTGTGGGCCCTGGTGGCGGGTACGGCGCTGGTGATCAGCGGAACGCGTGACGACCGTCCACCACAGCCGCCGGCCACCGAAACCGCCGCTCCCGCTCCCGCACCGCCGGGCGCTTCGGCCCTGGCACGGGCCACGGCCCACCCCACCGGACCGGCACCGGCTCTCGCCCGCCTGGCCCCGGCCGGTCTGGTGCCGGAACCGCCCTACTACCTGCGCCGCCCGTCTGCGGCAGCGACGTCTCCGCCCCGGCCGGCCCCCCTGGCACCGCTGCCGCAGACGGGCGGCGCAGGTAGTAGGG
>NZ_MAPV01000220.1 GCF_001700505.1 Streptomyces mutomycini
CAAGCCCGCCACCGCGTCGGCCGGCGGCGACGACGAGTCCTGGGACGCGGGCGCCCTCACCGGCCTCGACGTCCCGGTCCTCCAGGCTCTCTGCCTCACCAGCCCCCGCGCGGCCTGGGAGGAGAACGACGAGGGCGTCTCCCCGCTGGACGCGGCCACCCAGATCGCGGTGCCGGAGTTCGACGGGCGTCTGATCACCGTGCCGTTCTCCTTCAAGGAGATCGACGAGGACGGTCTGCCGGCGTACGTGGCCGACACCGAGCGCGCGGCCCGGGTCGCCGGAATCGCCGTACGGCACGCCAGGCTCCGCCACATCCCGGCCGCCGAGAAGCGGATCGCGCTCGTCCTGTCCGCCTACCCGACCAAGCACTCCCGCATCGGCAACGCGGTCGGTCTCGACACCCCCGCCAGCGCCGTCGCCCTGCTGCGCAGGCTGCGGGCCGAGGGTTACGACTTCGGTCCCGAGGAAGAGATCCCGGGTCTGGTCTCCGGCGACGGCGACGAGCTGATCTACGCGCTCATCGAGGCCGGCGGCCACGACCAGGAGTGGCTCACCGAGGAGCAGCTGGCCCGCAATCCGGTCCGGATCCCGGCCGCCGACTACCGCCGCTGGTTCGCCACGCTGCCCGCCGAACTCCGCGCGTCCGTGGAGGAGCACTGGGGCCCGGCGCCCGGCGAGATGTTCCTCGACCGGTCCCGCAACCCCGAGGGCGACATCGTGCTCGCCGCCCTGCGCCGCGGGAACCTCCTGATCCTCATCCAGCCGCCGCGCGGCTTCGGCGAGAACCCGATCGCGATCTACCACGACCCCGATCTCCCGCCCTCGCACCACTACCTGGCCGCGTACCGCTGGATCGCCGCGTCCGCCGACGACAACGGCTTCGGCGCCGACGCGATGATCCACCTCGGCAAGCACGGCAACCTGGAGTGGCTGCCCGGCAAGAACGCCGGTCTCTCCGCCGCCTGCGGCCCCGACGCCGCTCTGGGCGACCTGCCGCTGGTCTACCCGTTCCTTGTCAACGACCCCGGCGAGGGCACCCAGGCCAAGCGCCGGGTGCACGCCACCCTGGTGGACCACCTCGTACCGCCGATGGCTCGCGCCGACAGCTACGGCGACATCGCCCGCCTCGAGCAGCTCCTGGACGAGCACGCCCAGATCGCCGCGATGGACCCGGCCAAGCTCCCGGCGGTCCGCGCCCAGATCTGGACACTGATCCAGGCGGCCAGACTCGACCACGACCTGGGCCTGGAGGACCGGCCCGAGGACGAGGGCTTCGACGAGTTCATCATGCATCTCGACGGCTGGCTCTGTGAGATCAAGGACGTCCAGATCCGCGACGGACTGCACGTCCTGGGTGGTGCACCGGCCGGCAAGGACCGCGTCAACCTGGTCCTCGCCGTCCTGCGTGCCCGCCAGATCTGGGGCGGTACGGCCTCGCTGCCCGGCCTGCGCGAGGCGCTCGGTCTGGACGAGTCGGCGGCCACCCGGACCGCCGCCGACGCGACCGAGGAGCAGGCGCGGGCCCTCGTCCAGGCCATGGACGACGCGGACTGGGACCCGGGCGCCGTCGCCGGTGTGGCAGCGGGACACCCGCAGGCCGTCGCCGACATCCTCGACTTCGCCGCCCGCGAGGTCGTGCCCCGCCTCGCCGCGACGACCGACGAGCTCGACCACGCGGTCCACGCGCTGAACGGCGGCTTCGTCCCCGCCGGCCCGTCCGGTTCGCCGCTGCGCGGCCTGGTCAACGTCCTGCCGACCGGCCGCAACTTCTACTCAGTCGACCCGAAGGCGGTCCCCTCCCGCCTCGCCTGGGAGACCGGCCAGGCCCTCGCCGACTCGCTCCTGGAGCGCTACCGCGCGGACAACGGCGACTGGCCCACCTCCGTCGGCCTGTCCCTGTGGGGCACCAGCGCGATGCGCACCGCGGGCGACGACATCGCCGAGGCGTTCGCCCTGCTCGGCGTACGCCCCGTCTGGGACGACGCCTCCCGCCGCGTCACGGGCCTGGAGCCGATCCCGCACGAGGAACTGGGCCGCCCGCGCATCGACGTCACACTGCGCATCTCCGGCTTCTTCCGCGACGCGTTCCCGCACACCATCGGCCTCCTCGACGACGCCGTACGGCTGGCGGCCTCCCTGGACGAGCCGGCCGAGCAGAACTTCGTACGCGCCCACACCCAGGCCGACCTGGCCGAACACGGTGACGAGCGGCGCGCCACCACCCGGATCTTCGGCTCCCGGCCGGGGACGTACGGTGCCGGTCTGCTCCAGCTCATCGACTCCCGCGACTGGCGCACCGACGCCGACCTCGCCGAGGTCTACACGGTGTGGGGCGGCTACGCCTACGGCCGTGAGCTCGACGGGCGCCCGGCCCGGGACGAGATGGAGACCGCGTACAAGCGCATCGCGGTGGCGGCGAAGAACACCGACACCCGTGAGCACGACATCGCGGACTCGGACGACTACTTCCAGTACCACGGCGGCATGGTCGCGACCGTACGCGCGCTGAAGGGCACCGCCCCCGAGGCGTACATCGGCGACTCGACCCGCCCCGAGACGGTCCGCACCCGCACCCTGGTCGAGGAGACCTCCCGGGTCTTCCGTGCCCGGGTGGTCAACCCGAAGTGGATCGAGGCGATGCGCCGCCACGGTTACAAGGGCGCCTTCGAGCTCGCCGCGACGGTGGACTACCTCTTCGGGTACGACGCGACGACGGGCGTGGTCGCGGACTGGATGTACGACAAGCTCACCGAGACGTACGTCCTGGACCCGGCGAACCGCGAATTCCTCCAGCAGGCCAACCCCTGGGCCCTCCACGGCATCGCGGAACGCCTCCTGGAGGCCGAGTCCCGGGGCATGTGGGCGAAGCCCGACCCGGCGGTCCTCGACGCGCTGCGCAAGGTCTTCCTGGAGACGGAAGGCGACCTGGAGGGCGAGGACTGAGGCGGGGCAGGACCAAGGGGCAGGACCAAGGGGCAGGACCGGGGGGCACCGTCCGGAGACGTCCCCGGCCGGTGCCCCCCGGTCCTGCCTTGCCGCTTCCTCGTCCAGGGTTCAGGCTGGGTGCATGGGTGATCCGGCGGACCACACGCCCATGACCGCTGTCCAGCATGCTTTCCGCCTGCTGGAAGCCGCGGCGGCTCACGAGGGCGGCGCACCTGCGGCGCAGCTGGCGCGCGAGGCGGGGCTGCCCCTGGAAGCCGCCCTGGAGACGGTGCGGGCGCTGACGGAGGACGGGTACCTCCGCGTGCTCGACGACGGCGGCCTGGTCCTGAGCGGCACGCCGCACGACGGGAACTCCGGGCAAGGCGCGGTCGATCTCGTGCGTCCGGCCCTCGCGGCACTGCGGGACGACCTGTCCGCAGCCGCCTACCTCACCTTCTACGAGGAGGGCGAGATCCGGGTCGCCGAGATCGTCGACGGTCCGCAGACACCCAGGGTCGACCTCTGGGTGGGCTTCGAGCAGGCAGGGCACGCCACGGCTCTCGGCAAGGCCGTGCTGCGCGAGCTGGACGACGAGGCACGCCGCGACTACCTGGCACGGCACGCCCTGGCCGACCTCACACCTCGTACGATCACGCACCGCGACGAGCTGCTCCAGCAGCTCGAATCATCGATGCGCACCCCGGTGGTGATGGACCGGGAGGAGTACGACCTCGGCACGACGTGCATCGCGGTGCCCGTCTACAACGGCGGGAAGCTCGGCTCGCTCGGGGTCTCCTTCCGCGCGGACAGGATGTACCGCACCCGCTACGTCAGGGAAAGCCTGCTGGCGTCCGCGGACCGTGTGAGCAGGGGCCTCACCCTCGATCCCTGAGGGCGGCGCAGGGCGCCGGGTGCGGCGCCGGCCCGCCGGACCGGTCAGGAATCGAGAAGCGCGCCGCGCGAGAGGACCATAGCTTCGTTCCATGACCTCACTCGCATCCGTCACCCTCGAGGTGGCCGACCCCGTCGCCGCCGAGAGCTTCCACGCAGCAGCGTTCGGTCTCGGCACCCAGTTGCGCGTTCGGGCCTCACAGGCGCCGACCACCGGCTTCCGCGGCTTCACCCTGTCCCTCACGGTCTCCCAGCCGTCCACCGTCAACGCCCTCGTCGAGGCCGCACTCGAAGCCGGTGCCTCGCCGGTGAAGCCGGTCACGAAGTCGTTCTGGGGCTACGGCGGTGTCGTACGGGCTCCCGACGGGACGCTCTGGAAGATCGCCACCTCGGCGAAGAAGGACAAGGGCCCCGCGACCCGGGAGATCGACCGCTTCGTGCTCCTGCTCGGAGTCGAGGACGTGCTCGCGAGCAAGCGGTTCTACGTCGACCGGGGCCTCGTCGTGGGAAAGAGCTTCGGGCGTAAGTACGTCGAGTTCGACATGCCGTCGAGCCCCGTCGCGCTGGCGCTCTACGGCCGCCGCGCCCTGGCCAAGGACGCCGGGGTCCCGCCCGAGGGCACCGGATCGCACCGGATCGTGATCGACAGCGACGGCGGGCCCTTCACCGACCCGGACGGCTTCGAGTGGGAGAAGGCACAGGCACCGGGCTGAGGCGCGCCCTGCCGTCCCGGCGCGTATGCCTGCCGGGCCGAACGCGCTGGGCAACTCCGGGCCGGCGTGGCACGATCGCGCACGTGACGAGCAGACCCACCGAGGCGCAGCATCTGCGCGACCTGGCGCTGCTGCGCCGCGTCCGTGACCGGATGGACCGGGAGTACGCGCGGCCGCTGGACGTCGAGGCGCTCGCCCGGGGCGTGAACATGTCGGCCGGGCACCTCAGCCGCCAGTTCCGGCTGGCCTACGGCGAGTCGCCGTACGGCTATCTGATGACGCGGCGGATCGAGCGCGCGATGGCTCTTCTGCGGCGTGGCGATCTGAGCGTCACCGAGGTCTGCTTCGAGGTCGGCTGCTCGTCGCTGGGCACCTTCAGTACGCGCTTCACGGAACTGGTCGGCATGCCGCCCAGCACCTATCGGCGCCGGGCGGCGAGCGGAGCGGCCGGAGTGCCGCCCTGCGTGGCGAAGCAGGTGACCAGACCGGTCAGGAATCGAGAAGCGCGCGCCACCGAACCGCCGCTAGCGTGACGGCCATGGACATCACCATTCACACGACCGTCCTCCCGCACGACGACCCGGACGCCTCGCTGGCCTTCTACCGCGACACCCTGGGCTTCGAGGTCCGCAGCGACGTCGGAACCGGCAGGATGCGCTGGATCACCGTCGGTCCCGTCGGCGTGCCCGGCACCTCCATCCTCCTTGCGCCGCCGGCCGCCGACCCGGGCATCACCGAGGACGAGCGCCGCACCGTCGTCGAGATGATGGCCAAGGGCACCTACGGCTGGATCCTCCTGGCCACGAACGACCTCGACGGGACCTTCGAGAGGCTGCAGGCCGGCGACACCGATGTCATCCAGGAGCCGACCGAGCAGCCGTACGGCGTGCGCGACTGCGCCTTCCGCGACCCCGCGGGCAACCAGATCCGTATCCGGGAACTGCGCTGACTCCTCTTGGAGGGCGGGTCCGCATCTGACCTCGCACATGCGCTGAGGGTGGATCTGCCGCCAGAACCGCGAGATCCCCCGGTTCCCCGTGCCCGGGAGCTGGGGCAACGCCGCCATCGTCGCTCGTGGGCAGCCGGGCCGACGTGATCTTCCCTCTGAGCTTCTGTGCCGTCAGCAGCGGATGCCACTTGACCTGCGGGAGGGCGAGCCGCCGGTGACCACTCCTGCGACGCCCGAGCCGCAGACGCATGGCCTGAACCCTCCCCGTGGAACAACCCACCGTGCCACAGTGCGAGGTGGCGAACCATCAGCAGAGGTGTGGGGGAACATGGGGCGCGACGGATTCATTTCGTACAGCCACAAGCGCGACAAGGATCTCGCGCAGGCGCTGCAGCGAGGATTGCACGCACTGGCCCGCCCCTGGACCAGACGGCCCGTGCTCAACGTCTTTCGGGACACCACCAGCCTCTCCGCCAACCACGACCTGTGGTCGTCGATTCTTGCGGAGCTGGAGGGGAGCCGGTACTTCATCTATCTCGCTTCTCCGCTGGCGGCGGAATCGCGCTGGGTGCGGAAGGAGATCGAGTTCTGGCTGGACAACCGGCCTCCGGATCGCTTTCTGATCGCGGTCAGCGATGGGACCGTCGCCTGGGACGTCGAGCGCAGCGACTTCGATTGGGACCGTACCGATGCCCTGCCGTCCGTCCTCCGAGGTCGGTTCCCGACCGAGCCCCTGTGGGTCGACCTGACCCAGATCCGCGAGCTGGGTCATTTCTCGCTGCGCCAGGCGGACTTCCGGGACGCCGTTGCCACCCTCGCTGCCCCGATGCACGGCCGTACCAAGGACGAACTCGACAGCCGGGACATACAGGAGCGCCGCATTGCCACGCGGCTGAGACGCGGTGCGATCACCGGACTGGCCCTGCTGCTCTTCACCTCCCTCGCGGCTGGAGGCTTCGCGTGGGAGCAGCGCGGCGAAGCCCTTGCCCGGGCCCGCGTCTCCGCATCCCAGGCCCTGGCCGCCCGCTCCCTCGAACTCGCGGATACGGACCCCCGCAAGGCGGCCCAGTTCGCGCTGTACGCGGAACAGGTCGAACCCACGGGCGAGTCGGCGCAGGCGCTGGCACAGGCGGTGGAGGCGAACGGGAGCGTCGTGCGGCATTTCCAGGGCGGAAAGGACGAACTGGCGGACTTTCGAGGAGCGGCTACGGCTCCGCAGAGCCACGTGGCGATGAGCCGTGACGGCGGCACACTCGCCTACTACTCGGACCTGGGCGACCGGCTGGTGCACCTCTACGACATCCGGGCGGACCGGGAGATGCGCTCCCTGCCGACCAACGGGGGTCTGGCGCAGAACGGCAGCGCGCCCCTGCTCAGCCGGGACGGCCGCACCCTGGCACTGGAGGCCGCGTACAACAGGATCGAGATCTGGGACGTCCGGCAGGCGCGACTGCTACGCACGATCAGGGCCAGCCGGGGCGAGGACCTCGCCGAGGCGGGAAAGCGGCTGCGCTCCTTCGCGCTGTCCGGGGACGGCCGCTGGACCGCCGCCACCTACTACGCGCCCGCACCGGCGCGGCAGGAACTCCTGCTGGGGATCTGGGATACGCGGACGGGTAAACCCCTGTTCCAGGGTGCCGCGGAGAGCGAGCACGTGTCACTGGTCTTCCAGGACGAAGACGAACGCCTCGTCGCCGTCGACGCGGCGGCCCGCTCCACCCGCATCTACGACCTGACATCGAGGCGATGGGGCAAAGGGGCCGCGATTCCCGGTCTCACGACCGAGGACGCGGTTCTCCACGCGGCCGAGGGCAACCCGCGGCGTGCCTTGGTCGGCTCGTACGAGCAGAAGGGCACCAGTGAACTCTGGGACCTCGTGGCAGGCAGACGGCTCGTCCGGGCCGCCACGGGCCCCGTCCCCAACGCGGCGCTGCCGGCGGACAATCCCGACGTGGTCGTCGGCTCGCACGGCAACGCCGTCGTCCTCTACGACGCTGCACTACGCCGCGGGAGCACCCTCGGCGCCTTCACTTGGGGCGTCACGAGCGTGGCGGCGTCCGGAGACGGACGGTGGGTGGCCGCCGCGTCGAGCGACGGCGCCGTCTCGCTCTACTCGGCTCCCAAGGCGTCCGCATCCGGCGTGAAGATCCCCAAGGGCGTCCAGTTCACCCGGGACGGTCGGCTCGCCTACCGGTCGTCATGGCAGGAGAAGCGCACCGAACTCTGGCTTGTCGTGGAGGGCGGTCTCCGACGGCTTGGCGAGATCCCCCGAGCGGTCAACGCGCAGGACGGTGCCATCGCCGTCAACCGGAACGGCACACGGGCCGCGCTGTACGAGGACAACGGCGCGCTGTCGCTCTGGGACCCGCGGACGGGACGCCGGGTCGACTGGACCCTTCGGTACGACCGCACCCCCCGACTGTCCCCGGCGAGCCTGTACTTCCTCGCCGACAACGTGCATGTGGTGAGCGAATCGTCGGAGGGCATCCTGAAAATTGATACCCGGACGTGGGACGTCGCCGCGGTGGTCGGCGAGAAGGGGGACTACGGCCTCCTGGGGATGAGCGGAGACAGGCAGACCCTGGCCGCCGCCGACGAGAACCTCGGCGACATCGTGGTCTGGAGATGGTCGGCCGAAGAGAGCCGCTTCCGGCAGACGCGCACCGCAGCCGCAGCCGGCACCTCCGCTCGCCTCCTGGGTGTGGCAGTGAGCCATGCGGGAGAGAAGGTGGCCACGGTCGACGCGGACAGCCGCCTCACGATCCTCGACACCGGTACCGGCCACGTCGTCACCAGCTCCGTGGGTGCGGGGCAGGGCCTGGCAAGCGTGTTCTTCAGCCGTGACGCCCGCCTGTTGGCCCAGCCATTCGGCAGCGGGGAGGACAGCGGCATCGGCCTCTGGGACACGGCGACGGGGGACGCACTCGGCACCTGGAGCCTCGCTGCGCAGGGTGCGGCCGGGCCCGACACGCCCGTCGAGGTTGTCCAGGCTCCCGACGGAGGGATCCTCAGCCTGGGCGGGGACGGGTCGCTTGTCCGTCGGCAACTGGGCGCCAGTGAATGGCGGGCGACGCTCTGTTCGCTCGTGGCCGAGCCACTACCCGAGGAGGACTACGACCGCTACCTGAGCGATCTCGATGTGACTGCTCCCTGCCCGTCCCGTTAGGACGCCTCGCCAAGCGTCCTGGTTTACGTGCTCAGCCGTGGGAACGGTCGGGCAGGACGGCACCCGTCTCCCTGCGGCTCCGGCCGAAGAGGAGTGCCGTCGTCTTCACCAGTGATCCGGCCGTGAACGCCGACGTACGGAGCTGAATGAGACGGAGCAGCATGGCACCCACCTGGCACACGTCCGGCTGTCGGACGAGCCGCTGAAGGGCAACCCCCGCCTGCCGGCCTTTCGATCCGTAGCTCTGGGCGTGCCGTCTGGACGCCGCGCCGCTACGGGTGAGCGGTCGGGACGTTGCCCGCACAGACGTGCGTGAGTCGGGGACAACCCTGCCCCCGACTCACGAGTCACACAGGCGTCTGACATTTCACGTGATCCGCCTTGGTCCGAGAGGGGCCTTTTCTCTGTGATGACTCGTACCCGGCTGTCCGCGCTGGCCGCGACGGCCGCGCTCGCCACCACCGGCGGCCTGATCACCGCCGCCCCCGCCTCCGCGGCGGTCACCTGCACCTCTCCCGTCTGGAGGGCGCAGTACTTCGGCAACTCCACCTTCAGCGGCACGCCGAAGCTCACCGCCTGCGACACCGCCATCAGCGAGAACTACGGGTACGGCGACCCGGCCGGCGTCACGCTCCCCAAGGACAACTTCTCCGTCCGTTGGTCCCTCACCCGTGACTTCGGCTCCGGCGGCCCATTCCGGCTCTCCGCCGCCACGCAGGACGGCATGCGCGTCTACGTCGACGGTGTGCGGAAGATCGACCTGTGGAAGAACGTCTCCACCACCGCCCGCAAGACCGTCGACCTGACCATCCCGGCCGGGAAGCACACGATCCGCGTGGACTACGTCGCATGGACCGGCGTCGCCAACGCCGCCCTCACGTACACCCCGCGCACCGAGGCCGCCGTCGACACGGTCAAGCCGCTCGCCCCGACCGGCCTCACCGCCGCGTACGACTGGACGACGGCCAAGACCACCCTGCGCTGGACCGCCAACAAGGAGATGGACCTCGCCGGGTACCGCGTGTACCGCCGGCTGAGCGCCGCCAACTGGGCCAAGGTCAGCGGGACGTCCCTGCTGACCACCCGGTCCTTCGTCGACGCCCCGCCCGCCACCGGCCAGACCTTCCTGTACGAGGTCCGCGCCGTCGACAAGGCCGGCCGCGAGTCCACCGGCAGCCCGGACGTGACGGCGGCGACCGTCGACCGCACCGGGCCGGCCGCCCCCACCGGACTCACGGTCGCCACCGGCGACGGGTGGTGGGACACCCTGAACTGGCAGGGAGTCGCCGACACGGCGAAGTACGAGGTGTACGCCTCGTCCGCGGCTGCCGGACCGTTCGAGCTGCGCGGCACGACGACCACGACGTCGTACCGGACCAGCGGCGCCGTGAACACGAACACGTACTACCGGGTCCGGCCCCTCGACGCAGCCGGCAACCCGGGGGCGTACGCGACGGTCACCAGCGACGGCGTCGACCGGATGCCACCGAAGTCCCCGACCGGCGTCACCGCCGGCGCCCGTCCCGGCTACACCAACGTGCACTGGAGCCAGCCCGACGGTTTCTTCGAGGACTGGGACAACGGCGGGCACTACCGCGTGTACCGCTCGCCCGGCAAGACGTTCGACCCGACCGCGCGCACCCAGGTGACCTGCGTCGCGGAGGAGAGCGACGAGGCGAGCAACGGCGGCAACTGCTACGACGTGGACATGCCCGCGAACACGTACGTGACGTACGCCGTCACGGCGGTGGACCCGTACGGCAACGAGTCGGCGTACTCCGCGCCGGTCGTCGTCCGCACCGGCGACACCGTGGCGCCCGGTCCGGTCACCGGCGTGAAGGTCACCCCGCGCAACGACGGCATGCTGGTGAGCTGGGCCGCCTCGCCCGAGGACGACATCGACGAGTACGTGGTGTGGAAGGGCGTCCGGCAGGCCGACGGCACGGTCAAGTGGCTCGGCCCCGACACCTGCTCGGAAGGCACGAGCAACTGGCTCGCGATCCTCTGCGGCAACCTGCCGGACGGCGAGACGCACGTGTACGCGGTGATGGCCAAGGACCACTGGGGCAACACGCTGCACCCGAGCGACCCGAAGGTCACCGTGGTCGAGGCCACCGAGCTCGACGTCCGGCCGTCCGTGACCGTCACCCGGGACTGGAGCCTCGGCAGTCTGGGCCACAACCGGACGGCCACTCGTCCGTCCGTCGATTGGCAGTGCACCGACACGGCCCGCTGCGCCACGGTCACCGGCTACCGCGTGAGCCGGTGGAACCCGGCGACCAAGGCGTACGAGCCCCAGCACGACGGGCTGCTCCAGGCGGACGCCCGGACGTGGGAGGACGCGACGGCGACGAAGGGGAACACGTACTTCTACACCCTGGAGGCCGTGACGGCCGACGGCGCCGTGGTGGGGACGTACCCCTGGCACACCGTCTTCCAGGACCGCGTCTGAGGGACCTGGGGCCCCCTGCCGGGTCCTCTGGTCGTGATGGACGGTCGTTTGCGGGTTCGGGGAGGGGCAGGGGCGTCCTGACCTGGGGCGGAGTGGATTGTTCAGCGACGTCCGGACGCGGCTGAACGTAGGCGAATGAGACCAGAACTGAGACCACGAGGTGCCGGATGGGTGGCTCGCGGCGTTCGGCGGATGCTGCGCCCGGGGCCCCAAATTCCTACTTGTTACAGCGTCGGCGAGGGGCCGGCCACCAGGGTCAGTCTCTCCCTTCCCGAGGGGACGGCGGAGGCGATTCGCCGACGGGTCGGCAAGCGTGAGTTCTCCGCGTTCATCACCGAAGCGGTGGAGCGCGAGCTGCGCGGTCAGATCCTGGATGAGTACCTGGCCGACTACGAACGCCGTCAGGGGGCGATCTCCGAGCGCGAGCAGGAGCGTGCACGCCGGGTCTTCGACGAGGTGTTCGCCGAGGAGGGGCAGTGGCCGCCAGCGTTGATCGGGACTTCATGCGTAGTGCACCTCGTCAGCCCAGGGAGCGCCGCAGCGGGCCGGAGCCGGTCCGGCGCCGGGTTCAAGGAGGGCGCATCCCCGTGATCAGCTGGTGCCGCTCGGAACAGGTGGAGCGGCTGCTTCGCTCGCCGGGACGATGCCCGCTCCTGGCGCCGGCACTACCGGGTCGTCGTTCTCGTTCGCGGCGATGGAACCGCCCTCGGAGCGGGAAGGCCGCCCACTCGGTCCGGGGTGGCGGGGAGCGTTCCCACGCGCCGGTGCCCTCCGACTGACGTGCTACGGGTGAATATGCGGGCAACACGATGCGCCGTGGGCCGGACACCGGCACTCTGCTGGTGAGGAGCAGCAGGGGGGATGCGCCGGCCAGTGGCCGTTGCCTCCGCAACCGGGGCCCCGGCTCCGACGGAGCCTGTGGACGCGAGTCGAAGGGGGCGCTTCAATGACATCCATCGGAGCAGGTCCATCCAGTCAGGCGCATGCGACGGGTAAGCCGGCCGGCAGCGTCGGCACGCAGTCGGCCGGCCCCGCCATACCGGCGGTTCCCGTACAACCACGCCGCCCGCCCGGTGAGGAGGAGCGGCGGCGCCCGGTGCCTCGCCACGTCGCGTGCGTGATGGACGGGAACGGCAGGTGGGCGCAGCAGCGCTCCTTGCCACGTACGTCAGGGCACCGGGCGGCGGAGACGACGGTGATCGACGTCATCGAGGCGGCGCGGTCGGCGGGGGTCGAGTGGCTCAGCCTGTACGCCTTCTCCACCGAGAACTGGCGACGGCCGGGCGAGGAGATCGACTTCCTCATGCGTCTGGTGAGCCGCGTGGTGCGCAAACACGCGCCGCTGCTGTACGCACGCGGGATCCGCTGCCGATTCCTGGGAGCCGAGGATCCGAGAATCCCCGTCCGCCTGGCCCAGGAGTTCACCGACCTGATGACACTTACCGAGAGCAATCGGGGCATGACGCTGACCGTGGCGTTCGACCACGGCGGGCGCCAGGACATCGTCTCCGCGGCGCGGTCCCTCATCCGCGCCGGGGTGTCCGCCGACGCCGTCGACCAAGCGCGCTTCGCCGCGCATCTGCCCGTCCCCGATACGCCTGACGTGGACCTCGTCATCCGTACCTCCGGCGAACAGCGCATCTCCAACTTCATGCTCTGGCAGGTGGCCTACGCCGAGTGGATCTTCCCGTCGGTGCTGTGGCCCGATTTCCGTGCGTCGCACTTTCTGGAGTGCCTGCACGACTACCGAAGCCGCGACCGCCGCTTCGGCGGCGTGACGCCGCAAGCGAATGGAGAGCCTCACAGGTGAAGGACACGGACAGCAGCCGCTTCACGCGGACCGGCCCCGACGCAACGGGCCCGTACGACGACCCCGAGCCCACAGGCCCGCCCGGAGATCCCGGCCGGGAGGCCTCCGGAACGCCGACCGAATTCCTGTTCGGCCCTGGATCGCAGTTCCACCGTTTCTTCAACGATCCCCGCTGGGCGCTGGCCGTCGTCAGGGCCACGGTGCTGGAAGCCGCCCACCCGCAGATCGGCGCGGCACTGGCCGACAACTCCTCCTTCGTAGTGCATCCGTGGCGACGGCTGAGCAACACTCTTGTGAGCCTGCAGCGCATGTTCGGAGCCGACGAGCACACACGGCAGCGGGAGGCGGCACGGCTCAACCGCCTGCACACGCGACTGAGCGGCACGGACGCGAGGAACCGGCCCTACGACGCCATGGACCCCGAGGTGCGGGCGTGGGTGGTCGCGACGCTCTTCGAGAGCTCCGTCACCATGTGCCGATTGAGCGGGCAGCCCCTGGACCAGATCACCATGGAGCGGCTCTACGCCGAGTTCCAGGCATTCCTCGCCGCCTTGGGGGACGAGGCGGGCCACCTCCCGCCCACCTTGCACGAGTTCTGGAAGTACTACGACCGCATGGTCGCGGAGGAACTGCAGAACACAGAGGCGCTGCGCATCATCCTGTTCAAGCTCTTCGAACATCTACCGGCACCGCCGCTGTTCGCAGGTCTGCCCACGGTCTGGGCGACCGGACGCGCGCTGGCGGGGCCCGTCATCGGCACCATCACCGTTGCCTCCCTTCCCGAGGTTTTCCGCCGCCGGGCGGGGCTGCCGGAGGTTCCCGGTGCCCAGACCCTGATGCAGGGTGCTTACGTGACCGCCCGCCTGGCCCGCGCCCTTCCCGACAACTGGATCCGGACGGAGAACTTCGTCAGTCTGCTCCAGCTGTCGCCGGACGGCGACGGCCCCTGTGCCGAGGCGCTCACCACTTTGCGCGCCCGGGTGAAACGGGCCGGCGCGCTCATCCGGCTGATCACACCGGTACCGGCCCAGCAGGACGGTACGGGCGGGACCGAGAACCGGCGCAGTGCCCGCGTCTTCTTCACCGAGGTGCTGGACCAGACCGGGGACGGCTATCTGGACTGGCCCGATCTCGCCGCCATGGCACGGGAGCTCTGCTCCCGTCTCGACCTGGACGAGCCGGAGGAGACCCGGCTGTACGACGCGTTCGCCGCGTGGTGGAGGGAACTTCAGGCGGCTCTGGACAGTGACGGTGACGGCAGGGTGAGCGAGGAGGAGTACGCGGCCGCAGCCCCGTCCCTGGCAGGACCGGCGCTGATCAGAGTCGCCGAGGTTCTCTTCGGTGTCACCGACGCGGACGGCGATCAGTTCATCGATGCCGAGGAGTACCGCGTCCTGTTCAGGAGAGGCTTCGGGCGATCCGTGGTGGACGCCGAAGGGCGTTACTCCCGAAGCGCATTCGTGCGGGACTTCCTCTCCTTCATGTCAGGGCGTCAGCGTTCGACCTCCTACGATCCACTGCTCGCCGACGCGTAGAACCTCGGACAGCCCGATCACCGCGACACCGCAGGTGCGCGGTTCTCCGGCAACGGTTCCGGTCGCGCAGGTTCTGGGAGCGGCGGGTCCGGTGCGGTACTGCCCGGCGTCACCATCAGGACGGCGGCTCTGACTCCAGGGCGACCGGAGCGCAACCGCAACCACTGAACGTCGAAGGCCCCCGCTGCAAGCAGCGGGGGCCTTCGACGTATTGCCCGGTGAGAGCAATGGCGGAGGATACGAGATTCGAACTCGTGAGGGGTTGCCCCCAACACGCTTTCCAAATGTTCGTACGGGGGTCCGTTGGGGGTCGTACCCGTCCTGACCTGAGGCGGGGCGTTCGGAGTGGCCCGGTCCGGACAGGGCTGGACGGGGATGAATGAGACCAGGACTGAGACCAGGCGTCGGCGGGACCACTTCCTGGTCCCGCTCGCAGCGCTCTTGGCCGTGCTCGTGGGAAGCGGTCCTTCGGTAAGGCCTTGACCGGGTCGGGTAGTGAGCTTTCGGCGCCCTCGTCCCTACGGCCACCCCGTAGCACAATGCATTACGCCGCGATACGCTGGTTCCATGAAGACCATCACTCAGCGGGAGCTCGCCGCGCGCTCCAAGGCTGTGCTCGACGACGTGGAGGCGGGTGAGACGTACCACGTCACCCGAAACGGCGCCGAGATCGCGGAGGTGCGCCCGCTCAGCAGTAGGCGTCGCTTCGTCCCGGTGGAGGAACTCCAGCGGAAGTGGCGCCACGCGCCCCGGAGCGACGCCGCCCGGATGCGTACGGAAGCGGACGGATTTTTTGGCTCCGAGGACCGCATCGATATCGATGGCGACGGCAATCCGTGGGACCGCACATGACAGACAGAGTGCAGCGCGGACTCTTGGACACGTGCGTCGTCATCGATCTGCCCCTGATCGACTCGAGCCTCCTGCCCGTGGAGGCGGCTGTCTCCTCGGTCGTCCTGGCGGAGTTGGCGCAGGGCGTGGCAATGACGAAGGACCCGGCGGAGATGATGGCGCGAGCGCAACGCCTGGCCGACGTGGAAGCGGAATTCGCAGCCGTTCCCTTCGACCGGGAGGCTGCCCGCCGGTTCGGGACGCTGGTCGCCCTCACGGTCAAGGCGAATCGCAACCCTCGTCCCCGGCGCATGGATCTGATGATCGCCGCTACCGCTGCCGCCCAGGGCCTCCCGCTCTTCACGCGGAACGCCGATGACTTCAAGGGGCTGGATCAGGGCGTCGAGGTCATCTCGGTGTGAGTTTCCCGCTCGGTGGAGAGGGCTCGCCGTCCGCAGTGACAGTCCCGGTGATCTGGACTCTGTGAGCCGCGCAGTGGATCGGTGCCGCTCGGGGGCCTGCTCCGCCTGGAGCTACCACACCAAGCGTGTGTTGGCCGACGTACTGCGGGGTCCACCTCCGAGGAGCGCAATGCACCTCGTGAGGGGTTGCCCCCAACACGCTTTCCAAATGTTCGTACGGGGGTCCGGAAGTGATCAGGAGCGTTCTGGCCTGCGACGGATCGGGGCGGCGGGTAGGTGATGGACGGCGCTGGACGAGGGTGAATGAGACCAAGGCCAAGACCAAGACCGAGACCAGAGAGCCGGGTCAAACTTTTTTGACGATGATCGACTCAGGGACCAGCTTCTCCAGGACGTCCACGCCCGAGGTGAAGACGGTGACCTGACCCTTCTGCTGTCGCGCGATGACGGCGAGCACCGCGTCGATCGCGTACTTGTGGCCGTGCAGCTTGGCGTCGGCCAGGAGGCGGCGGGCCTGGCGGGCCTCTTCCTTCCCGACGTCGGCGACCGTGAGCCGGGAGAGCACCCAGTCCCAGCGCTGCTCGGTGGTTCTGCCGTCATACGCCTCGACCAGCGTCAGCGGAGACGTCACCACCTCGGCTTCACCCCGGGCCGCGAGGTCGAGCCAGGCGATCATCCTCCGGTCGCCGCGCACAGCCAGGGACAGGGCTTCGCAGTCGAGCACGAAGACGCGCAACGGCCGCTGCTTGTGCTCAGTGGCACGCTTCTTCACGCGGCCTCTCCGGCGTTGTGCTTTCCAGCGGCGCGGCGGCGCTCGTGTTCGGCGTCGAGGTCCTCCAGTTTCTCGAACGCTGCTGTGCGCTCCTCCTCAGTGAGGGGGCCGTATTCCTCCTGCAGCCAGTCGGACAGTTCCCGCAGCCGGTCCCGGTCGCGCTTGAAGCGCAACGCCTCGGCGACGTACGCCGACATTCCCCGTTCTGCCGCCTCCGCGCGGATCTCCGCCAGGAGATCCTCGGGAATCGTCACAGTTACCTTCTTCGTGGCCATACAAGAGACCATACTCCTGGTATCACACCCCGTACCAGTGTGCTTGCGTGACCGCCAGGTCGGCGTTCAGGCGGTCGTGGCGGGACGTGGGCTGCCTTGGAAGACCTGGCTGGTGTGCCAGGAACGATGGGCGGCGGCGATGGGGCGGACGCCCGACTGGGGGCCGATGACCGGACGGCCGGCGAGCGTGATGACGTGCTCGCGGGCGGCGGTGCTGCGGCCGACGAAGCTCTGTGAGACCAGGATGCTGTGGGCCTCGCCACGGCCCTCGCCGAGACCGAGTACGCCTTTGTCGAACAGCTTGTGGTGCAGCGAGCACAGACACAGCCCGTTTTCGAGGTCGTCCGGTCCGTCGAACGCCCACCAGCGGACATGGGCGGCCTCAAGCCCGACCGGCACCGTGCCGATCCTGCCGTCGTACCCGCAGAAGGCGCACTGGTACTCGTACGCCGTCAGGACCATCTCCCGCATGCGCCGGTCCCGCTGCCTGCGCTTGGCCGAGACCAGTCCGGTCTCGGCCTCCTCCAGTTCCATGCCGACGGCTTCGCACAGCTCGCCGTGGAGGGAGGGCGGGAAGTTCAGATCGAGGAGTACACGTGTCATTCGGCCGAGCAGGGGCGGATCCCGCCGCAGCGCCGCCCGTAGCTCCGGCGTCAGCCGCCCAGTGGCGCCGGTTGCGCGCAGCTCCCTGACCCCGGTCCCGGGGCTGCCCGGACCGCGCTCGGTGCGCACCTCCCACACGCCGTCACTCACCAGATGATGGAAGGGATAGGCGGGCGTCGTCCGGTTCCCAGGACCGTACTCGGCGAGCAGCCGCCGCAGGTCCTGCTCCACCGTGCTGTACCGCAGCTCGTCGTCGGCGTCCTGCTGGAACCGGCTGAGCGCGTACAGGAACAGCAACGGCTTGTGCGGAGCCCGCGCCCCGCTCCTGGTCCACTGCCTCAACTGCGCGGTGCGCTCGACCCAGTCCATGGTCGGCGATCGTAATGGCGGCTCGTCGCAGTGCTTGGTGGCGGGGCATGGCCGCAGTGACCGGCCGAACACCGAGCCACGACGCGGATTCCGGCTACCCGGGCATGATGCCGTGGATGCGGGAGAGGGTGAAGACCCGTTGGTCGTCGCGCAGGCGGCACCAGGCGTACAAGTAGGGCGGGTCGAGCACGAGCTCGCTGAGGATACGTACGGTCCGGTTGCCCGACGCGGCGACGTACTCGACCGTGATGGCTGTGCCGACGTCGACGGCATGGGCGAGCTGGCGGACATCGCTGTACGCCAGGTTCTTTGCGTACGCGGCGACGATCTCCTCGGTGTCCGTGCCGTAGGGGACCCCGGTGCCGAACGGCCGTCGCGGGCCTGGGCCGGGAGTCAGCGGCTCCGCCAGGTGTGGAGAAGCGCGGTGAGCTGCTCCGCTGGTTCTCGTTCCGCCCAGGTGTCGTATCCGTCCGTTGCCGCGACCCGGTCGCCGTCCTGGGCCAGCAGCCCGGCGTCGTACGCCGTCTCCAGAACAAGGCGTACGACGATGTCGTCGCACTGCGCCGCCTTGCTGATCCGGGACAGCTCACGTGCTCCGACCCCGCCGGACTTCAGCAGGACCGGCGGAGCAGCGGAGCGCGTCGCCAGAACCGACGCGGCATGTGTGGTGAACGCCGTGGCGGCTGCCGCCGCCATCGTGGTTCCGGCGGGGACACGGCATCCGGGCGAGCTGCCAGGACCCGCTCAAACCGGTCGACTTCCAGATCACTCAGCCACCGGCCAGAGTTGATCCGCTGGGACCCAGATTGGCGGATCGCGGGGGGACGCCTGCGTCCTGAGTCGGCAGAAACCCGCTTCTAAGTGAAGCGCGATGTCCTGTGACTCGACCCGGCGACGGCAAGTCGGCGGAATGGAATGTCTCTTATGTCGGAAATAAATGAGACCAGAACTGAGACCAGCAACGTCGAAGGGCCCCGCAGCAAGCTGCGGGGCCCTTCGACGTATTGCCCGGTGAGAGCAATGGCGGAGGATACGAGATTCGAACTCGTGAGGGGTTGCCCCCAACACGCTTTCCAAGCGTGCGCCCTAGGCCACTAGGCGAATCCTCCGCGGCAAACAATACAAGACGTTGGAGGGTGCTCGCGAACATGTTCCCCAAAGATCGTTCCGGACTGCCCTCCGGGAGGTGTGGGGACGGGGAGCGGGTGGACGACAGGGGGCCGGGATCGGCTAAGGTGGGCGTCAGCCCCTCACGTGGCGCTATCTGACTGAACTCCCCCAGGGCCGGAAGGCAGCAAGGGTAGGTTGGCTCTGGCGGGTGCGTGGGGGGCCCTTGCGTGTCCGGGGTGTGGTGTTCCGCCGGGCGCGGTGTCCGGGGCGGGACCGGTTGTCGGTGCGCCCCGATAACCTCGTATGTGTGTCGTCCCTTGCGCTCTACCGCCGCTATCGCCCCGAGTCCTTCGCCGAGGTCATCGGTCAGGAGCATGTCACTGACCCGTTGCAGCAGGCCCTGCGGAACAACCGGGTCAATCACGCGTACCTGTTCAGCGGGCCGCGTGGCTGTGGAAAGACGACCAGCGCGCGCATCCTCGCACGCTGTCTGAACTGCGAGCAGGGGCCCACGCCCACACCCTGCGGGGAGTGCCAGTCCTGCCAGGACCTCGCGCGCAACGGGCCGGGCTCGATCGATGTCATCGAGATCGACGCCGCGTCGCACGGTGGTGTGGACGATGCCCGTGACCTGCGGGAAAAGGCCTTCTTCGGGCCGGCGTCGAGTCGGTACAAGATCTACATCATCGACGAGGCGCACATGGTCACCCCGGCGGGGTTCAACGCCCTGCTGAAGGTGGTCGAGGAGCCGCCGGAGCATCTCAAGTTCATCTTCGCGACCACCGAGCCCGAGAAGGTCATCGGCACGATCCGGTCGCGTACGCACCACTACCCCTTCCGGCTGGTTCCGCCGGGGACGCTGCGTGGCTACCTCGCGGAGGTGTGCGGCAAGGAGAACAGCACCGTCGAGGACGGTGTGCTGCCGCTCGTGGTGCGGGCCGGTGCGGGATCCGTGCGTGACTCGATGTCCGTGATGGACCAGCTGCTGGCCGGCGCCGGCGACGACGGTGTGACATACGCCATGGCGACCTCCCTCCTCGGCTATACGGACGGGTCCCTGCTGGACTCCGTCGTGGACGCCTTCGCGTCGGGCGACGGGGCCGCGGCCTTCGAGGTCGTCGACCGGGTGGTCGAGGGCGGCAACGACCCCAGGCGCTTCGTCGCGGACCTGCTGGAGCGGCTGCGTGACCTGGTGATCCTGGCCGCCGTGCCGGACGCCGGGGACAAGGGGCTGATCGACGCTCCCGCCGACGTGGTGGAGCGCATGCAGGCCCAGGCATCCGTTTTCGGCGCCTCGGAGCTGAGCCGGGCCGCCGATCTGGTCAACGAAGGGCTCACCGAGATGCGTGGGGCGACCTCGCCCCGGCTCCAGGTGGAGCTGATCTGTGCCCGGGTGCTGCTGCCCGCCGCCTTCGACGACGAGCGTTCGCTGCAGGCCCGGCTTGACCGGCTGGAGCGTGGCGCGTCCTTCGCCACAGCCGGGTCCGGCCCCGCCATGGGATACGTACCGGGGCCGGAAGCCCATGGGGCGGGCGTCGCGATGCCCGCCGGAGCCGGCGGAGGTCCCGCCGCAGCCAGGGCGGCGGCCCGGGGTGAGGCTCCGGGCGGTGCCCCCGCAGATATCTCCCGGCCCGGACCTGTGGCCTCCGAGGCCGCGGCCCCGCCCGCCGTTCAGCAGCAGCCACCGGCCCAGGCGCCCGCCGGTCAGCGTCCTGGTGCCTGGCCCGCGCCGGCCGGGGCCGGCAGCGGCGCGGGCGGGGCCGAAGCGGCGCGCCGGCCAGGTGGCTGGCCGACCGCCTCCGCGCCCGGAGGCGGGGTACCGCAGGCTCAGGCGCCCACTCCGGCCCCCGCGGCAGCAGCACCGGCTGCCCAGGCCCCGGCCCCTGTCGCGCAGGCACCCGCGCCCGGAGGTCAGAACATGGCGCAGGGCGCCGCCCAGGTGCGGAACATGTGGCCGGACATCCTCGAGGCCGTGAAGAACCGCCGGCGGTTCACCTGGATCCTCCTCAGCCAGAACGCCCAGGTGACCGGTTTCGACGGCAGCACCCTGCAGATCGGCTTCCTCAACGCCGGAGCTCGCGACACCTTCTCGAGCAGCGGCAGCGAGGAGGTGCTCAAGCAGGCTCTCGCCGAGCAGTTCAACGCCAAGTGGCGGGTCGACGCGATCGTCGACCCGTCGGGCGGTGGTGGCGGCCAGCCCCCGCAGGGCGGCGGGGGCGGCGGTGGCAGGCCTCCTGCCGCCCCGTACCAGCCTCCGCCGGCGCCGTCGTACGAGTCCCGGCCGGCCGCACCCGCCCAGCAGGCTTCCCAGCCGGCCGAGCAGTCCCCGCCGCAGCAGCCCGGGCGGCCGGAGCAGTCCTCCTACGACCGAGCGGCCCCTGAGCCGCCGCGGGCGGTCGCACCCGAGGACGACACCGCTGAGGCGGACGATCCCGATCTGGTCGACTCCGCGCTCTCCGGACACGACCTGATCGTCCGCGAGCTCGGCGCCACGGTCGTCGAGGAGTTCACCAACGAGTAGCTGGGGCACCGACGCGTAGCTGGGGCACCGACGTGTAGCGGGAGGACCGGCGCGTGGCGGGGCAACGTACAGCGGCAGGCTCCTTGGCCCGCGGACCCGCGCCCGGGGCTGTCCATGGGCCGTCCCCGGGCTGTCCACGGAGCGGCGCCCGTCGAGGCCCCCGGTCCCCGGCGGTTAGGCTGCACCCCGTGAAGGTCCTCGTCATCGGCGGCGGCGCCCGCGAACACGCCCTGTGCCGCTCTCTCTCCCTCGACCCCGATGTCACCGCTCTGTACTGCGCCCCCGGCAACGCCGGAATCGCAGAGGTGGCCGAACTGCACCCGGTCGACGCACTCGACGGCGATGCCGTCGCACGCCTCGCCACCGAGCTGGGCGCCGAGCTGGTGGTCGTCGGCCCGGAGGCACCGCTTGTCGCCGGTGTCGCCGACGCCGTGCGTGCGGCCGGCATCCCCTGCTTCGGCCCCTCGCGCGAGGCCGCCCGGCTGGAGGGCTCCAAGGCGTTCGCCAAGGACGTCATGGCCGGTGCCAACGTCCCGACCGCCCGCAGCTACGTCTGCACGACGCCCGCGGAGATCGACGAGGCCCTGGACGCCTTCGGCGCTCCGTACGTCGTGAAGGACGACGGCCTCGCGGCCGGCAAGGGCGTCGTCGTCACGGACGACGTCGAAGCCGCGCGTACCCACGCCCTGGCCTGCGACCGTGTGGTCATCGAGGAGTTCCTCGACGGCCCCGAGGTGAGCCTCTTCGCGATCACCGACGGTGTGACGGTGCTGCCGCTCCAGCCCGCCCAGGACTTCAAGCGCGCCCTGGACGGCGACGAGGGTCCGAACACCGGTGGCATGGGCGCGTACTCACCTCTCCCGTGGGCCGACCCGAAGCTGGTCGACGAGGTCATGCAGACCGTTCTGCAGCCGACCGTCGACGAGCTCCGGCGCCGTGGCACACCGTTCTCCGGGCTGCTCTACGCGGGCCTCGCGATCACCTCGCGCGGTGTGCGGGTCATCGAGTTCAACGCCCGCTTCGGCGACCCGGAGACCCAGGTGGTCCTGGCCCGCCTGAAGACGCCGCTCGCCGGTGTCCTGCTCGGTTCCGCGAACGGGACACTGGACGTCCTGCCCCCGCTGACCTGGCGCGAGGACGCGGCGGTCACCGTGGTCATCGCCTCGCACAACTACCCGGGAACGCCCCGCACCGGAGATCCGATCGAGGGTCTCGCGGACGTGGTGGCGAAGGATGCACCGCACGCGTTCGTCCTGCACGCCGGCACCCGGCAGGACGGCGAAGCGGTCGTCAGCGCCGGAGGGCGCGTGCTCTCCGTCACGGCGAGCGGCAACGACCTCGCGCAGGCCCGTGAGCGTGCCTACGCAGCGGTGGGGCGGATCCGGCTCGACGGCTCCCAGCACCGCACGGACATCGCCCGCAAGGCCGCCGAAGAGGCCTGAAACCTCCTCGTCCCTGTGCCCGGCACTCAACGGAGTGCCGGGCACAGGCGTGTCCGGGCTCGCTCCGCACACCGGGCGCCGGGGCCGCGTCCGCGCACCCGGCCGAGGCCCGTGGTATCACCGGACCCCCGGGCGCCGACTCGTCAGCAGCTTTGCCCAAAGCCATTCCATCGGGTGACGGCTCGGCCATCCGGATGACGCCCGCCGAGGCCCCAACTAGGGTGCGGCACAGGCGTTCCGGCACTTGGCCCACCGGCATTGCGATGTCGGTGACGGGTGCCACAGTGGGGGAGTGACCAACACCGTCGCGGGGGCAGAGGGGGTGACGTCCAGCCGTGTCCGGTACCGGTTCGGTTGAGGAGCTGGGTGCGCACGCAGCGCGGGCCAGGGCCGTGGCTCTGCTG
>NZ_MAPV01000221.1 GCF_001700505.1 Streptomyces mutomycini
CCGGGTCCCCGGCCGGCCGGGCCGTGGGCGGTTGCGCAGGCGGTACGGCCGAGAGCGCCGTGGCGCCGTGCGGTCCCGGGCCCTGGAGCACGGCCGGGTCCTGCCCGTACGAGCGCAGATAGCCGACCACCGTGTTGGTCACCGCGACCAGGGGCACGGCGACGACCGCACCGCCGATGCCGGCGATCATGCCGCCGGCGGCGACCGACAGCACCACGGCCAGCGGGTGGACGCGCACGGCGCGGCCGAGGATGAAGGGCTGCAGGATGTGGCCCTCGATCTGCTGCACGGCGAGCACCACGAGCAGCACCATCAGGGCGGTGAACACGCCCTGGGTGACGAGCGAGACGACGACGGCGAGCGCACCGGAGACCACGGCGCCGACCAGCGGGATGAAGGCGAAGAGGAAGATGAAGACGGCGAGCGGGACCGCCATCGGCACGTCGAGGAAGTAGATCCCGAGGCCGATGAAGATCGCGTCGATCAGGGCGACGATCACCGTGCCCCGCACATAGGCGGTCAGCGTCCGCCAGGCACGCGGCCCGGCGCCGGCGACGCCCGGACGCGCCTGCGAGGGGACCAGCTTGAGGACCCACTGCCAGATGCGCTTGCCGTCGTGGAGCAGGAAGAGCGTCGAGAACATCGCCAGCAGGAGCCCGGTGAGGAACTCCACCATCACCGTGACGCCCTGGAGCCCGGCGGAGGTGATCTCCTCGGTGTTGGTGCCGATCGTGTCGCTGAGATTCTTCGCGATGTCGTTGATCTGCGACTCGGTGACGTGGAACGGGCTGTCCAGGAGCCAGCGCTTCAGCTCGTCGATGCCGTCACGGACCCGGTCCGAGAGCGTGTCCAGATTGTCCATCACCTGCCAGACGACGAACCAGCCGACCAGGCCCATGACGACGAAGCCGAGCACGGCCGTGACCGCCGTGGCCACACCGCGCGGCAGCCCGAACCGTCTCAGGCGCACCACGGTCGGCTGGAGCATCGCGGTCACCAGGAGGGCGGCGACGAAGGCGAGGACGACCAGCTGCACGGCGCTGATGACCCGCATGAGCACCCAGAGCGTGCCGGCCAGGACCAGCAGCCGCCAGCCCGCCTCGGCCGCGACGCGCATCCCCCAGGGGATCGCGGTCACGGGGTCGGGCCTCGGCGATGCGGACGGGGCGGACACGGAGGGGGCGTACGCGGGCGGGCGCGGCACCTTGTCGGTGACGGCCGTGGAGAGCGTCGACGAGGAGCCGCTCGCCGCGTCCGCGTCGGCGCGGCGCTCGTCCTCGGCGCGGCGTTCTTCCAGGCGCGCCCCGATCTCGGTGAGTTCGGCTCCCAGCCGACCGAGCCACCCCGGAAGTTTCGACATGATTTTCCCTTTCCCCCGTCTGCTCCCCGCAGACCCCCCGGAGCTCTCCGGATCGACCGTACACGCGAGATGCCCCGCACCGTAGGACGGTGCGGGGCATCTCGAAGTTGAGCGCGGAACCTCGCGGGGCTCCTAGTACCAGTGGTTGGCCTGCCAGAACGACCAGGCCGCGCAGGGGCTGCCGTAGCGGTCGCTGTTCATGTAGCTGAGGCCCCACTTGATCTGGGTGGCCGGGTTGGTCTGCCAGTCGGCACCCGCCGACGCCATCTTGGAGCCCGGCAGCGCCTGCATGATGCCGTACGCGCCGGAAGAGGGGTTGGTGGCCTTGTAGTTCCAGCCCGACTCGCGCTCCACGATGTTGCTGAAGCACTGGAACTGGTCCGCCGGCATCATCTGACGCGCCATGGCCTGGACCTCTGACACGCTGTAGGACCCCTGCGACGAGAAGGAGGAGGCGTCGCGGACGGAGGACCGGCTCGCACGCTCGGCCTCCCTCTTCGCCTGCTCCTTGGCCTCGCGCTCGGCTTCCAGCTTGTCCTCGGCCGCCTGCTTCTTCGACTTGGCGTCCTTGGCGGCCTGTACGCGGGCCGTCTCCTCTGCGGACTTCTTGGCCGCCGCGTCCGCCGCCGACGCCTGGGCGTCGGCCTGCTGCGTCAGCGAAGCGGTCTGCACCTGGGCCTGCTGGCCCGCGGGGATGTCTGCGAGCAGCGTGGTGTCGGCTGCGGCCGCCTCGAAGTTGTTGTCGTCGACAGCGGGAGTGCTGCCCGACGCAACGCCTACGACGGCGCCTACGGTGGTTACGGCGGTGGCGGATGCCACGGCGAACCCCCGGACCGAGATCCGGCTCACACGGTGTCCTTCCAGCATGCCCGCTTAGGTGACCTCGCGGGCGCAATCGTGCCCCTGACACTGGCCTCCCTACTGCTTGGGTCACGGGAGGCACGGGCCCGGTGGGCGACTTCCTCGCGGAAGCGCCGCGTTGTGCTCGCGGGCGGCATACGGACGGCGATTGTTGAGTTGTGTGGTGCGTGGCACCTCTGGAGGTGCCCAAGTGCCGTATGCGGGGCCTGACGGAAGCAAGACTCTGCCGGAAGGACACGGCGCGTTGCAATTCTGTGTTGCGTGGGAAAGGTCACACCTCGTTTGGCGCACAACTTTTTCGGAAATGACGGTGCAGCACGATGCCGCCCGGCTAAGCTCCTTGGCTCGCCGGGCGGCATCTATGGGGTTTTACGGGTCAGATGTGCCCGTCCTCCAGCATTTCGGTCACCAGCGCGGCGATCTGCGAGCGCTCGGAGCGGGTGAGCGTGACATGCGCGAAGAGCGGATGCCCCTTCAGTTTCTCGACCACGGCGACGACTCCGTCGTAGCGGCCGACCCTGAGGTTGTCCCGCTGCGCCACGTCGTGGGTGAGCACCACCCGCGAATTCGCCCCGATACGGGACAACACGGTCAGCAGGACGTTGCGCTCCAGCGACTGGGCCTCGTCCACGATCACGAAGGCGTCATGAAGCGAGCGGCCCCGGATATGGGTGAGCGGCAGGACCTCCAGCATCCCGCGCCCCAGCACCTCTTCGATGACCTCGCGCCCGGCGACCGCCGACAGCGTGTCGAAGACGGCCTGCGCCCAGGGGCTCATCTTCTCGGACTCGCTGCCGGGGAGGTAGCCCAGCTCCTGCCCGCCGACCGCGTACAGCGGCCGGAAGACCATCACCTTCTTGTGCTGCCGGCGCTCCAGGACCGCCTCCAGCCCCGCGCAGAGCGCCAGGGCCGACTTGCCGGTGCCCGCCCGGCCGCCCATCGAGACGATGCCGACGTCCGGGTCGAGGAGCAGTTCGAGCGCGATGCGCTGCTCGGCGCTGCGGCCGTGGATACCGAAGGCCTCCCGGTCGCCGCGTACGAGACGGACATTGCCCTCTGCAGTGACCCTGCCGAGCGCCTTGCCGCGATCGGACTGGAGGACCAGTCCGGTGTGCACGGGGTATTCGGCGGCCTCGGGGACGTACAGGTTCTCCTCGCTGAACAGCAGGTCCACCTGTTCCGCGGCGAGGGACAGCTCCGCCATCCCGGTCCATCCGGAGTCGGTGACGGCGAGTTCGGCGCGGTACTCCTCGGCGAGGAGGCCGACCGAGGACGCCTTGATCCGGAGCGGCAGGTCCTTGGAGACGACGGTGACGTCGTACCCCTCGGCCTGCAGATTGCGTGCGACCGCGAGGATCCGTGAGTCGTTGTCCCCCAACCGGTAGCCGGCCGGCAGGACGCCGGGGTCGGAGTGGTTGAGCTCGACCCGGAGTGACCCGCCCAGATCCCCGAGCGGGATCGGGGCGTCCAGCCGGCCGTAGCGGACGCGGAAGTCGTCCAGGAGGCGCAGGGCCTGCCGGGCGAAGTATCCGAGCTCGGGGTGGTGCCTCTTGGCCTCCAGCTCCGTGACGACGACGATCGGCAGCACGACTTCGTGCTCGTCGAACCGGGTCATGGCTTTGGGGTCGGCCAGCAGGACGCTGGTGTCGAGAACGTAGGTGCGCCTGTCGGGCATGCGGCGCTTAGTGCTGGTCACCACGGAAGGACGTACCCCCTCGGACGAGGTCGGGGAGTGCGACAGAGGTCGCGGAACTCCCCGAAGGGAGAGGACGGACCGGGTTCGGGCCCCGTGCGCGGGCCGAACACCGGCCCTCCGCGTCGGCCGCTTGTCGTGCGGTCCTTCGTGTGCAAAGGGCCTCCCGGGCGAGCGGGCTGGGTGCCGCTCACTTGGCTGCGACGTCCGCCTGGTTACTGACCGGACATCGACCTGAGAGCTGTATTCCCTCGAACGCGCGAAGCCATGCCCCGGCCTGCGACAAGGTGCGCCTCACCGGGTTCCCTGCCCTGCCCGCGCCCGCCGGGCGTGCCGCGACGCTCAGGCCCCGTAGCGCCGGTGCCGTGCCGCGTAGTCGCGCAGGGCCCGCAGGAAGTCGACCTTGCGGAAGGCGGGCCAGAAGACCTCGCAGAAGTAGTACTCCGAATGGGCGCTCTGCCAGAGCATGAAGCCCGACAGCCGCTGCTCCCCGCTGGTGCGGATCACGAGGTCCGGGTCGGGCTGTCCGCGGGTGTAGAGGTGCTCGGAGATCAGGTCGGTGGAGACGACCTCGGCCAGCTCCTCGAAGGTCGTGCCCCGGGAGGAGTGCTCCAGCAGGAGGGAGCGGACCGCGTCCGCGATCTCCTGGCGCCCGCCGTAGCCGACGGCGACGTTGACGATTATCCCGTCGACACCCGCCGTGGCCTCCTGGGCCTCCTTGAGGACGGTCTGGGTCCCGGCCGGCAGGAGGTCGAGGGTGCCGACGTGGTGGACGCGCCACCGCCCGTCGGACGCGAGCTGGCGCACGGTGTTCTCGATGATGCCGAGCAGCGGGATGAGCTCCGCCTCCGGCCGGTCGAAGTTGTCCGTGGACAGGAGCCAGAGGGTGACGACCTCGACGTCGGTCTCACTGCACCATCCGAGGAGCTCCGAGATCTTGTCCGCCCCGGCCTGGTGCCCCTGCACGGCCGAGCCGCCGGACGCCTTCGCCCACCGGCGGTTGCCGTCGAGGATGACTCCGATGTGCTTGGGCACCTGGTCGTGGTCCAGGCGGCCTCCCACCCGGCGTGCGTAGAGCCCGTACACCAGGTCGCGCAAGTTCACTGAGTTCACCCTCTCGGTTCCATACGGGCCCTGGGCCCGCCCTCCCCCTCACCCGGGGGGTCCGGGGCCTACCCCCGGGGGATCGCCGTGCGGTCCGCACACCGCGCTCTCGCGCCGCGGATCGGCATGTCCCGAAGCCGCCCACATTACTGCGGAGGGGTCACGGGGGCCCAACCCGGCCTGTCACAAGTCCGTGATAAGGAGTGAAACGTGACTGATTCCCTCCCCTACCTCGCCGACACGTCCCGCTACGACTCGATGGAGTACCGCCGCACCGGCCGGAGCGGGCTCAGGCTGCCCGCCGTCTCGCTCGGCCTCTGGCACAACTTCGGCGACGACCGCGCCCTGGGCTCCCAGCGGGCGATCCTGCGCCGCGCCTTCGACCTCGGCGTGACCCACTTCGACCTCGCCAACAACTACGGCCCGCCGCCGGGCTCCGCCGAGCTGAACTTCGGCAAGCTCTTCCGCCAGGACTTCGCCCCGTACCGGGACGAGATCATCGTCTCCACCAAGGCCGGCTACCGGATGCACCCGGGCCCGTACGGCGAGTGGGGTTCCCGCAAGTACCTGCTGTCCTCGCTCGACGCCTCCCTGCGGCGGACGGGCCTCGACCACGTCGACATCTTCTACTCCCACCGCTTCGACCCAGCCACCCCGCTCGAGGAGACGATGGGTGCGCTCGCCTCCGCCGTGACCGGGGGCAAGGCGCTGTACGCGGGCGTGTCCTCCTACAACGCGGAGCAGACCGCCGAGGCGGCACGGATCCTCGGGGAGATGGGCGTGCCCGCCCTGATCCACCAGCCGTCCTACTCGATGGTGAACCGCTGGATCGAGGGGGACGGACTGCTCGACACGCTGGAGACGGCCGGTATGGGCTGCATCTCCTTCGCGCCGCTCGCCCAGGGGCTGCTCACCGGCAAGTACCTGACGGGCATCCCCGAGGGGTCGCGCGCCAGCCAGGGCAAGTCCCTGGACCCGGACCTGCTGTCCGACGAGATGGTGCGCCGGCTGCGCGGGCTGAACGACATCGCGCGGGGCCGCGGGCAGACCCTCGCGCAGCTGGCGCTCAACTGGGTCCTGCGCGACGGCCGTATGACCTCGGCCCTCATCGGCGCGTCGAGCGTGAAGCAGCTGGAGGAGAACGTCGCCGCGCTGGCCGCACCGGCGCTGACAGCGGCCGAGCTGACGGAGATCGACACGTTCGCCGTGGACACCGCGAGCACCAACATCTGGGCCAACCGGGGCTGACGAACAGCCGCCCTGCCGCTGGATCCCGTAGGCCGCCGGGGTCACCGCACGGGGCCGGAGCCCTTCCCGCACTCGGGCCCCACATCCGGAACACGGTCCGGGCACAAAAAACGGGCCGGTCCGTGGGGGGGGGTACGGACCGGCCCGAGGGGGGGGTTTCCACCATAACCCTTCGTAAGTGCTGTTGCGTGCCACGCCACCGAATTATCACTCTCCGAGTTCATCGGACTGCGCAGCAGGCATACCCGCGGATGCGGCGCGGGCCGTGTCGACAGGCGCCTACAGGACAGTTCCTGTCCTGTAGGCGCCCTAGATTCGGCCCATGACGACACGAGCCCGCACCACCACCGTGACCTGGTCACAGGCGAACGCACGACGCCTGGACCGGCAGTTCCTCTCCGAGGCCGCATCCTCCGCCGGTCACGCGGCCCGTGACGCGGCCGGTGCCGCCGGCGCGATGCTCGGGGCGCACGCGCAGGTGCTGTCGGCGGCGGAGCTCTCCGTCGGGCTGCGCGCACCGGGGACGACGCGTACAGATGTGCGCACGGCGCTGTGGACGGACAGGACCCTCGTCAAGACGTTCGGCCCGCGCGGCACCGTGCATCTGCTGCCGGCCGCGGAGCTGGCGATGTGGACCGGAGCACTGTCGGCCCTGCCGAGGGGCGGCAGCCCGTTCCCCAAGCACGCGCGGATGACGCCGGACCAGGTCGAGGCGGTCGTGGCCGCGGTGGCCGACGCCCTGACGGGTGCCGAGCTCACCATCGACGAGCTCTCCTCGGAGGTGATCTCCCGCACCGGCCCCTGGGCGGGAGACCTCGTGATGCCCGGCTTCCAGGAGATGTGGCCCCGCTGGCGCCAGGTGCTGCATCTGGCGGGCCACCGGGGCGCCCTGTGCTACGCGGCGAACCGGGGCCGGAAGGCCACGTACACCAACCCGGGGACCGTCCCGATGCCTGCCGGGGAGGCGACCGCCGAGCTCGTGCGGCGCTATCTGCGGGCGTACGGGCCCGCCACTCCGGGCCACTTCGCCCAGTGGCTCGCGGCGCCGCGCGGCTGGGCCGGGCAGCTCTTCGAGGACCTGGCCGGGGCCGGCGCGATCGAGGAGGTGGCGTTCGAGGACTGCGGGGGCGCCTGGGTGGCGGCGGGCGACACCCGTTTCCCGTCCGCGCCGCCGCGCGGTGTGCGGCTGCTCCCCTACTTCGACGCGTTCACCATCGCCTCCCGGCCGCGCGAGCGGCTCTTCCCGGGCGCGGCGTACGAGCGCGCGCTGGCCGGCGGTCAGGCCGGCAACTTCCCGGTGCTGCTGGTGGACGGCACGGTCGCCGGGGTGTGGCACCAGCGCCGCTCGGGCAGGCGGATCGCCGTGACCGTGGAGCCGCTGAGTCCCCTCGACGCCCGGCGGACGCGGGCACTGGAGGAGCAGGTGGCAGGGCTGGGCGAGGTGATGGAGGGGACACCGGAGCTGACGGTGGGAAAGGTGGCCGTGGGCGCTCACGCGTAGAGCGGCCCCGGACGGGCCCCGGCGGGGCCCGTCCGGGATGAGCCGGGATCAGCGGGGATGAGCCGGGGTCAGCGGGGAACGAAGCGGATCGTCACCGTGTCGCCGCCGCCGACCACGAAGTCGCCGTTCTCGCACCGGATCACCGCCTCGCGCACCTCGCCGTGCCCGTCGCGCCGCTCCTGCGTGCCGATGACCGTCCAGGCCCCGCCGTACGGAGGGGACGGCAGCCGGCCGAGCTGCTCGAACTGCCACTGGCACGCGGGCACGCACCAGTCGGGGAGACCGGGCCAGGCCCCCGAAGTGATGCTCAGCGTGTGGTCGGAGGCGCAGGTCAGCAGGACCGACTGCCCGCCCTCCAGCACGAATTCGACGGCTTCCGGCTCCCCTGCGCGCCCCTCCGGCCGGTAGAAGAGGCCCTGGACGGCGCTGATCCGCGCACCCGTGAGCCAGTCGGCCTTCCCATGGCGTGGCCGGCCGACCGGAGGGCTGATCTCTCCGCCCGACATTTCCCTTCCCACCGACATGACCTGCTCCTTCGTTGTGCGCTCAACCACCAGGGTCGCACTACTCATGGGTAGGACGGAGGGCGAGGTGATGTCGTTGCATCCGCGCCAGTGAAGTCGCCCTCACAGTAGAGCCGTTGGCGGCTGCCCCGGTTTCCGCGCCTCGATCAGGAAGCGGGCGCTGTGTGCGACGAACGGCCCTTCCTCCTCGATCCGGCGGTGGAGGGAACGCAATTGGGGCAGGTAGGCGCCGACGGTGAAACCGGGCACCATCCAGATGACCTTGCGCAGGAAGTAGACGACGGAGCCGATGTCGAGGAACTCCATGCGCAGCCGCTCGGCGCGCAGGTCCGTCACCTCCAGCCCGGCGGCCTCCGCGTCCTCCCGTGCGCGCCGCGGGTCACGGGAGCCGCGCTGCTCCGCGGACAGCGGGCCCAGGAAGTACTCGACGAGCTCGAACACGCTCTCCCTGCCGACCTGCTGGGAGAAGTACGTGCCACCGGGGGCCAGCACCCGGGCGATCTCGTCCCACCACGTCGTCACCGGATGGCGGCTGACGACCAGGTCGAACGCATGGTCCGCGAAGGGCAGCGGCGGTTCGTCGGAGTCCGCGACGACCACTGCACCGCGCGGGCGGAGCAGGGCGGAGGCGCGGGCGGCGTTCGGCGGCCAGGACTCGGTGGCCACGGTGAGCGGCGGCAGCACGGGTGCGGAGGCGAGGACCTCCCCTCCCCCGGTCTGGATGTCGAGCGCGGCCCCGGCCCGTGCCAGCCGGTCCGCCATGGCGCGCGCGTACCCCCAGGAGGGGCGCTGTTCGGTGGCCCTCCCGTCGAGCCACGAGAAGTCCCAGCCGTCGACGGACACGGCGTCGGCCTCGGCGACGAGGGTCTCGAAGCGCGCGTCGGAGGCGGAGTGCGTGAGGGGTGCGGACGATCCGGCCATATGGGGAGGGTGCCAGTCCGCGAGGACCTGGCGCGAGCGGATATTCCGTACGTGAGTGCGCCGGGTGAGGTTCATGCGGCGAGTCCACCGAGCAGCAGGCCGGTAAGCGCTCCCGCGATCATGAACGGGCCGAACGGGATACCCGTCCTGCGTCCGGCGCGCCGCATCACCATCAGACCCGCCCCGTACAGCGCGCCGAACAGGAAGCCGGCGAAGCCGCCGGCGAAGAGCACCGCCCAGCCGTACCAGCCGAGCGCCACACCCAGCGCGAGGGCTAGCTTCACGTCACCGAAGCCCATGCCGTCCGGGTTGATCCGGAAGAGCAGGAGGTAGAAACCGCCCAGCGCCACTCCGCCGAGCAGGGCGGAGCTCCAGGAACCCGCGTGCTCGGGCAGCAGGGCCGCTCCGCCCAGGAGTGCCACCGCGGCACCGGCCAGGGGCAGCGTGAGCGTGTCGGGGAGCCGGTGGACACGGCGGTCGATGGCGGCGAGGAGCACGGCGACGGGGGCCAGCAGCAGCCAGACGACGGCCTCGGGCCGGGTGCCGGTCGCGGCGGCGAGGGCCACGCAGGCGAGCACGGTGACCACCGGGACGGCGACGGCGGGGGCGTAACGGCCTCGCCCGGCGGGCGCCCGGGCCCCGGGGGCCGAGCCTCCCGGGAGCGCGGGGACGGCGACGGCGCACGCGGCGCACCTGGCCGGGCCGAGCCAGCCCCGGCCCGGTCCCGTGAGCGCGTGCCCGGCCGGGCAGGCGTCCCGCCAGGGCTCCTCGGGCTCCACGGAGAAGCGGTACGCGGCGCGTGGGAGCAGCAGTCCGGCGGCGGCGCCCCAGAGCGCGGCGACCGCAATCAGTGTGGAGTCCACGGTCCCGACCCTAATCCGGCCCGTGCGGCGGGGTCTTGGGCCCCCGGGCCCATCGTCTCGCCGTACCGGGCCCACGCGCCGGCCGTGAGGTCTACGGTCGGTTCCCATGGGGAAGTGGCGCAACGGCAGCGGGACACTGACGGTCGGGACGGGCTCCGGGGCACTGGAGGTGCCGCTGCGCATCGCCGCCTCCTACCGGGCGCGGGCGCGTGGACTGCTCGGAGTGGACGGTGTCGACGGCGCGCTGCTGATCACCCCGTGCGGAAGTGTCCACACCTTCCGGATGCGGTTCGCCATCGATGTGGCCTACCTGGACCGGAGTTTCGAGGTGCTGGCGGTCCGCACGATGAGGCCCGGCCGGTTCGGCCTGCCCAGGCTCCGCGCCCGCCATGTGGTGGAGTCGGAGGCCGGGGCGATGGAGCGGTGGGGCCTGCGGCCCGGGACGCGGGTGCGGATCTCCGTACCCGCGCCGCCGGCCCGGTGACGGGTGCGGGCGGCGGGCCGGGCCCCGGGTGCCCGGCTCAGGGCGGCCCCGGCCCCAGCAGTGTCCATGCCCCGTACGCGGCGGAGCCGAGGGACAGCGCGGCGAGGACCGCCCCGGTGCGCGCCGCCGTACGCAGTCCCGCCAGCGCGACGGCCGGGGGCAGGAGCAGGGGGAACGCGGGCATCATCAGGCGCGGCCGGGAACCGAAGTAGCCGGACCCGATGAGCGAGACGACTACGACCGCGATGCCGTACACCAGCACGGGAAGCGGCTGCCGTTGCCGTACGCACAGGACTACCAGCCATCCCAGCAGCCCCAGCGCGGCGCAGAGTCCGAGCGCGGCGGGAAGCGGCAGTCCCGCGATGAACGCGGCAAGCGCCCGGCCGCCGTCGATGCTGTTGCCCCACTGCGCCTGGACGTCGAAGTACGCGAACGGGCCGCCCTCGCGTACGGCGACGAACACCACGTAGGCCAGCCATCCCAGCGGCGCCAGGCACACCCCCGTCAGCATGCGGGCGTTCCGGCGCAGCAGGCCCCGCCGGTCGCCCGCACGCCACTCCCGCAGGAGGACGGCGGCGGCGGTGAGCGCGAGCGCCGCGATGAGGGCGGCGGCCGAGGGCCGCGTCAGCCCGGCGAGCACGCACAGCGCGCCCGAGGCGATCCAGCGGCCTCTGAGCACGGCGTACAGGGACCAGGCGGCGAGGGCGGTGAACAGGGTCTCGGTGTACGCCATCGACTGCACGAACGCCGTCGGGTACGCGCCCCAGAGCGCGGCCAGCACCACCCCCGTCCGCCGCCCGTACAGCCGGGCCCCGACGGCGAAGATCCCCCAGGCCGCGAGGAGCCCCGCCAGCCAGGCGACGGCAATCCCGGCGCCCTGCACGGTGAGGGGGGTGGCCGCGGCGAGGCCGCGTTCCAGGGCCGGCAGGAGCGGGAAGAAGGCGAGGTCGGGGTGGACGCCGCCGTCGGGGAGGGTCACGGTGTAGCCGTAGCCGTTCTCCGCGATCCGCTGGTACCAGACGGAGTCCCAGCGCCCGCCGAGCAGCTGCAGGGCGTCCTTCCCCGCGGCCGACGCCGACACCCACAGGGCGAGAAGCCCGACGGCCCTGACCGCCGCGTAGGCACCCAGGCCGGGAGCGGCGGCGGTGAGCAGGGCCATGGCGCGATGCCGGGTGCTGCGGGAATCGGGCGCCACCGGGCGGGTGCGCGTCTGCTGATCGGGCATGCGGCCGATTATGGGGCCGCCACCGCAAGGGCCACCGGACCGGGCCCGTCAGCAGGCACGGGCGTACGTGGTGGCCGGCGCCCGGGAGGCACCGGCCTGCACGGTCACCAGGCGGGGCTCGGCGGTGGGGCTCCTCCGGCCCGCAGGACCTCCGCGTGACGGACCTGCCGGGTCCCGAGCCCCCGGCCGACCAGCGGGGCGACCGTGCGGATCAGCTTCAGCTGCACCGAACGCAGGACGCGCACCGTGGTGTCGTCGGCCCACCCGGTCGTGGTGGACCACTCGTAGCCCGACCCGACCACGTCACTGGCGAAGGCCAGCTCGGTCGCCAGCAGGGCACGCGCCCAGTCCATCGGGTCCAGCGCTTCCCTGCCCGCCAGCGCGCCGCGGATCGACATACCGCGGCGGCTCAGGTCCTGGATGCTGTCGAACCCCATGGCCACGGCGAACTCCTCGGTGCAGCGGGCCGGGCCGCACCATTCCATCAGTCCTTGCTGGAGGAGCAGGGACTCCTCGTCGTTCAGGGTCAGCTGCTCAGCCGTGGGCACCCTCAGTCACCTTCCGTTTTGCGGCCCGGCCCGGCGCCGTGGGGGGTACGCCGGGACGGGCGTCGATCACCTGCGGCGCAGACGCTAATCGCCCGGGCGGGCACCCGTCTTGGGCCCAGGGGCCCAACCCGGGGCCTCAACCGTCCTGGCGGACCTCGGGGATGCGCTCCGCCCCTGACAGAGGCAGCCGGCGGACCGGCTCCTCGGCGGCGTCGGCCCGGAGGACCGGCCGCGCTTCCCCGCCCGTGTGCCCGCTCGTGTGCCCGCCCGTGTTGTCACCGCCCGTGTTGTCACCGCCCGTTTCACCGTCCAGGACCCGTGCCCGTGTGCCGGTGCCCTCCGGTGTGGCTGCCCAGCAGGCCGAAGGGCGCACCCCTTCTGCCGGATGGAGCACGGTCGAGCCGAGCCGGGCCGCGAGCCGGAGTACCGCCTCGGACTCGGTGGGCGGCGCGGGTTCCAGGTCCGCCGGCGCGTGTACGTCCCACGCGAGCGCGAGGTCACCGCCCAGGCCCGTGAAGTGGCACAGGACCGGGGGCGCCCAGTCACGGTGCCCGTCGGAGCCGGCGGCGACGTCCACTGCGGCCACGGTCACCCCCACCACCTCGGCCAGGGCCGCCCGCCATGGCGTCCGGTGCGATCCGGTGCACGGGCAGGAAGGTGTATTCGGTCATCGGTGTCCCCCGTTCGGCCTCAGGCACCACGGGCCCACTTCATCCGGAGGGCGCGCGACCGGCACCTTCCGGTGCGTCGCCACACTCGTGATAGACGTACTGATCGATGTCGAGAACAGCCCCGGCAGCCCCCATCCAGGCCATCAGGTGCGGCCCGAGGAAGATTCCCTTCTGCTGCGGGTCCTCGAGATCGTCGATCTCCTGGACGATCTCGAGATGGACCCCGGCCTCCCCGGAAGCGGCGAGCCGCCCGAGGGCCTCGGCGAAACCGGCCCCCCATCCGACGACCACCGGCTCGAGATCCTCCGGCCGCGCGTCGTCGTCCGCCGTCCTGACGTGCCGGATCCAGGTCGCATGGGACCGGGGTGTCGCTTGTGGGTGTCTGCGCCATCCGACGGCCGTCGACTCGTCGGGCTCGACGCCCAGCCTCCGGGAGATCTCATCCGGCCGCAGGGACGGGCTGACCACCCGTAGGTACATGCGGAAGGCACCCACTCCACAACGTCCTTCTGTCGAGGGCGGTACAACAGCCATGTCGGTCCGCGATATTACGCCGCCCGCACACCACGCGAGTGAAGCCGACGAGCAGCCCCCGCCGGCCCCCGCCCTGCGGGCCCACCTCTCCGCCCGACCGTCAACGGCCGGATTTGGGCCTGCATTTGGGGCCAGGGGCCCAGGTCGGGCAGTGATTTCCCGCCGTACATTCACCCCCGGGAGCAACTGGGCGCTCGTCGGCGAGAGGGTGAACCGTGAGCGGTGGCGGCTGGGGAGACCGGGGCGCGGGCCGGATACCGCCTGATGGTCGCGGGGGCGGCTGGTTCTTCCCCCTGAGCCGCAGCTGGGCGGCCGGCGCTCTCGTCTACGTCATCACGGGGTTCCTCGCGGCGCGGGCGCTCGTCGGGACTCTGGCCACCGACGAACGGCTCGAATCGTTCGGCTGGCGACTGGCCCTGCTGCACCTGCCCAGCGTCCTCGTGACCGCACTGACGGTCCTGGCTGCCGCCCGCGCGCTTCCCGGCCGGCAGCGGGACTCACGCGTCCCGTATCTCCTGGGCGCCCTCGCCGTCCCCGTGGCCGGACTCGCCTTCGGCTACGTCATGACATGGGACGTGGTGGACACCGAGGGGCTCCTGATGCCGGTGGTGGCTGTGGTCACCGGCGCCGCGGTGGGACTGTCCCTGGACCGGCTCCTCGACGACCGGGGCACGGATGGCGCGCTCTCGCCGCCCTCGTCGGCGTACACACGCTCGTACGACTGGCGTGACCGCGGCGCCACGGCGACCGAGTACCTCGGCGTCGTCGTCCTGGTCGTCGCGCTGGCCGGCGCGCTGGCCATGGCCGGCCTCGGAGGTCGCATCGGGGAAGGCATCCGCTGCGCCATCAGCACGCTCACCGGGGACGGCGGGGGCTGCGCGGCGGGCGGGAACGCCACGGCGAAGCCGAAGACCGACGCCGACTACGAACCCAGGCTCTGCCAGATCTCCAACGTCTCCGACACCGCCGGGGGCAAGGTGAAGATCGGCTGGTTCGAATGGGGCGAGGAGTACGGCTTCCAGCAGAAGGTCGCCCAGGCCAGCCACGACGTGAACGAGGACGGAAAGGTCGACGAGAACGACAAGCTCGTCTACATGACGTTCACCGATGCCGCGTCCGCCGGCCTGACCGCCGGCACCCCCGGCGTCAAGCTCGGCAGCCTGGGCAAGGCGGATGTCGACATCGGCGGCGGCATCAAGATCACAAACGGTGACACCTGGGTGTTCAGGAGCGAGGCCGACGCCCAGAGGATGAGGGACGACATCGAGGAGATGAAGATGTGGGAGACCTCGATGAAACACAGCGGCGGCTACGGCGGCGGCTGGTACTCCGGCATGAAGTGGGCGGAGAAGATGGAGGACATCGAGAAGAAGATCGGCGACAAGAAGATCTCCTACTCGACCCTGGGCATCAACGTGTACGCGGACGGCGGCCTCTCCATCAAGGCCGGTGACGACACGAAGCTCGGCGCCAAGCTGGGCGGCAAGGCCAAGTTCTCGCCGGACGTGACGATCACCAAGGACGACGTCAACGGCAACGAGTCGTACACCTACACCGCCAAGCTGGAGATCGAGGGCAAGGTGAGCGGCACCGCGGGCCCCCTGGGCGGCACAGCCGGCGCCAAGGACACCCACACCGGGGCCATCACCGTCACCCGCGACCAGAAGACCGGAAAGATCGTGCGTATCGACATGACGAAGACGGTCGACCAGACATCGACCTCCGACAAGGGCGAGGCGGGCGGCGACAACGGCAAGAAGGGCACGGACAAGCGCGGCGGCAAGGGCAGCGTCACCGACTCCTCCGGGGAGACGGGCATCGAAGTGCAGACCAACTCGGTCGTCTTCGGCAAGGAGACCGACAAGGCCACCGAGGCGAAGCGCTCCGTCGCCGAGGAGTGGCTCGACGGTTCCGGCAACAACACCGCCCCGTTCGAGTACATGTTCGGCGACCACTCCCTGGAGAAGAAGCCCGACGGGACGGACCCCTTCGAACAGCTGATGTTCCAGGACGGTCTGTCCAGCACGATGCGCTACCACGGCGAGTCGGACGCCCAGGAGTTCGGGTTCGAGGTCTCGCTGGGCATGAGCCTCGGATTCTCGGTCTCCGGCGAGCACAAGAAGGAGACGCTGACGGACGCACAGTTCCTCGGAGCGCCGCAGGGCGACAAGCGCACGTACCTCCCGTACAGCTACTGCGCGCAGTGAACGCGCGCGACGAGAAGGGGCGATGACGTTGACGTCGACGTCGACGAAGTACAGGGCGCTCGGCGCGGCCGTCGTGGCCACCGTCGGCCTGACGCTGCTCAGCGGCTGCGGCGGGGAGGACGCCGGGGCGGTCCCGGACGGCTGGGGCACGCTCGACACGAAGAGCGTGTCCGTCGGCTACCCGGAGGACGAGGGGTACGCCCCGCAACCGGCCGCCGAGCGCAGCAAGGCCAACGCGGCGGTCGCGCTCAGGGTGGAGAAGGGACTGCGCACCGGCATGGTCTCCGTCCAGCTGAACTTCGCCACGGGCGTCAGCGACGCCGGTGAGGCAGCCGCGGCGGCGGGCGCCGGCATCGGGCTGGGGGCAACACGGAAGGACACCCAGGACGTGCGCCTCGCGGGCGAGGAGAGCGCTCGAGAGGCCCGCAGGATCGACTACGAGTTCACGTCATCGGGCGAGGAGTCGACCCCGGCGAAGGGGACCCGGATGACGGGGGTCGTGGTGGCGGGTGTCGACTCGAAGGACGTGCCGTTCGCCATCCGGATCAATGCGGTGAAGGGCGCGCTGAGCCCGGCGGACCTCGACTCGTTCGTCGGGTCCGTCACCGTCAGGTGAGCGGCTTCCTTCATGGAGCCCGCTCCATCTTCGTACGTGCCGGCCGGAGGGGCTGAGGCGACGTTCCATGGCCCGCTCCTGGAGGTTGCGGGCCTTGAGCCCGACCAGCATGTCGTTCGACTGGGCCACCGTGATGAAGGCGGTGACCTGCTGTTCGGCGTTCACCGCCCTGGACAGGCGGTACGTGTCACGGCTTCAGGTGCTGCCGGTGACCGAGGCGATCGCCTGGAGCGCGCACTGAGCTACCGGGGGCCACGCATCATCCTCACCTCGGACGCCGACGACATGCGTGGGCTCTGCGGCGACCGAGCCCGCATCGAAGCCGTCTGACGTCAGAACGGCGGCCTGTACACACCAATGCCTCACTGATACCCGCAGTCGACCGACCCCCGTTGTCCACAGGCCCGCACAGCGGTCCGTTCCGCGCGGCATCCTCTCCCCATGACGGGGAATCTGCACCAATTAGCCCGGCAGGGCATTCTGCTCACCCGGGAGGCCGTGGCGGCCGGTGTACCGGCGCGGCAGTTGAGCCGATGGCTTGAACGCGGAACGCCGGCAGCGCGTCACGCGCGGGGCCTGGGCAGCGCCGGGTGTCGAACTGACGCCGTGGATGCGGGCCCGCGCCGTACAGATACTGGACCCCGGCCTCACCCTCAGCCATCGTGCCGCAGCCACGCTCCACCGGATCGAACTGCTGCGGGAGGCCATCGAGTTCACCGAGCCCGCCGGCCCCAAGGGCCGACGCCACGGCTTCACGGTGCACCGTACGCCCCTCGCCCCGTACGAGATCTGCACACGCGACGGGCTGCTGGCCACCACGCCCCTGCGCACCTTGCACGACCTGCTCCTGACCGGCACGCGGGACGAGGCGCTGGTAGCCGTTGACTCCGCCCTGGGTACGCGCGTGGTGGGCGGAGTCCGCCGGAGGCGCCTCATCACCATCGACGTGCTGGCCACCGCCTGCGCGACGCACCCCACCCGACGCCACGGCACACCGAGGGCGGAGCAGTGGCTCGCACTCACCGATCAGCAGAGCGGCTCGCCCGCCGAGACGATCGCCCGGCTACGGATGCACGACGCCGGCCTGCACCCGCTCAGCCAGGCGGAACTGGTGACACCGGACGGCCGCCGGATCCGGCCCGACTTCCTCTTCCTCCAGGAGGGTGTGGTGGTGGAGATCGAGGGCTACGCCTACCACGGCAGCCGCGAGGCACACCGCCGAGACCTGGACCGCTTCAACGTGCTGAGCACCTGCCCCGGAGTGCGGCTGGTCCTCCGCTTCCCCGCCGCGACGGTCTTCCGGACCCCCGACCGCATGCTCGACGAGATCCGCACTGCACTGGCAGGCGCGAGCCCATCGTCATTGGGAAGTTACGGACGCCCAAATGGGACATAAGGGTCGGGAAAGTGTCCGTAAAGTCCCACCGACCACCCGGCGCCCCTCACTGCGGGAGGACGGCCCAGGACTTGGTGCCCTGGTGGGGCGGCTGGGCCTCGCAGGTACCCCAGTCGCCGCCCCAGTCGTCGACGACGACCGCCAGCAGCCAGAGGGCCCGGCGGCGCCGGACCTCGCAGAGCGCGAGGGTGTCGGGGTCGGCGTGGCGGGGGTGCTGGTCCCAGAGGACGAGGCGGAGGCCGCCGTCACGGTGGCGCAGCGAGAGGTAGAGCTCACGTCCGGGCGTGAGTGCCGCGTTGACGGCGATGAGCTCGGTGACGGCGAGCGCGACCGGCCACGTGTGGGAGCGAAGCCCGTACGTGGACAGAGCCGCCGTGACCGCATGCCGCCCGACCGCCGCGCTGCGGGGATCACCGGGGAGGGTGAGGCTCAGGACGAGCCCCGCGTGCGGGCGCGGTTTCGGCCGGAGGCGCGGGGTCGCCCCGGGGGCGGAGAGGGGTGCTCTCGCGGGACACAGGGCAGTGCGTTGGGGTGACGGCGAATACGGGTGCATGTCTGACTCCCAGGTACGGGGGCTGAGTTGACGGTCATCGCCACTGCGGCCGGCCTGTGGCCTGTCTCCCTGGCGCGGACCTGCCCCTCCCAGGGCAGGAGGTGCGGGCAGGGCCGCGCGATGCACTTCGTTTCGGGCGCAGCGTGTGCGGTGCGGTACTCAAGGTATGCACGCGGGGGCACCCGTGTCTCCCCTCTGGAGGCAATTGCCTCCTTACGGGTGGACCGCATCTCCCCCTCAGCGGCAGACTGTGCTTATCGTCGGCGGAAGAAGGGGCCCATGCCGAGCAGTTCCACACCTACCGAGCGGCAACGGCGTCTCGGCGCCGAGCTTCGGAAGATGCGCACCGCCGCCGAAGCCACGACCACGTACGCGGCGGGGCTACTGGGCGTCGACAGGACGAAGATCTCCAACATGGAGGGCGGCGTCCGGCCAGTGACGGCGGAGCGTGTTCGCACACTCGCCTGCAACTATGCGTGTTCCGACACCCGTTACGTGCAAGCGCTCGTGGACATGGCCGACCGCCGCGAGCGTGGCTGGTGGGAGCAGCACCGAGGCACCCTGCCCTCGGGCCTGCTGGACATCGCCGAGCTCGAGTGGAACGCCGTGCGCATCCGCACCGCGCAGACCGTCCACTTGCCTGGCCTGCTCCACACCGAGGACTACGCCCGGGCGGTGTTCGGAGCCGTACTTCCGGCACTCTCGCGGCTGGAGGTAGAGCTGCGCGTGGCACACCGCATGGACAGGCAGCAGGTGCTCGACCGGCCGGCGCCGGTCGACTACGTGGGCTACGTGCACGAGGCAGCGCTCCGTATGCAGTTCGGTGGCAGAGACGTCACCCGGCAGCAGCTCGCCTACCTGTGCGAGGCGTCGGAGCGCCGGAATATCGAGCTACGCGTCATCCCCGTCGACCGCGGCGCGTTCCCCGGCGCGGGGCACGCCCTTCTGTACGCACACGGCGCCGTGCCACAACTGGACACGGTTCAGCTGGACTCCGCACACGGACCGGAGTTCATGCACGCCGAAGCGCAGCTCACCAAATACCGGGCCCATCTGGACTGGATGGAGGAAGCAGCCCTCGGCACCGCCGAGTCACGAGACTTCATCCACGCCGTCTCACGTCTACTCTGAGGAGTTTCGTCATGCTCGAAGTCAACTGGGAAGAACCCTTCTGCGGCGAGGGAAACAATTGTTTCCGGCTGGGAACGGACACCGAAGGCAACGCGTTCATTGCCCTCGTCGGCCAGGAGGATCGTTACCTCACCGACAGCCGCGAGGCCCTCCAGCAGATGATCCGGGACATCAAGGCGGGCAAGGCCGACCACCTGCTCTGAAGCGTGTCTCAGAAATGGAACCCGCCAAGGTTGCGAGCCTGGTGGGTGATTAGAGTCAGCTGCATGGCAACACCAGTGCTTCAAGCAGTCGAGGCGGACGGGACGACCTGGGACGACCCGTCCGAGGACCAGCTGCACGACGTGCTTGCCGACATGAACCTCTCATGTCGCTTTGTCATCGTGCGACGGCTCGATCTGGAACCCGCCGACCAGCATTACATGCAGGTCTTCCTCAATGACGACCTGAGCTATCAGGTGGAATATCGCGAGGGAGGGCCGGACAGGCACTTCCAGACATGGGTACCTCGCGGGCCCGGGGTCTTCACAGTGGAACCTGCGGCTGAGGTGCTCCAGGGCTGGGCATGCGGGCGACCTGGCTGGCGTGAGGCTCATTCCTGGGTCCCGTGGTCACCTGCAGAGTCTTGCGCCCGTCACCACCCGCTCACAGCCACTAGTTGATGGCTGCAACCAGAACTGTCGCTTCGTAGCGGACGGCTAGTTTTTCGTGCCTTTTACGGCCTAAGCAGCCTGCCCATCGGCCGGCTCCGGCGGCTTCCCAGAAGCTGCCACGTGCCCAGGCCGAGGACCAGCACAGTCCCGAGGCCGATCCCACCGATTCCGATCGCCCGCATCGTGTCGGCGTCACCACTCGCGGGGCCCGTGTCGCCCAGGCCGAACCCCGCCGCTGCCGCGTCGCCGTCGTACGGGGGGCCCGGCTGGGTCTTCCCCCTCAGGCCGACGTCCAACGTCAGGGGGACGTTGTCGGGGACCTTGGGGTCGAGGGTGACCTGGATGTAGTACCAGCCCTCGAACCGCATCGCCGACTCCGCTTCCGACTCGCCCGCGAACCGGTTCGCGTAGGCGGCCGGAGCCGTACCGAGGTCGACTCCGGCTGGGGCACCCGTGTAGCCGGTGCTCTTGTCGGAGACTCGGCCGCGAGCGGTGTTGTACAGCGCGAGGCGCAGGCCGTTGACGGCGAAGAACGAGTCGTCCGAAGTGGCGTTGGCGAGCTGGGCGCGCAGGAACAGCTGCTGCCCCCAGGCCACTGGCACCTTGTAGAACCGGCTCTCACCCGGCCGGATGTCGTCCCGCCAGGCGCCGTCGTCCACGGCTGCTGCGTCGTTGAACCCCGTGCCTCCGCTCACCTTCTGCGGCGAGCCCTCACCCGGGGACGGCGCCTTCGAGCTCCAGGTGGTCGGCGCCTGCGGCTCTGCGGCACCGGGCTTGAGTCCGGGCTCGGCCATGTAAGTCAGCTCGATCGGCCACTTCGCGGCGCCGCTCGTCCGCTGCCCCGCCCAGGCCACGGTGTAGAGGTAGTCCCCCGCCTGCTGGCAGGCCGTGCTGTCGTCGCTGATGCGGCGCGACGCGTAGTCCGCGACCGGGCGTGTGGTGTCGCCCCCGAAGTACACGGCCGGTCCGGAACTGCACGGAGTGCTGTCGGCAGAGGTCAGGGCGACCTGAATGCCGTCGAGGATGCCGCTCTTGGTGCCGGGAGGCGGAGCGAGCACCGTGGAGACGAACGCGTTGGACGTCTCGTCCAGCCGGACCCGGTAGTACTTCTTCTGGCCGGGACCGATGGTGTCCGAGTAGATCTTCGATCGCTCCAGCCTCGGCCCGTCCGCGCTGGACTCCGTGCCGGTGACGGGCACGGCCCCTTCGGCGGGCCGGTACGAGGATGCTTCCCCCGGAGCACCGTCGGTGAACGGGTCCGCCACAGCCGTACCCGGCAGCAGCAGTACGCAGATCAGCGCAGCCGCTGCGGCGACGGCAGCGTCCACGGTCCTCGACATCTTTCCGCTCCTTGCGTCCGGCACCGGGACCGCCACTCGCACGGGAGCCCGGCGCCCCGACCTGTGTGCCGGTTCTACGAGCCGCTGGTGCGCTGGAAGGTGACCTCCACGCGGCGGTTCTTCTTGCGGCCCTCTTCGGTCTCGTTGCTGGCGATCGGGTACTCCTCCCCGTAGCCGCGGATCTCGAAGGTGACGCTCGGGAGGCCCGGGGAGAGGACTCCCGACACGGCGTTCGCCCGCTCCTTGGAGAGGACGTCACCGTGGGCGGAGGAGCCGAGGTTGTCGGTGAATCCGAACACGCGCACCTTGGTGGCGTTCTGGTTCTTGATCTCCTCGGCGATCGCGACGATACGGGCCTTGGCCGCACCGCTCAGCTTCGCGCTGTCCTTGCCGAAGAGGACCTCGGCCTGGAGGGCGAAGGTGATGTCCACATTGGTGTCCTCGCGGCGCTCCTCGCCGCCGAGGTCCTCGACGACGGACTTGATGTCGAGGACCCGGACATCGCCGAGGGTCGCGCCGTCACCGAGCATCAGCCCGGGCGAGTTCGCGTCGACCTCGACGGGCGGGGAGGCGCTGGGAACGGCGGTGGGGTTGTCGTCCGCCGTCGCGGAGGGGGCACCCCACAGCGTCGAGGTGCCCAGGACCACGGTTGCGACGGCGCAGAGTCCGACGCGGCGGCGCAGCGTGCCTCGTGGTGCGCGTGAGGCTGGGGTTGGTGGCTGCATGGTGGCCATCACCCGGAGATCTTGATCGTCGCGGTGGGCATGGTCGGGATCTGGAAGTCGACATCGGTGGTGCCGGCAGGCGGCGCGGGGAACTGGGCGAAGAACGGGGCCTCGCCGTCGGGCTGGACCGCTTCGAACTTCGTGCACAGGCATCGGCCGTCGGTGTCACGCAAGATCAGGTAACGCTTCTTGCCTGCCTGGTCCACCAAGGTCGCGCCCGCCATGGAGGCGCCGTTGTTCACGAGCTCCTCCTCAAGCCCTTGCCATCCGGCAGCCGCCCAGATCTGATCCGATCCGTTCTTCAAACGCCCCTTGACGGTGACGAACCCGCCGGATTCACGCTTGGCCGAGCTGACAATGACCTCGACGCCGTCCTTGCCTTTGATCGTGGCAAGCACCTGGCTCTCGTCATCCGCCTGGGGCCCCGGCGCCTCACTTTTCTGGCTGTCGGACGACGTGGACGGCTCTTTGGTCTTTCCCTCCGAGCCGTCCGATCCCCCGTCGCCGCCACATGCCGTCAGCACGACAGCCATGGCTACAGAGGCGGCCGCCACAGCAGCCCCTCTGAGACGAATCCGGGTCATGGCTGCACGCATCAGCGCGTCCTCTCGATGTCGTTCACTTACTTGTCGGCCAGGTGGACGGAGAAGAGATCTGCCAGTTCCGGCAGGAGTTCGATGTTCTTCGGGTCGATGTCGAAGTCGAAGTCTGAGTCATCGCAGACCACTTTGTACGCCTTCTTCTCCTCGGCCTCGTCCGTGTCGCCGTCGTCGTCATCCGCTGAGGAAGTCGGTCTGGGACGCGTGTCCTGTTCGATCCTGCAGCGTGGCTCGATCACAGCTCTTGCGGTGGCCAGGGCCTTTTCGGTGTCGGTTCCGGCGATGACCGAACTACCCACCGCTTCGTTCGTCTCGACCTTGACGGTGTAGGAGGCCTCGGGCCAGAAATCGTGTTCGCAGGCGACCTGGCGAGCATCGTTCTGCGCCGCGAGCAATCCACCGGCGGAACAGGATGCCGCTCCGATGTCCTGCCCGCTCAGAAGGTCGTCCCACTGTTCGAGGTCGAAGGCATCAGGCCATTCCCACACGTCTCGCGCGTTCTGAGCGGCCGCGAGCGCTGCCGCGTCTGCGGCCGTCTGGGCCTCGTTCTTCTTCATCGACGCCTGGCCGACGGCGAAGTAGGCGAACGCAAGGAAGAGCAGGCCCGCCACCACCATGATGTAGATGGGGAAAGCCTGCCCTGCCTCGCGCTTCTGCCTGGCTGCTACTTGCCGCCGGTGATCTTGTTGATCTGCGCGGTGATAGCCCCGCCGATCGTCGTACCGATGTTCGTCAGCATAAGAGCCGCGATGATCGCCACGACCACCACGATGATGCCCAGGTACTCCACCGCGCCCTGCCCCCGGTCCCCACGGGCCTTCATGCGCTCCACCGACGTGTTCGCCCACACCTTGGCGTTGACGGAAGCCTTCAGCATCAGCTTGCTCATGGTGTTCCCCTCCGGGTCCGGCCGGCCGACGGCCGGCCGGCGCGTATGTCTCTGCGGTGCCGCCTCGGGAACCGGCTTCCCCCTGGCCGGTGCTCGAGCCGACCGGAGCAATGTACGACGGAACGGCCCCTCCGGCCGAGGGTCCCAGGGCCCAATTGCGGGCCCAAAGCGGACGTTGGGCCCATCGTGGCGTCCGCGTGCGTGCCCCCGCGGCGGCAATTGTCCCCCGCTCAGCCATGGCTGCCTGTCCCCCTCGCTCCAGGAACCGAGCCCGGTGCCGTGCCGAGCCATCGGGCTATCGCCTCACTGCGGCTGCCGCTGTGCAGCTTGGTGAAGATCCTGTTGATGTGGTTCTTGACGGTCTTCTCGCTGATGAAACAGGTGGCGGCGATCTGCTGGTTGTTCATGCCCGAAGAGATGAGCTCCATGACCTCCGCCTCCCTCGAACTCAGTTCGTAATGCGCCCTGTTGGGTACCGGTGGCCGGTCGGGAACATCCTCGGACGAAGACTGTGCCACAGCGGGTTGCAGTTGCGAAAGGCTTTGCGGATGTCCTGCCTGTCGCACCGGGGGCCGCACCGGCGCCGGCGCCGTGTGGCCGGCGCTTGCCGGGGGCGGCGCGGGAGAGCCGGGCCCTTCGTGCGGGCCGCTCGTCGCCAGTGCCTCTCCGAGTCCCTCCGCGAGCTGCCTGGGTTGCCGGGCCGCCCCTTGGCGCATATGGGCGAGGAGCGCGTTGGCCGCTGTGGCGGTGAAGGGGGCCCGGCCGTTCTTCGTGTCGCGTACGGACTGCACGAGTTCGTCGGCGGTGAACTCGCCGTGGACCAGGTAGCCGCCCGCGCCGAGGCGCAGTGCCTCGTGGACGATGTCGCTCTCGCGGCTGTACGTCAGCATCATCACGGGTGCAACCTGCACCAGGTGCGGCAGTGCGGAGATGCCGTCCACGCCGGGCATCCGTACGTCGAGCAGGATGACGTCCGGCCGGTGGTGCACCGCGGCTTCGTATGCCTCGCGTCCGTCGGCCGCCTCCGCCACGACATCGATGTCGTGGCGGCCGCTGAGCAGGACCCCGAGTCCCGCACGGACGACGGGGTTGTCGTCCGCGACGACGACCCCGTCGTCCGTGCGGGAC
>NZ_MAPV01000222.1 GCF_001700505.1 Streptomyces mutomycini
CGCAGGCCGCCAGGGACGAGGTGTTCGGGGACGACCCCGGCACCAAGCTGGCCTCGGTCTTCGCGGCCACGGGCACCGCGGTGCGCACCGCGGGCGGATACCTGCTCACCGGGTCCTGGCCGTACGCCACCGGAATCCTGCACGACGACTGGGCGATCCTGGTCGCGAGGGAGGTCGACGGGAAGGGGGAGGCCGTAGGAGGTCTCTCCATGCTCGTGCCCGTCGCCGACCTGACGATCGAGGACACCTGGCACACCGTCGGAATGCGCGCCACCGGCAGCCACACCGTCGTGCTCCGTGAGGCGTTCGTGCCCGGACACCGGGTGATCGCGGGACAGGTCCAGCGGGGACGGGAGAGTGCTACCGACGTCTCGCTGCCACCGCTCTTCCGGACGGCGGCGATAGCGGCCATGGCCGTCGTATGTGCCTCCGTGGTGATCGGCATCGGCCAGGCCGCGCGTGCCTTCGTCATCGACAAGGCGCCGGGACGTGGCATCGCGCCCAGCGGATACACGAGCCAACCCGACTCACAGACCTTCGTGTCCGCACTCGGCAGGACGGCCCTGACGATCGACGCGGCCGAGCTGCACGTGAACCGGGCCGCCGACGTGCTCGACGAAGCCGCCCAGGAGGCCACCGGGCTCCCGGAGAGCGAACTCCGGCGTATCCGCGGGGACGTCGGCCAGGCGGTCAACCTCGTCACGGTCGCGCTCGACGAATTGATGTGGGCCCATGGAGCGGCCGCCTTCGCAGAGTCGAATCCGCTGCAGCAGTACTGGCGGGACGCCAACACGGCGGCCCGTCACGCGATGCTCAACCCCCGTATCGGTCAGGAACTGTACGGCGGTTCGTTCTTCGGCCTCGACCTCGTCGTGCCCAGCCTCTGACGCACACCACCCCTTTCCTCCTCGCCTGCTCGTCCCACGAAGGATCGCCATGGTCTGGCTGCCCCCTTTCCTCATTCCGATGTCGCAGGTAGCACCGGTCACGGTGGGGGCGGCCGACGTGTCGGACGCACTCTTCTGGACCTTCGCCGGGCCGACCGCGGCCGGCTGGCTCCTCACCTATGTGCTGGCCATCCGGCAGGCCTTCGTGGACCGGCGGGTGGGGATCCCCGCCTACCTGGTGGCGGTGAACTTCGCCTGGGAGTTCAGTCTGACGTTCGTACTGGAGCAGACCCCGACGCAGCGTCAGATCAACTTCCTCTGGGTCCTGTTCAACGCGGTCCTGCTGTACCAGGCGCTGCGGCTCGGGCCGCGCGACTACCCCGGTCTTTCCCCGCGCGTCTTTCGGTGGTCGCTCGTCGGCGTGCTGGTCTGGGCGTCGGCGGTCGTCGTCGCGGGTGCGAACGAGTTCCACGACCGGGACGGGATGTACACGGGAATGATCATCCAGGTGCCGCTCAGCGCCTCGTTCCTGCTGATGCTCAAGCGGCGCGGGTCAAGTGCGGGACAGTCCATGCACCTCGCCGTCGCCAAGCTCGTGGGGTCGCTCTTCGCCGGGCTGACCGCCTTCGTCCTGTACCCGTCCCACCACCTTCTCCAGGTACTGGTGCCGACCTATGTCGCGCTGGACATCGTCTATGTGGTGATGCTGCGCAGGACGATGCGCCGGGAGGGACGACCGCCGTGGGCCTTGCGGGCGCCGACGGCCGTTCCCGTGACTTCGACTGTGTCCGGTGGGGCGCGATCAGGACCGACGCCGTCCGGTTCCGGTGGGCGCGGTGGCGTGGACGCCCGGTCAGATGACGCCGGTGCGTAACGCGTAGGCAACCGCGTGGGGACGGTTACGCAGGTTCAGACGCCTGGTGACACCGAAGATGACGCGTTTGACCGCCCGTTCCGACAAGCACATCTTGTCGGCGATCTCGGCGGTGTCCAGGCCTTCCGACATTAGCCGCAGGACACCGATCTCCCGGGGGGTCAGCCCGGAGGTGTGCAGGCCCTGCGGTGAGAGAACCTCGCGCTGCATCCGTTCGACCTGCCGGAGCAGCTCGCCGAGTAACTGCGAGGGCAGCACGCCTCCGCCGGTCGCGGCGGTCAGCACCGCCTCCTCGATGCGTTCGCTGGTGGCGGCGACCCGGGGCAGCACCGCCACGACATTGCACTCCACCGCCATGAACAGGTCGGACCGGTCGATGTCCGACGGGATCAGTACCACCGGGACCCGGAGGGAGTCCTTGATCCTGCGCAGCAGCGACGTCACCTCCACGGTCATCCGCTCCGCGACGACCACGGCGACATCGGCCGGCCCGGGGCGTTCCTCCGAGACGATCTCGATGTTCGTCGTGGAACCGAGATGGCCGCTGATGGCCGATTGCGTCAGCGGATCGGGGGCCCGCACCAGTGCCTTTATCGAACGTCTCGTGGTGTTGGCGAGCATGGCGAACCTCCATGAGGTGGGGGGCAGCGTGTTCGTCGAGGCATTCCGTCGCAATGCCAGGCACCTGTGCAGGCGATCCTGAGCCGGGTCGCGGGTTCTGTGCGGTACCGCCCGCTCAGGGCGTCCGGGGGCGGCGACGCGGCCGAACGCGCCGGTCGCGGAGCCGGCCCGGACAGGTGAACGCGCCCCGCGGGCACGGGCACCTGACCAGGCTGCGGCGCGGCGGAGCCGATCCCCGGTGTTCAGCCGGCGTCATGTGCGTGTCCGGCGCCAGGCCGCTCTGTGCCAGCACGTCAAAACTCCCCGAGAGTGGCCTGATATGGTCATTGACATTCGGAAAGACGATGTAAAGAACCATACTGTGGCCGACTTCGGGGAGTCGGATGATCACGACGTTACTGTTCCCCAAGGGGGAATCCCTCACTCAGTTCGCGACGACCGTGACGGAGCTCCCACCCACCGCTTCCATCGTCTCCGCGAGCACCATGGCCTCCTCGATGAGGGTCTCCACGATCCGGTGCTCGGGGACGGTCTTGACGACCTTTCCCTTGACGAAGATCTGGCCCTTGCCGTTGCCGGACGCCACACCGAGGTCGGCCTCGCGCGCCTCCCCGGGACCGTTGACCACACACCCCATCACGGCGACCCGCAACGGCACTTCCATGCCCTCCAGCCCCGCGGTGACCTCATCGGCGAGCTTGTAGACATCCACCTGGGCCCGGCCGCAGGAGGGGCACGACACGATCTCCAGCTTGCGGGGGCGCAGGTTCAGCGACTGCAGGATCTGCGCGCCGACCTTGGCCTCCTCCACCGGCGGAGCCGAGAGGGACACCCGGATCGTGTCGCCGATGCCCTGCCGCAGGAGCGCTCCGAACGCGACGGCGGACTTGATGGTGCCCTGGAACGTCGGCCCCGCCTCGGTGACACCGAGGTGCAACGGGTAGTCGCAGCGCTCGGCGAGAATCTCGTAGGCGCGGATCATGATCACGGGATCGTTGTGCTTGACCGAGATCTTCAGGTCGTGGAAGTCGTGTTCGGCGAACAACGAGGCCTCCCACAGTGCCGATTCGGCCAGTGCCTCCGGCGTGGCCCTGCCGTACTTCCGCATGAGGCGCTGGTCCAGGGACCCCGCGTTCACCCCGATACGGATCGGGGTGCCGTGGTCCCTGGCCGCTCGGGCGATCTCGCCCACCTTGTCGTCGAACTTCTTGATGTTGCCCGGATTGACGCGCACCGCGGCGCAGCCGGCCTCGATGGCCGCGAACACGTACTTCGGTTGGAAGTGGATGTCGGCGATGACCGGGATCTTCGACTTCGCCGCGATCGCGGCCAGTGCCTCGGCGTCGTCCGCGCTCGGGCACGCGACGCGGACGATGTCGCAGCCGGCGGCGGTGAGTTCGGCGATCTGCTGCAGGGTGGCGTCGACGTCGGCCGTGACGGTCGTGGTCATCGACTGCACCGAGACGGGGTGGTCACTTCCGACCCCGACCTGCCCCACCCGCAACTGACGGGTGGGCCTCCGGTCGGCGAGAGTGACGGGCGGCAGAGCGGGCATACCGAGCGCGACCTGGGTCACCGCGGTGTCCTTTCCCGGACGGATGTGGGGGTGTGTGCTGCCGCCGCGTCGCCGCGCAGGGCGAGCGCGGACGCGGCGATGGACTGCGCGGTGAGACCGTGCCGGGCCAGAATGGCCGACCGCTCACCGTGGTTCAGGAACTCCAGGGGCAGTCCCAGAGCGTGCACCGCGGTGCCGGTCCGGGCATCCGAACACGCCTGTGCCAGCGCCGCGCCCACACCCCCGGCGCGCACCCCGTCCTCGACGGACAGCGTCAGGTGGTGTCGGGATGCCAGGTGGACCAGGGCGGGATTGACCGGCAGCACCCAGCGCGGGTCGACGACGGTCACTCCGACACCCTCCTCGGCCAGCAGTTCCGCCGCGCCCACGGCGGTGGCCGCGAGAACCCCGGAGGCGACAAGCAGGACGTCGAGCGGCCGCGACCGCGTGCGGTGGAGGATGTCCATACCCTCCATGCGTGTCAGTGCCGGGATTTCCGGGCCGGCGCCGCCCTTCGGGAATCTCATCGCGGTGGGACCGTCCTCGACGGACAGGGCCTCACCCAGCAGTTCGGCGAGCCGGACGGTGTCGCGCGGCGACGCGACACGCATCCCCGGCACCGTGCCCAGCAGAGCGAGATCCCACATGCCGTGGTGGCTGGCCCCGTCGGGACCGGTGATCCCCGCACGGTCCAGGACGAACGTCACCGGCAGACCGTGCAGAGCCACATCCATCATGATCTGGTCGACGGCGCGGTTGAGGAACGTGGCGTACAGGCACACCACCGGGTGCAGGCCGCCCATGGCCAGTCCCGCGGCACTGGTCACAGCGTGCTGCTCGGCGATACCCACGTCGAAGACCCGGTCCGGGAACCGCCGGGAGAATCCGCGCAGACCGACCGGTTGTGTCATCGCGGCGGTCAGTGCGACGACCTCGGGCCGCTCGGCGGCGATCCGCTCGAGCTCCGCACCGAACACATCGGTCCAACCGGGCGAGGAGCCGCCTCGGGACCGGCCCGTAGCCGGGTCGACGACGCCGATTCCGTGCATACGGTCGGCCTCGTCGTTCTCGGCCGGGGCGTAACCGCGCCCCTTCTCGGTGACGCAGTGGATGACGACCGGCTGGTCCAGCCCCGCCGCGAGGCGGCACGCCAGCTCGACGGCGGCGATGTCATGCCCGTCGACGGGGCCGAGATAGGCGAAGCCGACTGTCTCGAACAGATTCAGGCCATGGGGCCTGCCACTGCGCAGTGCGGCCAGATGCTCCGCCACCCCGCCGACGGTGGGGTCGTAGGAACGGCCGTTGTCGTTGAGGACCACGACCACCGGCTGCCGACCGCCGCCGAGGTTGTTCATGGCCTCCCAGGCCATGCCGCCGGTCAGCGCGCCGTCGCCGATGACGGCCACCACGCGGCGGTGCTCCTCGCCACGCAGTCGTAGCGCTTTGGCCAGGCCGTCCGCGTAGGACAGGGCCGTGGAGGCGTGCGAGTTCTCCACGAGGTCGTGGGGGGACTCCTCGCGCATCGGGTAGCCGGAGAGTCCTCCCGGCGCGCGGAGCGTATCGAAGTCGGACTGCCGGCCGGTGAGGATCTTGTGGGCGTAGGCCTGGTGCCCGGTGTCGAACACGATGCGGTCCGCCGGCGAGTCGAACACGCGGTGCAGCGCGATGGTCAGTTCGACCACGCCGAGATTCGGGCCGAGGTGCCCGCCGGTGGCGCAGACCTTGTCGATCAGGAACTCCCTGATCTCGCGCGCCAGCTCCGGCAACTGCTCCGGGCGCAGTTTCTTGAGGTCATGGGGATCGGTGACCTGGCCGAGCACAGTTGATGACACGTCGCTCCTCGCTCAGCTGGAACGGCCTTCCGTCACGTGTCGCGACGTACGGCCGAGGGAAGGTCGAAGTGCACGGTTTCGCGGGCGATCTCACGTTCCTCGACGTGGACCGGACCGAACGTGCCCAACCTGGTCACGACCTCCGTGACCAGGGCGGGTGGTGCCGAGGCGCCGGCGGTGAGCCCTACGGTGCTCACCCCCGTCAGCCATTCCGGCCGGATGTCGCCGGCACGGTCGATCAGTTCCGCGCGGGTGCCCTCGCGGCGCGCGAGCTCCACCAGGCGGACAGAGTTGGACGAGTTCTCCGAGCCGACGACCAGGACGAGGTCGGCCTCCTCGACGATCGCCATGAGCGCGGCCTGCCGGTTGGTGGTGGCGTAGCAGATGTCGTCGGACGGAGGTTCCTGCAACAGCGGGAACCTCTCTCTCAGTGCGCCGACGACCTCCGCGGTCTCGTCCACAGCGAGAGTGGTCTGGGTGAGGTAGGAGATCTGCCCACCGACCTCGGGGGACAGCTCACGGACGTCGTCGGGCGTCGAGACCAGCACCATCGACTCCGGCGCCTCCCCGAGCGTTCCCTCGACCTCCTCGTGCCCGGCGTGGCCGACGAGCACGACCGTGTCGCCGCGGGCCGCGAAGCGGCGTGCCTCGGCATGGACCTTGGCGACCAGGGGACAGGTTCCGTCGATGACATCGAGGCCGCGCCGGTCCGCCTCCTCGCGCACGGCGGGGGATATCCCGTGCGCGGAGAACACCACCGTCGCACGGTCCGGCACCTCGTCCAGCTCCTCGACGAAGATCGCACCCCGTCCCGCGAGGTCGTCCACGACGGTGACGTTGTGCACGATCTGCTTACGGACATAGACCGGGGCGCCCCGCTGTTCCAGAGCCCGCTCCACGATCTCGATGGCCCTTTCGACACCTGCGCAAAAGGAACGAGGTCCGGCCAGCAGGACACGGCGGGCGACGCCGTCCCCCGCCTTCTCGTACGCGCTCTCATCAGCCATGGCCAGGACAGTACGGAGACCGAGGGCACCGCTCTACGGCCGATTCCACTTTCCGGAACGGTCGTTGCGCCGGCGCCGTGACCGACGAAAGGGCCCGATGCCGTGCCCTCTGGGGACAGCAACCACAGCCGGTCTTGAGCTCCCGTCAGGACGAGGGTAGGCATGGATCAGTTCATGTGCTTCGGAGACGGGAGCGTCACGGTGGACGGTGACCGACATCTTCAGACGCAGGCCCCGGGGGCGAACGCGGGCACGCTGGTGAGGGAGAGTGTGCCCGGAAAGTTGGGAGGCCCGCTACGCAAAGCGCTCTCCGTGCTCGAGGCGCTGGCCGAGGCATCACGGCCGCTGACCCTCTCGGAGCTGGCACGTCTCGTGAACCTGCCCAAATCGACGCTGCACCGTCTGATGCTGGCACTCACCGATATCGGTCTCGCCGTCAGGAGGGAATCGAAATCCTACGAGCTCGGCACGTACCTCTCCCGGCTGGCGGCCACCAGCGGTCCCGCCGGGGTGCAGCGGCTCAGTTACCCGGTCACCCCGTTCCTCCTCGAGCTGTTCCAGCTGACCAACAGGATCGTCAGCCTCGGCACGCTGTCGGGGACGAAGATCCAGCATGTCGGGACCCTCTACGGACAGGAACACGTGCGGCTCGCGATGGCGCTGCGGCAGCCGGCCCCGGCGTACTCCTCGGCGGCGGGCAAGCTCCTGATCGCGATGTCGCAGCGGAACCCGGCTGACTTCTTCGACACGACGACGGCCGGCTTGGGAATGACCCGCGCCGGGACGGAAACGATGCGGCGCGAGTTCGACCGCATCCGACGGACCGGCCTGTCGTACGCCAGGAGTGAGTACATCCCCGACCTGGTCGAACTGGCGGCCCCGGTCCGTCTCGGAAAGGCCGGCCCGATCGCCGCGGTCGTGGTGGGAGACACGGTGAACACCAGGGACCTGCGCAGTGTCGCGCGTGCTCTGCTCGACACCGCCGACGCCATCGAGAAGCAACTGGCCGACGTGTGCTGACGCGCCCCGGGATGCCGGGCGCGTCAGCGGGGTCACGCCTGACCGGGCCGGGNNGGCCGGGCGTTCGGGGTCAGGCCAGTTCCAGGCGGTCCATCAATCCAGCGGTGGTGAAGGCGTCCACGAGCTGCTCACGACCCTCGGTGAAGTGGGCCCAGCTGTCGAAGTGGACCGGCACGATCCGGCGCGCGCCCAGGATGCGGGCGGCCTCGGCGGCCTGAGCGCTGTCGAGGGTGAGCAGCCGGCGGTCCAGGACGGGGGTGCGGACCGCGCCGGCGAACAGCACGGCGGTGTCCACCGGGCCGCAGCGGTCGGCGATCTCACGGACCAGGGAGAGCTGGGCGTTGTCGCCGCTTATGTACACGGTGGGCAGGCCATCACCGCTCAGGACGAAGCCGACGACCTCGCCGACCACGGGTTCGAGGTCCTCGCGTGACCCGGGACCATGCAGGGCCGGGACGCCGGTGACGGTGATCGTGCCGCCGCCGGGGCGGTCCAGCTCGACGGACTCCCAGTCCTTCAGGGGGCGTGCCGTGCCGCTCAGCCTGCCCGCGCCACTGGGCGTGGTCAGTGTCAGGGGCACATCGGCGAGCAAGGCGCGGCCCGAGGCATCGAGGTTGTCGTCGTGCTCGTCGTGCGACAACAGCACCACATCGATACGGCCCAGATCAGCGGGCGCGGCGGAGGCAGGCGCGGTCTTGGCCAGCCCCGAGGGGTAGGTGCCGGGGGCGTCGAAGGTCGGGTCGGTCAGGAACCGCAGTCCGCCGTACTCGATGAGCGCGGTCGGACCGCCGAAGACATGGACGGGGACCTGCTCGCTGGAGGCGCCGGTTGATGCCATAACGAAATCACCTCACGGATGGATTGGCTTACATCCGTGACGATAGATGTTTGTCACGGATGAAGGCAAGCTGTAGCGTGAGATGCGTGAGTGAGACCGATACCGCAGCCACCGTCGACACCGCCGACCCCGGGCTGCCGTTGGCGCCGGGCGCTGAGCTCTACTCCGCGCTCGACTTCGCCAACAGCGCCATCGCGCTGCCGGGCGGCCAGTTCCTCGACTCGTTGGGCACGCCGTCCGGCGCCAACCAGTGGCTGCTCGACCACAACCTGGCTCCCGCGGACGCCGGTATGCAGGAGATCTGCGCGGCACGCCTGCGCTCCCTGCGCGAAGAGGTACGCGCCCTGCTCGCCGCGCAGGTCGGCGGCCATCCGGCTCCCGCGACCGCGCTGGCCGCAGTCAACGACGCCCTCACCCGGGTCCCCACCGCCTGCCCGCTGGGCTGGGACGCGGTCCGGGGCATGCACCGCACCACCCCGCACCCCATCGACCAGATCGTCGACCAGGCCCTCGGCATGCTCGCCGCGGATGCCGCAGACCTGCTCGCCGGGCCCGACGCCGAACGGCTGACAGCCTGTCCCTCCACCCCCTGCAACCGCTATCTGCTGCGTGCCGGACGCCGCCACTGGTGCTCCGTCCGCTGTGGCGACCGCGCCCGCGCCGCCCGCGCCTACGCCCGCCGCACCCAGACCACCACCGACTGAGTTCGGCCGCCCCGCCGGTGAACGGGTGTAACCGTGAACTGGACCGCTTTGCGCTGCGTGCCGACCAGCCGCACACGGTGCATCCGGGCGTCGACGGGATTCCGCCCGTCGACCAGGGCGCCCGGCTGTCGTTCCTCGTCCGGACTGTGCGGCGGAGGCCGGTGTCCCGGCTGACGGGCGTCCCCGGGGGCGGCAAGGGAGCCACGGGCAGGAGGGCTCCGCCGATGCGGCTGCCGGAAGTTCTCTGGGCGGGAGGCGGGGCGACGCGGAGACTCGCAGGTGTCCGGAGCCGTCGATGGCTCCTGGACCGGTCCGCTCCATGGAGGTGACGGTGGACAGCGGTGATGCCCACGAGATGAGTGCCGGCCGGCCGATGTCGTTCGGACAGCGGCGGCTGTGGTTCCTTGACAGCCTGCGTCCCGGTACGCCTGACGATCTGCTGCCGCTGGCGCTGCGGATCCGCGGCGACCTCGACGAGAAGGCGCTGACCGGTGCGTTCGCCGCGGTACTCGCCCGCCACGAGGTGCTGCGAACGCGGTACCCGGCTGTGGACGGCGAGCCGGTGGCGGTGGTCGAGCCCACGGTCCCGGTACCGCTGGAACACCGGGACCTGCGCGGACTGCCCTGCGAGGAGCGGGAGCGGCGGCTCGCCGGGCTCGTCGCTGCCGAGGTGGTACGGCCGCTGTCGCTGGACTCGGCACCGCCGCTGCGCCTGACCCTGGTGCGGCTGGCCGAGCACGATCAGCTCCTGCTGATCGTGGTCCACCACATCGCCTTCGACTTCTCCTCCTGGGCGGTGCTCACCCGGGAACTGGCGGCCGGGTACCGGGCCCGTACCGGCAGCCCGGCGGCCGTCGCGGAACCGGAACCGCTGCCCTTCCAGTACGCCGACGCCGCCGCCGAGCAGGTCGGACGGCTGGCCGGGCCGCGCGGTGAGCGCCAGCGCGCCCACTGGCGTGAGCGGCTGGCGGGTCTGGAGTCACTCACGCTACCCACCGACCGGCCGCGCCCGGCGGTCTGGGACGGCGCCGCCGACATCGTCCGATTCACCATCCCGGCCGAGCTGGCGGCCGGAGTGGACCGGCTGGCCCGGCAGCACCGGGCCACTCGGTTCATGGTGCTGCTCGCCGCCTTCCAGGCCACCCTGGGGCGGCTGACCGGACGGACCGACATCGCGGTGGGCACCCCGGTCAGCGGCCGGGGACTGCCCCGGCTGAACGGGCTGATCGGACTGTTCGTCAACACCGTGGTGCTACGCACCGATCTGGGCGGCGAGCCGTCCTTCGCCGAGCTGCTGCGCAGGGTCAGGACGGACGCACTGGCCGCGTTCTCCCACGCCGATCTGCCGTTCGAGCAGGTCGTCGCCGAACTGGGCCTGGAGCGTGACCTGTCCCGCAACCCCCTCTTCCAGGTCTCCTTCCAACTGCTCACCATGGGGGAGGAACCGGACTACCTGCCGGGCCTGGACACCGAGATGATCTCCACCCCGGCCTCCGGCAGCGCTCTCGACGTGGCGCTCGACCTGCTCTCCCTGCCGGACGGCCGGATCGCCGGCCGGATGCAGTACGCCACCGCTCTGTTCGATCCGGATACCGCCGAAGGGATCGGCACCGCGTTCGTGGCGCTGCTGAACGCCGTCATGGCTGATCCGGAGGCCTCGGTCTCCCGGACGGCGGGCGGGCTCACGGCCTTGCCGGGACGGGAGAGGCGCAGGTTGCTGGCCCAGGGCAACGGCACCGGCCTGAAGGTGCCGGAGGTCCCCTGGACCGAGCTGTTCGAGCAACAGGTGGCCCGCACCCCCGACGCGATCGCGGTCAGCTGCGCGGGCGAATCCCTCAGCTACACCGAACTGGACACCAGAGCGAACCAGTTGGCGCACCGCCTGGCCGAGACCGGTGCTGGGCCGGGAACCCCCGTCGGGGTCTTCCTGGAACGCGGCCCCGCACTGCTGGCAGCCCTGCTGGCGGTGCACAAGACCGGCGCCGTCTACCTGCCGCTCGACCCGGGATACCCCGGCGGCCGAATCGGCTATCTGCTGCAGGACTCCGGAGCGGCGGTGCTGATCAGCGAAACGGCGCTGGTCGGCCGGCTGGACGACGTGGCTGCCGGGCTCCGCCCGGCAGAGGACCGCACCGTGCTGCTGGACGACCCCGCCGAGCGGACCCGGCTGGGGGCCGCTCCCCGCTCGGCGCCGTCGCGTCGTCCCGGACCGGACGAACTCGCCTACGTCTTCTACACCTCTGGCTCGACCGGCGGTCCCAAAGGCGTGCTGATCGAGCACCGCTCGCTGACACACTTCCTGGTCGCGATGGCGGCCCGACTGCCCCTTCGCCCCGGCGGCGCCTTCCTGGGCATCACCACGGTCGCCTTCGACCCGTCGCTGATGGAGCTGTGCCTTCCGCTGCTGACCGGTGCCCGGCTGCTGCTGGCCGACGGCGAACAGGCCCGCGATCCGGAGCGGATGGCCGCACTGATCGGCACCGCCGGGCCCGGCGTGGTGCAGGCCACCCCGGTCACCCTGCGGATGCTGCTGGACGCCGGCTGGCGGCCGGGAGCCGGACTGACCGTGCTCAGCGGGGGTGAGAAGCTGCACACCGAACTGGCGGTGCGGCTGGCCGCCGACGGCGCCCGGGTCTGGGATCTGTACGGCCCCACCGAGACCACGGTCTGGGCCACCACCGCCCGCCTCGACGCCCACGGGCGCACCGTGGACTGGCAACCGTGCGGCAACACGGAGCTCTACCTGCTGGACGAGCGGCTGGAACCGGTCTCCGAGGGCGCTGTCGGAGAGGTGTGGATCGGCGGCAGCGGACTCGGCTGGGGCTATCACGGCCGCCCGGCCCAGACGGCCGGGGTCTTCGTCCCCGACCCGTTCTCCGGGCGACCCGGAGCACGGCTGTACCGCACCGGGGACCTGGCGCGCCGACGACCGGACGGCTCGATGGAGATTCTGGGCCGCGCCGACCACCAGGTGAAGATCCGGGGCCACCGGATCGAGCCGGGCGAGATCGAGTCCGCGCTGCTGGCCCTGGGCGTCTTCCGCGCCGTCGTGGTCTGCGCGGTGCCGCAGCCCGGGGGCGACCAGCGGTTGGCCGCGTACCTGCTGCCACGCGCCGGCGCGGACCTGTCGTCCGGCCCTGTCCCTGGCCCCGAGGAGCTGCGGACCGCGCTGCTGGCCGACCTGCCGGACTACCTGGTGCCCGAGGCGTTCGTGGTGCTGGACGCGTTGCCGCGAACACCGAACGGCAAGGTCGACCGCAAGGCCCTGCCCGCCGTGGAGAGCTGGCGGCAACCCGAGGACGCCACCGCCGGCACGCCACCGCGCACCGACCGTGAACGTGCCGTGGCCGGGATCTGGGAGGCGGTACTGGGCGTCCAGGGCCTCGGCGTCGACCACGACTTCTTCCAGCTCGGCGGGCACTCCCTGCTGGCGACCCGGGTCTCGGTACGGCTGCGGGCCGCGCTCGGGATCGACGTCCCCGTCCGCGCGCTCTTCGAGCACACCACCGTGGCCGCACTCTCCGCCGCCCTCCCCGGATACCCGCCCGTGTCCTCCGCGGCGTCCGCGCCGGTCCTCGGGGCACGGCGGCGGGAGCGCCGTCCGGCTGCCGCCCGGCCGGCGGAAGGCGGCCGGTAGGGGCCGGTCCGCCGCCCGGCACAACAGCGCACATCGGCACAGCAGCCCTGCTGAGCCGCCGTACGGCGGCCCCCGGCTCCACCAGACAGAACGTCGCCGCACGTCCTCGGCGTGCGCCGGCGCGTCTCGCCGAGCGGCAGGAGCCGGCGGAACCGGCAAGACCCGCGAGAACGAAAGGACCACCGACCGCCATGACCACCGCGATCACTCCTCCCTCCCTCACACCGCCCCCGGCCGTGCCCGGACCGCCGGACGTCGCGGTCTTCGAGTGCCACGAGTCCCATGTCCGCAGCTACTGCCGCAAGTTCCCGGTGGTCTTCGAACGGGCCAGGGGGGCGCGGCTGTACGCAGAGGACGGCCGGGTCTTCACGGACTTCTTCTGCGGCGCGGGATCGCTCAACTACGGCCACAACCACGGCGCGATCAAGACGCGGATCGCCGACTACCTCGCGGCCGACGGGATGATGCACGGGCTCGACATGTACACCGGGGCCAAGCGGTCCTTCCTGGTCGCACTCACCGAGCACATCCTGCGGCCCCGCGGCCTCGAGTACACCGTGCAGTTCCCCGGACCCACCGGCACCGACGCGGTCGAGGCGGCCCTGAAGCTCGCCCGGAAAGCCACCGGCCGCAGGGGGATCTTCGCCTTCAGCGGCGGCTACCACGGGATGTCCCGCGGCTCGCTGGCCGTCACCGGGAACGGCCGCGCCCGCCGTGCCGGCGGGGTGCACGGCCAGGACGAGGTCACCTTCATCCCCTACGAGGACGGACCGCAGGGCCCGTTCGACTCCATCGGGTTCATCGAACGGCTGCTGGCCGACTCCTCCTCCGGGGTGGAGACGCCCGCCGCGGTGATCGTCGAGCCACTGCAGATGGAGGGTGGCGTCTACCAGGCGTCCGCCGACTGGCTGCGCCGGCTGCGCGCCGTCACCGAACGCCACGGCATCCTGCTGATCTGCGACGAGATCCAGTCCGGCTGCGGCCGGACCGGCACCTTCTTCGCCTTCGAGGAGTCCGGCATAGTCCCGGACATCGTCACCGTCTCCAAGTCCATCAGCGGTTACGGACTCCCCCTGGCACTCACCCTCTTCCACCCCCGGCTCGACGTCTGGGAGCCGGGTGAGCACACCGGAACCTTCCGGGGCAACCAGCTCGCCTTCGTCGCCGCGACCGCCGCCGCCGAGCTGTGGAGCAGTCCGGACTTCCTCGCCCGGCTCCCGGAACCGGCCCGTCGACTGGCCGAGCTGAAGGCCGAACTCACCTCCGTCGAACCGGAGATCGTCGTCCGGGGTCGCGGCATGGTGCTGGGCATCGACCTCGGCCGATGCGGCGGCGGCGAACGTGCCGCAGCGGTGCAGCGATACGCCTTCGACCACGGGCTGATCGTCGAGCTCTCCGGCCGGGACGACGAAGTGGTCAAGGTGCTGCCGCCGCTGACCATCACCCCGGAAGAGCTCGACCACGGCATCGGCGTGCTGCGCGCCGCACTGCTCACCCGCTGAGGTCCGGCACCGCCCGCCCGTTGTCGCCGCCCCGCCCCTGCTCCACCCAGGAGGACGCACCATGCGCCAGGCCGAACGCCGTCATCTGATTTCCATCGACGACCTGTCCGACGAGGAGCTGCGGGAGATCGCGCAGCGCGGCGCCGAGTTCTCGGCCGGCGCCGCCGACGAGGCCCGCCCGCTGGCGGACACCGTCGTCGGCGTGCTGTTCCGCAAGACCTCCACCCGTACCCGTACCGCCTTCTCCGCCGGGGCCCTGCGGCTGGGCGGGCGCCTGATCACCTACGGCCCGGGGGACCTCCAGGAGAACACCGGGGAGACCGTGGAGGACAGCGCCGCCGTGCTCTCCCGGATGATCGACGTGCTGGTGGCGCGCACCGCCGGCCCCGAGCGTGAACTGCGCGCCTACGCGAACCAGCGGCGGATGGCGGTCATCAACGCGATGAGCGAGGGCGAGCACCCCACCCAGGCCCTTGCCGACCTCACGACTCTGCTGCGCAGGTTCGGCCGGATCGAGGACCTGCACGTGCTCTACGTGGGCGAGGGCAACAACACCGCCTCCGCCCTGGCGCTGGCGCTCTCCCGGTTCCGGGGCACCCGGCTCACGCTGCGCACTCCGCCCGGGTACGGGCTGGCGCCCGAGTACCTGGAGCGGGCGGCGGTCTACGCGAAGCGCACCGGAGCACGGATCGAGGAACGCCACGACATGGCGGATCTGCCGGTCGCCGACGTCGTCTACACCACCCGCTGGCAGACCACCGGGACCGAGAAACCGACCGCCGACTGGCGCGAGGTGTTCGCGCCCTTCCAGGTGACCGGGGACACCATGGCGACCAGTCCGGACGCGGTCTTCATGCACGATCTTCCCGCGCATCGCGGCGAAGAGGTCACAGCAGACGTACTCGACGGCCCGGCCAGCATCGCTTTCGACCAGGCCGAGAACAAATACCACAGTGCCCGCGCCGTTCTCGAATGGTGCGCGGCCGACCGTAGCTCCGAGAGGTAGACCATCATGGCCGCGGAAAAGCAGGAAGCCGTTTATCTGCCCGGTGGGCGTTGGCGGTTGTGGGAGCAG